>JBBQBC010000086.1:0-15059 GCA_038317155.1 Bacteroidales bacterium
CTCAGTCTCTCAGTCTCTGAGTCTCCGAGTCTCTGAGTCTCTCAGTCTCTCAGTCTCTGAGTCTCTCAGTCTCTGAGTCTCTCAGTCACTCAGTCTCTCAGTCTCTCAGTCTCCCAGTCTCTGAGTCTCTTAGTCTCTCAGTCTCCCAGTCTCCCAGTCTCTTAGTCTCTGAGTCTCCCATTTTCAAATTGATAAATGCTTCTTCTGAATTTTCAAAGAATCAATTATTTTCTTAAATTTGTCATCTGTCACCGGGTTCCCCTTTGTTTTAAAGTAAGGAGGCTTACTGGTTTTAACTGCCTGCTGATTAGGCTCTTTTGGGTTTTAGCAAAAGCCGGATACTACAAACTTAAAGTCTATCTATTTGTTTAATCCTTGGTGTAAAGTCCAAAGTCTAAAGTAAAAAGTAGAAAATTGAAATCCGATTGAGTGTTGGAACCTTCATTTCATTCGATGCGACATTTTACACTTGACATTGCGCCAGGAATAGTTTCTCGCTACATTTTAATTCCACATTTTAGTTATGTCAGGATTTTATGCAACAGTAAGGAACTGGGGTCTTCACTTTAAAGTGGTTATCTTACTTATTATTGCAATTGTTGCTGTTGCCCTTGCAGGTTATGTGGTGCGCGATAATACCAAAGTTCTGAAGGAAACATTTACCATCCTTTCACGAAGCGATCCTGAAACCCTTTTATTACGGGATCTGCTTGCCGACCTGACAGAAGCAGAAAACAATTTCAGGATATATTCAATTACCAATGACCAGAATTATATTGGCAATTATAATGACCGTATATCCAAAGTTGTGGTCAATCTTGATCTTTTAAAGCAGAATTCGCTGGATAATCAGGCAAGGCTTTCCCGGTTTGACACTGTTTCATTACTTCTGGACAGAAGGCAAGCCATGATTGATGCTTATCTGATTTATAAAACAAAAAGAGAACGTTTCGATTTTGCTGAAAAGACGATCAGCCAGATTAAATCAGGCTCTCTGGATACCATACCAAACCGGTTGCGCACCTCAACCAGGGTTGTCACTGTTTTCGACACGATTAAAGCGGAGCAATTACCGAAGGCTAAAAGTGTAAATTCAGAACAGGGGATCTTTAAAAAACTAAAAAAAGCATTTTCGAAGAATCAACCGGAAGAAATTAATCAACACGTAAATGAGGCTCCGGCTGTATTATCTACAACGCGGATTATAACGGACACCTCACTGATCAGGCCGACAGATTCGGTGATATTGCGAAATGTCAGGAATGTTTTAACCAACGTGCGGAAACAGGATATGGCTTCGTACGAAGGGCTCAAAATCCAGGAATTGGATATGCTGCAAAACAGTTCATTGATTATCAATCAGGTATTGAGTATTCTCAGGCAACTTGAGGTGACCCAAACACTTTTGGCCGAGCGCCGTGCAAAGGAGGCAATTTTCAGGGCTGACAGGTCGATTGTTTCAATTGCCATCATCGGATCTGTATCGCTGTTTCTTATCCTGATATTTGTTGTGCTGATTATGGGGAGCATCAGGCGAAGTAACCGTTTAAAACGGGATCTCATGAAGTCCAATCTTATATCCTCAGATCTCGCAAAAGTAAAAGAGGAATTTCTGGCAAATATGAGTCATGAAATCCGCACACCCTTAAATGCCATCATCGGTTTTTCCGATCAGTTAATCAACACGCCACTTAACAAAGTACAAACGGAATACCTGGGTGCTGTCAGGCGTTCCTCAAGGCATTTGCTCGAAACTGTAAATGATATTCTTGACCTTAGCCGGTTGGGTGCCGGAAAATTGCAGCTTGAGAAAATACCATTCAGACTACAGGATATTCTTGACGATGTGATTGTTCCTTTCAGATTATCGGCTTCTGAAAAGGGAGTAGAGTTTGAATCTGATTATAACAGTGGATCTGATATAGTGGTTGAAGGAGACCCCCTGAGGTTAAGGCAGATATTGTATAATTTGCTAAGCAATGCGCTGAAATTCACTGAAAAGGGAGTAGTCAGTATTAACCTGGAGATGGAATTCCGGGAGGAAATTTGTGAAGTGAACATTACGGTAAGTGACACGGGTATTGGCATTCCAGCCGACAAACTGAATGATATTTTTGAGGATTTCAGGCAGGCTGATTCGTCTCAGGCCCGAAAGTATGGCGGATCGGGACTTGGTCTGGCCATCAGTCGCAGACTGGCCCGTATTCAGCAGGGTGATATTGTTGCACAAAGTATCCCGGGTGAAGGGTCGGCGTTTACTGTTCGTATTCCTTATCCAATTACCGATAAAGAGCCGGTCAGCCATGAAATTACAACGCTGGATGGTGACTTCAGTTTTGATGGCCACCGTTTGCTCCTTGTGGACGATGATGTATTCAACATATTGCTGGCCCGTATCATTGCAGAAAATGCCGGCATGATCGTTGAAATAGCCTCCAACGGCAGACAGGCAATAGAGATTTTGAACGATGGGGTGTTTGATGTAATCATGACGGATGTGCAGATGCCGGAAATAAGTGGAATTGAATTGGTTAAATATATACGGGCTAATCCTGACCCTAAGATTTCGATGGTGCCGGTGATTGCATTTACGGCGGCAAAAATCGATCGTTATGATATAGAATATATGGAAGCCGGTTTTAATGAAGTGTTGCAAAAGCCTTTCAGGGAAACTGAATTCCTGGCACGCATCGGGGCTTATCTTGCACATTCAATTCAAATACCTGATTCAGGATTTAATGATAATATGTTGACAGACAGGTTATATGATCTGAAACAGGTTGAAAAATTCACCTCCGGTAATTCTACTCAGTTATCCAGTGTCATCAGGTCATTTATACACACCTCGCAGGTGGCCGTTCAGGAATTATGGCTTATGTGTGATGGTGATGATTATAGCGGAATAAAACTATTGGCGCACAAACTGCTGACTGGTTATGGGCACATGGGCGTTTCACAGGCTATGCCGGTGTTGAACCAGCTCGAATCACTCGACCCCGGGAAATGTGGACAGGAAGAGGTGAAAAAGATGTTAAAGACGATAACATCGATCAACAACCGGCTTCATCCTTTGCTTGAAGCAGAATTGCTTCGTTTGTCAGGCAGTCAGGCTGAGCGGGTGTAATTTCTCAATCCTCAGTGCGGTTTGTTTTCAACCTTCTATCCCGTAGAGTTTCATTTTATTGTAAAGCGTCTTGCGATCAATGTTGAGCAACTGGGCTGCTTTGGATTTATTGAACCGGGTCTGCTGTAAAACATTCAGTATGGTTGATTTTTCATTTGTTTCTGCGAGCGATTTGAGGTCGGTATTAATTCTGAAACCTTTAATGTCAGTACCTGCCTCTTTCCCGAATATTTCCTGAGGCAACTCCTGCGAAGTAATAAAGTCGGTAGTGCTTAGCAGTACACTTCTTTTTATGGTGTTTTTCATCTCCCGGATATTGCCGGGCCAGCTATAGGAGAGAATGGCTTCCATCGCTGACTTGTCAAAACCACTAACGTTTCTTCCCAATTCCTGGTTAGAGAGCCGGAGAAAGTAATCGGCAAACTTTGGAATGTCTTCTTCCCTTTGTCTGAGTGGGGGTACGCTGATTTTGAATTCGTTAAGCCTGTGAAAAAGGTCTTCCCTGAAAGTTCCTTTCTGCACATTGGCACTCAGGTCTTCGTTTGTAGCTACTATAATCCGCACATCGACATCCACGTCTTTTGTTCCCCCGATTTTTCTCACTTTGCGTTCCTGGGTGGCCCGCAGAAGTTTCAACTGGGTTTCGTAAGAGAGGTTGCCAATTTCATCAAGAAACAACGTGCCACCGTTTGCCTGTTGAAACTGACCTTCTTTGTCGGCATGTGCGTCGGTAAAAGATCCCTTGGTGTGACCAAACAATTCGCTGGCTGCAAGTTCGTTGGATAATGCCCCGCAGTCAACAGCAACAAACGGTTTACTGTGTCTGTAGCTTTTTAGATGTATCATGCGGGCAACGTATTCCTTTCCGGTGCCACTTTCACCCTGAATGATCACCGACATATCGGTTGGGGCTACCAGTGAAATATATTGTTCAACCAACATCGACAACTCACTGGTTCCCCTGAAATAGTTCAGACTTCCAGGGAGGTTTTCACTTTGGATTCCCCGGTTCAGTGAGGATTCCGACTTTTGCTTTTCGATTGCCTTATTAACAGTCATAAGTAGTTCATCAGGATTTACCGGCTTGGTTACATAATCAAAAGCTCCTGACTTAATGGCTGTTACTGCCGAACGGATATCACCATACCTGGTCATAAGGATAGCAGGTACCCTGGGGTTAATCTTTTTTAGTTTGTCGATCAATTCAATTCCATCAAAATCAGGAAGTCTGAGATCGGTTAGTATAATGTCGAATGATTGCTCACCGAAAGCTTTCAGCGCACTTCCTGCACTGAAGACTTCTTTTACATCAAAGCCCTTATTCCCAAGATATGACTTGAGCATAAGGCAGAAGGTGGGGTCGTCGTCAACAATCAGTACTTTAATCATGTATAATTATAATAAATACGCAAATGTCCAATAAAAAAAGCTAAGATAGGAAAAAGTTGGGTACTGAACTTAACTACTTCCGGAGCAACAGATCAAGTAAAGCTTCAGCGACCAGCTGATTTCCCTGATCATTGAGATGAACAAGGTCGGTTGTGAGAATCCCCTGAGCCTTATTTTCAGGGTTGTGTCCCCGGTTGTATTCAAGAAACAGAAGGCGCAGATCGCAGAGCCTGCAATTGTATTCCTTTGCAAGATTACGGATAATCACGGAGTACTGGTTCAGGTCACCATCCTGGGGATTCGAGAAATCGGTTTTTTCTCCGATAACTGCCGGGGTGCACAGGATTATCTCAGCCCCTGTAGTTTTGATTTTTTTTATGACAGCAGCATAAAAACCGGCAAATTTGTCCTCATCGGTTCCGGTTCCCCACGCTTTATGCCATACATCATTCACCCCGACATAAATAATAACAACATCAGGCTTTTTAACCAGAACATCCTGCTCCAGGCGAAGATAAAGATCATATATTTTATTTCCCCCGATTCCTGATCCTATCAATTCAAAGTTATTGCCTAAACCTTTACTTGCCAATGATTTACCCATAAGATCAATATAGCCGCCTGGTCTGACGCCCATTTCAGTTATAGAATCTCCGAAAAAAATTACCTTTTTGGGGGTTGCTGGTTTTTGAGTAAATGACATAGTGAATATTAGGATAAAAATCATTGCAACTTTCTTTACGAAATTACAATCGTAAAAGGAATTAAAATCAATCATTTCTAAACTTCAATAAGATGTGACTGCTCAAATTGTTTTGGGTACTTTGAAACTTTGTAAATTGGATAACAAAACTAAGGTTTATCGATGAAATGAATGTAATTATTTACAGAATAAATGACCATATGTTTACCTTGATTCTGGGGTTTTACTTAAATTGCGCCAACTAAAGACACGGATTTCAAATACCGGAATTTTCTGAATGCTCAGAAATCATGCTACGGATTCTGTTTTGATCCGGTCTTGCTTTAATAGCGTGGTGTTTTAAATGAATGAAATTTAAACTTCTTGGATATGGTCAGGCGACAATTATTTCTTAGTTCCCTTTTTTTTCTGACAACAGTAATTTTATATGCCCAGCAGATAAACAATACGATATCGCTGAATAGCAACTGGCAATTCCGGCAAACCGCTACCACCGAATGGATGGCTGCAACTGTTCCGGGCACGGTCCATACCGACCTGATGGCCGCCGGAAAAATTGAGGACCCCTACTACCGGCTGAATGAACGTGCAGTGCAATGGATTGACAAGGTAAACTGGGAATACCGGACCAACTTTAATATGAATATGGACGAAATTGCCAGACAGCACATCAGCCTTGTTTTTGAAGGTCTCGACACCTATGCCGATGTGTATGTTAACGAACAATTGGTTTTTAAAGCAGATAATATGTTCATCACCTGGAAGGCAGATGTTAAAAAATACCTGAAGACAGGAGAAAATCAAGTAAGGATTCTTTTCACGTCGCCGGTGCTGAAAGGAATGGAGAAGCAGGAACTTTTCGGATATCCGTTGCCGGCCTCCAACGATCAGTCGGAAGCGGGCGGCATGGGCAAAAACCAGGTAAGCATCTTTACCCGCAAGGCCGGTTATCATTTTGGATGGGACTGGGGACCAAGGCTGGTGACTTCCGGCATCTGGCGGCCGGTTTACTTCGAAACATGGGACGACGCCCGCATCAACAACCTGCAAATTGTTCAGAAAAGCATAGTAAAAACTTCGGCAAATCTACTTGCTGAAGTCGAACTGGAAGCTCCCGGAAACAATCTGATCCTCAACCTCAACCTTTTAGTTAACGGGATAAAAGTTGCTTCAACACCTGTAAAAACAAGCAGTGGCATAATTAAGCAAACAATTCCGTTTTCAATTCAGAATCCGAAACGCTGGTGGCCCAATGGGTTGGGAGAGCAACCACTTTATACCATAACCGCTGAACTGGCTGTTTCAGGAAAGTTGATTGACTCGGAATCGGAAAACATTGGCCTGCGTACAATTAATCTGGTCCGGAAACCCGATGCCAAAGGCAATGGTGAAAGTTTTTATTTTGAGGTAAATGGCCGGCCGGTGTTTGCCAAGGGAGCCAATTACATTCCGAACGATGTTTTTCTGCCCCGTGTGAAGCCTGAAACCTATGAGTTTATAGTAAAGTCAGCAGCCGATGCCAACATGAACATGCTCCGTGTATGGGGCGGAGGCGTCTATGAAAGCGACCTGTTTTATGATCTTTGTGATAAATATGGCATAATGGTGTGGCAGGATTTTATGTTTGCCTGCAGCATGTATCCCGGAGATGTTGATTTCCTGAACAGCATCAGGCAGGAGGCCGAAGACAATGTGAAGCGCCTGCGCAATCATGCCTGTATGGCCCTTTGGTGTGGCAACAACGAGATTGAAACTGCCTGGGCCCAGGGTCACGAGGAGCGCGGCTGGGGCTGGAAACAGAATTACAATCCACAACAGCGCGAAACCATCTGGAAGGCTTATGATACAATTTTTCACCACATTCTGCCAGCTGTGGTGGCTGCCAATACGGATAATCAGCCTTACTGGCATTCATCGCCATCAGCCGGGATGGGCAAGTTGGCAAGCGATGTAAACAACTCAGGCGATATGCACTACTGGGGCGTGTGGCACGGGCAGCAACCTTTCAGCGATTTCCGCAAATATAAAGCCCGTTTCATGAGTGAATACGGATTCCAGTCATTTCCAGAGTTTAACAGTGTAAAGAAATATACCTTGCCTCAGGACTGGAACATTGAATCAGAAGTGATGGCTTCACATCAGCGCAGCGGTATCGGCAACCTGCGCATCAGGCAGTATATGGAACAGGATTACCAGATCCCGAGCGATTTTGAGCAACTTCTTTATGTTGGTCAGTTGTTGCAGGCCGACGCAATTAAAATGGCACTGAAAACGCACCGCAGCGATATGCCTTACTGCATGGGATCGCTTTACTGGCAAATCAACGACTGCTGGCCGGTGGCTTCCTGGTCGGGGATTGATTATTACGGAAAATGGAAGGCATTGCACTATTTTGCAAAGGAAGCCTGTAAAAATCAGATTATCAATGTGGTGATTGAGAATGGGAAGTTGTCGATTCAGGGTGTCTCAGACCTTGTAGTGAAAACTCCGGCGGTGGTCAGGCTTAATCTGATGGATTTCAATGGCCTATCCTTGTGGAGCCGCCCCGTGAAAGTTACCCTGCCTTCCAATGGCTCAGCAGTTATTTACAGCATTGATCTGAAGGAACTTCCGCTGAATTACCGCGAAAAAGAGGTGGTGCTTACGGTTACCCTCGCTATTGGAACCAAAGAGACAGATCAGGCGTTTGTCTATTTCGCCAAACCCAAAGACCTGAAGCTTCCCGACCCGGGCATCAAAACCCGCATCAGTGATAAAGGCGATCACCTGGCAATTGAGATTACTTCCCAAAAACTATGTAAAAATCTGATGCTGATCAGCGACAACACCGATGTGCAGTTTTCTGACAATTTCTTCGATATGCAGCCGGGCGAGGTCAGGACAGTTACCTGTCCGAAAACCATAAGGTGGGAGGATTTTGAAAAGGGATTCCGAACCCTACATTTGAAACAAACAATGAAGTAAGTGAAATAAGTGAAGAGAGTGAAGAAAGTGAAAAGATCTACTCAACTAACCTAACCTTAGCGTCCCGCTAAGGTTTAACTCAAAATACCAAAACTGCTTTATTGTCCTTACCAGCGAAATCTGCTGCTGAGGAAGGACAGAAATCCTGGTATCAGGATGGATTCTTGCCCATCAAATGGGAAACTGAGGACTTAGACATAGGGAATCCCTTTCCTTGAAATCAGACAAACCTTATTAATTCTTTATAACCTTATTTGAAAAACAGCTGTGAGAAATGAATAGTGAGTGATGAGAGTGAAGAAAGTGAAGAGATTTACTCAACTAACCTAACCTTAGCGTCCCGCTAAGGTTTAACTCAAAATACCAAAACTGCTTTATTGTCCTTACCAACGAAATCTGCTGGTGGGGAAGGACAGAAATCCGGGTATCAGGATGGAAGCTTGCCCATCAAATGGGAAACTGAGGACTTGGACATAGGGAATCCCTTTCCTTGAAATCAGACAAACCTTATTAATTCTTTATAACCTTATTTGAAAAACAGCTGTGAGAAATGAGTAGTGAGTAAAGAGAGTGAAGAAAGTGAAGAGATTTACTCAACTAACCTAACCTTAGCGTCCCGCTAAGGTTTAACTCAAAATACCAAAACTGCTTTATTGTCCTTACCAACGAAATCTGCTGCTGAGGAAGGACAGAAATCCGGGTATCAGGATGGATGCTTACCCATCAAATGGGAAACTGAGGACTTGGACATAGGGAATCCCTTTCCTTGAAATCAGACAAACCTTATTAATGTTGAATCCGAAATACCGGTTTCAATACTTCAACGATTTCCAGCTATCCCGACTATATTAATGTTTAATCAGTTTTCTGATAAAGATTTGATTATCAGTAATAAACCTCAGTAAGTATATGCTGTGTTTCAGATTACTGATATCCAGGGTGTTGGTTTCTCCCTCAAATGAACATTCAGCTAATTTCCTACCCGAATTGTCAACAATCTGCAACCGGTATTCGCCGCTATTGCCTTTAAATACTATATTGACAAGATCGTTGGCCGGATTCGGAAAAATCGTGACAAATCCAGGCTTTTGTTCTATCGGTATTAAGTTTGAATTTACTGTGAAATCAATCGGGGTGCCCCATTCGATGCCGTCTTTTTTATAATAGACTAACTGGTTGGAGCACTCGTCGAATCCAAAATGTTCATAATAGTAAGGCCCGCCCAGCCCGTTGTAATAATCCTGATCAGGAAAGCAGTTATCGAAAATGACGTAATTATAACACGAATCAGACCAGAAAGGTGCTACAGTGCCACTTCCACCCAATTGCGCTTTTATGGTTCCATGGAAACCCTCTTTCATTATTGTCGTTGTGAATTCTTCCGAATCATAAATTTCAAAAGCCACTCCGGGCAGCAAATCGAATTCAGGATTTGAATAGATTTTCTGTAAAAAAGTGTCTATGGTTGCGGTAAATGTATTATTGCCGTTGCTGTTTATCATTACTTTAATCCGTTTCTCCCAATTATAGGAAATCGTGTCTCCATTTACGGATTTATCCAATAAAAGTGAAATAGTTTCCATTCTACGCGAATAAGTAATATTACTATAAACTTCAACAGTATGCAGTTCATCACCAATATTGTGATCATTTACCGCTTTCCAGGTTAGATTCTGAATCCCGTTTTCCGGATTATCGAAACCAATAAGGGTAAATTCGCTTAACCACTGAAGTAAAAAACCAAGGTTGAGTTCTGGAAAACTGTAGAAGTTTATGGTTTTTAGAATCCCATGGTTTTTCGAAAGCTTCAGATTCAGGTTATTAACCTCATGGGAAATATTCTGTCCATCGGAATCTATGGCCTGAAACGAGATGGTTTTAACAGAGTCGGGAGTTCCCAATACATTTTCGATTTCAGCGGTGATTATTTTTGCTTTGAACCCAAGTTCAGGCGATGTAAAACAGAGCCATTCTTCATTAAGAGCTGCCTTTGTTTGAATCAGTATGGGCTGTTGATAGGAGTTGTAAAAGACGGTTTCCCCACCGGGGCGAATGGTGACCTGGTTTCCCATCCACGATGGGCCTTCTATAAAGAAGCAGTTCCAATCCATCTGCTGGAGGTTTTTTAAAAGGTAATACACGGTATCTGAGTTTATTACCCTGACAGAATCAACGCGCATTCCTAAGATTGGTCCGTATTCTGCATTGTACAACGAAGTCCTTTCGGGCTGAAGCACCCGGTAGTTCTGCGCGTTCATGTTGTTTACAAATGCCAGAACAACCAGAAGAAAAATTGCCGATACTTTCAGCTTTATATTCATACTACTTTGTATTTATTCAATAAAGATAAGTATAATTTGATTTTTTACAAAAATTTTCGCTGTTAAATGAAATGTTAAATAAAAATAGAATCCTTTGTTATGTATAGATGATAGATTTTAATCATGCTGATTATGTTAAAGGACAAGACGATCAGGATATTTATAAGGAATATGCTTATTAGTGAAAGGTTGTTTTTTGTTACGCAGTTTGTGGTTTGTATTCCGCCCTCGGAACTGTAAAGTAAAATTTACTTCCCTGGCTTATCATGCTTTCCACAGCGATTTCGCCACCGTTTTGCTCAATAAAATCCTTGCAGAGCAAAAGTCCCAGGCCGGTTCCCCTTTCGCCGGCTGTTCCTGTTGTGTTGTAATTCAGATCGCTGAAAAGTAAAGAGATTTTATCTTCTGAAATTCCTACGCCTGAATCCTGAACACTGATTTCTACAGTTCCGTTCTTTGTGCTGCTGTCAATGATAATAAGGCCACCTTCAACTGAGAATTTAACTGCGTTTGAAATCAGATTGCGTAACACAAGCGCAATCATGCCTTTATCTACTTTCACAAATTGATCATCGGCGATCTTGTTTGTGATATTCAGTTTCTTGACCCGTACGTTGTCGCGGTAAAGCAGAATAATATTGTCAGCCATTTCTGAAATGCTGAATATTTCAGGATTTATGGCAGTTCCTTTCATATTGTTGCGCGACCAGCTTAACAGGTTTTCCAACAGGTCGTTGGTCAGGAATACCTGATTTGAAAGAGCTGGTAACAAATCACGAAATTCTGCTTCGGAAATTTCACCCGATTGCATCAGTTTCAGAACACCCTGCAGATTGGCAAAGGGGCTTCTCAGATCATGGGAAATAATGGAAAAGAGCTTGTCTTTGGTCTTATTGGCTATGCCCAATTCTCCTGCTACCTGTTTTAATCTTGTATTCTGATCCTCCAACAGGGCTTGCTGTCCCGAAATAATCTGGTCTTTTCTGTATTTTACCAGGTTGTTCCTCCACATTGTTAGTGATATAAACCAGCCTATGACGATGGATGTAATGCCATTAACGTAATTCGATAGCAGGATTTCGGGATTTGTTTGAAAATGCCTGATTAGAAAATAGTAGGCCACAAAAGCCAGGATGTAGTATACAGCTGAGTAAAATGGCGCAATAAATATTGCTGTAGCCGATAAAAGGCAGACAATCAGGAATGGTGTGATAGCATTGGTGACCATTTGATCGATTCCTGCCAGCATCGCTCCTGAAAATAAGATATAGGCAAAAATAAAATGCGGAATTATTGCAGCGACCGGAAGGTCTTGTAGTTTCTTTTTGTTAATCAGCAAAGTAAAAATTCCGGTGATCAGAAAAACAACAAAAAGCGAGAAATGGGTGTATATAATATCCCATCTCCAGGAAGTTTCAGCATCTCCGGAATCGCTCAGGTTAGCTGCGAAAATAATAATATGAATCAGGGTTACGGGCAATCCAATATAAATCATGTAACTCAGCCTTTCCAGGTTTAGCTTCAGAATTTCACCCTTAGCAACAGTTTTTTCTTCTTTCGTGAAAAAGAAATCAGCAGGCAGATTTTGAAAAAGTTTATACATGATTCAAAGAAATTAAATATAAAATTGTTTTGCTCTACAACAGACTAATTAAAATGAACTGATGCTATTAAAGGAATTTTAAACTTTGGTATGATTAAAGGATATCATTTTTATCATGGGTCAAATATATTATAATACTACTGGAATAAAAATTATTGTGACGAAAACTTTTATTTTCTGAGGATTATATAATTTTACACTTGTGCTGCGTCAATGCCAGCCTGCACATTCATTTTAAAAAACCGTTATCTTTGTAAAAAAAAAGATGTCACCAAAATCAACGATGCCGGGTTCTGATAAATCCTGGCTTAAGCTGATAACTGCTTATAAAATCCCCTCGACACGCAGTAGTGTCTGGCAATTATTAAATACGCTTCTACCCTATATCGCACTATGGATAGCCATGGTGATCGCTATTCGTTATAGCTGGTGGATTGTGCTTCCTTTAACAATTCTGGCTGCCGGCTTTACTGTCAGACTATTCATTATTTTCCACGATTGCGGCCATGGCGCTTTCTTTAAATCGAAAAAAGCCAATGATATCGTGGGAATTATCCTTGGCATCCTGACTTTTACCCCCTATCACCGGTGGCATCACGCTCACCTGATCCATCACCGCACAGCCGGAAATCTTGATAAAAGAGGGGTTGGCGATGTCTGGACACTGACTGTAGAAGAATATAAAAGCCGTTCTCCCTTCAAGCGGTTTATCTATCGGGTTTACCGCAATCCCTTCATTATGTTTGGACTGGGCGCCGGGCTTGTATTTCTGGTTGCGAACCGCTTTACCCGGAGGGGCTTTAGCTGGAAGGAAAGAATCAGTGTTTATGTGGCCAATGCCGGAATCGCAGTATTGGCTACCGGAATCAGTTTACTGATCGGTTTCGAATCGTACCTGCTAATTCAGTTACCTACCATGTATTTTGCTGCAACTGCCGGTGTATTCCTTTTCTATGTTCAACATCAGTATCCCGATGTCAATTGGTACCGGGAAGATGAGTGGGATTACAGTACTGTTGCCATCAATGGGGCTTCATACCTCAAACTCCCGAAAGTTTTGCAGTGGTTTTCGGGTAACATTGGCTTCCATCACATTCATCACCTCAGCTCAAAGATTCCCAATTACAAACTTGAAAAATGTCACCGGGAGAATGATGCATTTCACATTGTTAAACCAGTCACTTTTGTCACCAGTATGAAATCTTTGAGCCTTCGTTTGTGGGATGAGGAACGCAGGCAACTGGTAAGCTACCGGCAGGCGGCAGGGTAAGTAATTTCATTCAACGGTCAGCAGTTGTTTATTCAGATGTGCAATATCTGTGTAGTGAAACCTGCACTACTTCAGAAACTCTTGGTCACCTGAATGTAAAACCTGTTAAATAGATACCTGGTATCATAGGTGCCTTCATAGTAAAATGAACAGGCCAGTTTCTTTATTATTTTCCAGTTCAGGCCGATTTCACCGGTATGCTGCATCAGGTTTACTCCGGAATTCAGGTATTTGTAGTCAATAAAACGATAGGTAAATGTTCCGCTTAATTTCCCCCTAACCAGATCACGAGAGAGGCTCAGGCCGAAAATATTTCCGTTAAGAAAGCTCGTTCCAAGCAGCGTAGCTGAAAGGGTAGCGGAAATATCAACAAAAGGAATCTGGCTGTAAGTCGCATATGCATAAAGGTTTTTCGAAGCCTGCGGATCACTTTTCCTTATCCGGTAACCTCCGGTAGCACCGACAGATAATTTCTTCATCGGACGGTAGCTTACCTGCAGCAGATATCCCTGTTGTGTCTCTGATTCAAGTAATTGCTCAATAAAGCTCTTGTAGGTTTCGTAATAAATGATGTTCTGGCGGGAACTGTACGATAATGACATGGAAAGGTTACGTGTGAACCTATACCTTAATGATAGATAGAGGTTTGATAATTTCGGTGTATTATTTGTAACCTTCAGGGTATCTGATGTCATCAATGTGCTGTCAATTTTTAAATTATACCGGTAAAGGTCAAACTCGGCGGAACTGAAAAAGCTCAGATTTTTTACCAGGGTGTTGGAGTGCTGGATGTAGGCAAAACGCCTGTCGGTAATTCCTGAGTTCTTTTGTTCTATAAAGGCAAGGGTAGTTTGTACATTCACCTTGTTGTATGTATGTTCGTGATTGACAAATACCCCATACTGTAACAATGAAGTGTTGAACCCATAATCTTTATAATCTGGTCTTGATCCTGCCAGAATACCGGTAGTAATTGAGTTGGTTTTTAATTCGAACTGAATCCCATCCACGGCACCCATGTTGGAGATCTTCGGGTTTATTTTTCTTCCGGCGTATATTGTGGCATTTTTACCGATTTTGTAGTTAAGGGAGAGGTTGTAAATTTTCAGACCATTGAATAGGTTATTTTTAATCTCACCCCAATGCTTGTTCTTGTGTGCAAAAGAAATGTACGTTTCTGCTGACAACCTGGAATCGCCGATATTTTTAGCATTCAGGGAAAAGGTGTATCGCATTCTTAATGAGTTTCCTGAAGGGGTATTTGACAAATTGGTATAGGAAGCGATTGCAAGCCTGCCGCTGACTGCCTGTTTTCTGGAAAGTGCCAGAGCATCTGATTTCTGAAGGGAATCTTTGACAATGGACTTACCGGGTTCGGTTACCTGGTTATTAACTGTTTCAGTTGTTTTAACGGCCTCTTTCTGTTTGCCTGAGGAAGGCTTGCTACTGGTGTAAATACGGTCGGAAGTAGTAAATTCTTTTTGCACCAAGGAAGTGCAGACGCAGGAAATGGAGGAGAGTTTATTTACTTTGAGTGCCGGCTGATATTTGCCATCCACCATCATAAAAAGGGTATCGCCTTCTGCAATATTTTCAGTTGATGAAAATTTTACATAGACATTCTGGGATGTAACGTACGATACAACCCCTTCGGCCCCATTCCGCATATTCTGGCCTTTGAGTAC
>JBBQBC010000087.1:0-14919 GCA_038317155.1 Bacteroidales bacterium
AATAGCAGGTTCGTCATTATCAGACGACATTCACCTCCGGCTCCAGAATCACATTGAATTTCTCTTTTACAGATTCGATAATCCTATGCGCAAGACCATATACTTGCTGACCGGTCGCATTACCATAATTCACCAATACCAAGGCCTGCCGTGCATGAACCCCGGCGTCTCCTTCGCGGAAACCTTTCCAGCCACATTGTTCAATCATCCAGCCTGCTGCAAGTTTTGCCCCATTTTCGGCCGGGTAGGCAGGCATATCCGGATAAAGATTTTTCAGTTCATCAAATTGTGATTGGCTAACAACAGGATTCTTGAAGAAACTGCCTGCATTCCCGATTTCAAGTGGATCGGGCAGCTTGCTACGCCTGATATTGCAAACAGCCTTCGCAATGGATTTTACAGAAGGCTCCTCCCCCATGGCTTCAAGTTCTGCCGGGATGGCACCATAAGAAGTATTCAGCAACGGACGTTTCCTGAGTCGGAATGTGACCGAAAGAATAAGGTACTGTCCTTTCAACTCATGCTTGAAAACACTGCTCCGGTAGCCGAAGTCACAATCATGTGCGAAGAACTCGCGAAATTCGCCAGTGCGCAATGAAACAGCATCAAGTATGTAGAATGTGTCTTTAATCTCAACGCCATAAGCACCAATATTCTGAATCGGGCTGCTGCCCACATTGCCCGGAATCAGGCTCAGGTTTTCGAGCCCACCGAAATTTTGCTGGACACAATACTGCACAAAATCGTCCCAGCTTTCGCCGGCCAACCCGCGCACATATACAAACTCATCGTCCTGGTCAACGATTTCGATGCCTTTGGTCGAAATTTTCACTACCAGCCCATTATAATCTCCGGTAAAAAGCATATTACTCCCACCACCCAGAAATAAAACCTGGCCTTCATAGAGACTGATTAATCTAAGTAAAGCCGGGATCTCAGTTTCAGAAGATATTTCAACAAAATCACTGGCTTTAACCTCCATTCCGAAAGTGTTGAAAGGTTTCAGGCTGATGTTATGTTGAATGGATATCATTGGGCTGGCATTCATAAGGCAAAAGTACGGAGAAAGGGGGATAAATATGCAATGGTAAAATCAGCTTTTGTTGAATGGCAGATAAAATAAAGGAAGTGGAAGATAAAATGCGTGAATTTCATCTGCTGATAGGAAATACAAGCAAAACCGTCAACAATATATATCCTGTTAATCCTGGTGTCAAATTAATATTTAGGGCCTGCTGAAAAACTCAAAAAAGACGACATTCTTTTACGTTACGGTGCTCTGCACCTTAAAATCCTCTTATTCTGCAATTTACTACCAACATTTCGCCACTCCTGTCTGCCTGGAAGCCAGGCATTCAGGCAGGCTGTGGCTCTGAATGATAAAAAGTGGTGTAATTCACAAACCAGATGCACGGTTTTTTGATGTTATTACCCTATTTCCATGCACCTGATTCTCTTTTTCACCATGTAGTAGTATATTATTTCGAAGTATATAGATATTTTTCAGCAGGCCCTATTTATAGATGCATCTTTAAATTAGTTTTAGACTCTATTTATTCATTTGAGATATGAAAATTCAGATCATTGAGGATGAAGTTAAATTGCTGGTTGCCATTAGCAATTTCCTCACTCATGAAAATTAACTATGCAAGCTGGCCAAGAATTTTGTGAAAGCGGAGGAAAAGGTCGCGATGTATGAGTACGACATTATATTGCCCGACATTACGCTGCCCGACGGCAGCGGGCTGGATTTCCCAAAAACCATCAGGAAATACAACCCCAATACAGGTTTAATTGTTCTTTCGGCAAAAAATTCATTAGATGACAAAATTAATGGCCTCGACCTGGGCGCAGATGATTACCTCACCAATCCTTTTCAATTGTCAGAACTGAATTCGCGGTTAAAAGCCTCTACTTGTCTCTAAACAAGTATTTTATGAAAGTCCGGGTCTGAACAATAACCAAGTAACAACTAACCAAAATATTCTCCTGCTTAGCCTATTACAGTGCGATGCGCATCCTTATAACATAAAATGCCACTGTTGTTATTTACTTTTCCATTGACCGCAAATATTCAAGTACACTTCTTGCCTGTTCCTGGTTTAGTATCGGCGGGGTCATGATGATATTATTGTGTTTTTTAATCAGTTCTTTAATAGTGGCATTTTCTTTTTGCATTTGCACTGTATTTACCAACAAATTCATTATAAATTCAGGTGTACGCACTTTTGTCACATTCCTGAGGGCCGGGCCAATTTTGACTTGATCCAAATCATGACAAATAATACATTTAGAGTTGAAAATAGCTTTCCCCTTGTCAGACATGTTTTTATTCAGAGGGCCAACTTCCACACTTTTAACAGGACCAATGCCAAGGTCTTTATTATTCTGAGGGTTAGTGGGACTAAAACCAACACCAATGAGGAGAAAGGAAGAAATAAACAACATCGAAAATACAACTTTAGAATACTTTTTCATGATAAGATTTTTTAAGGTTAATTAAAAATTAAGCCATGCCATTAAGAACAGTGTATTATTATTGGCTGCATTCCTCCCAAAAGCATCATAGTTTTTTGAACTTCCGTCAAATTTACTGTAAGCAACATATTGAAGAATAAATTTCGTATTGTACCAGGGAAGGTATTCGAGTTGCAAAAGAAAGCCGCTACTGTTCGGTTTGTTGTTATAACTTCCGAAAGCATTATCTTCAGAACCGGAAGTGTTAAAATAACCGACTGTTGTACCCAGGCCCTTTTTAAAATACAAGCTACCGTCAATCCTGAATGCGTTGAAATTTAGATTAGTATGTTGGTTGCTGGACTCTTCACGACGTTCTTTCTCGTGTATTAACGATGAATGCAAGTTAAACTGGCCAAAAGTCACTACCTGCTCAAGTTGCATATCAAACCCCATATCGGTAAAATTGTCCATATTGCCGGAAATACCATTTACATATTGTTTTGGCGCAATGCCAAAAGTGCCGAGTTCAAGATAAGTACCTGACCATTGGTGTTGCAAAGCCAGTCGCCAGTAGGGAGCAACACCTTTAATTGCAAATATTGATGTTGAATCCGCCGGATTTGCTGCTCCCTGCTGAACCGAACGGTAAAAAGTTAATTCGGCAAAAAGCAGGTTGTTATATAAAGTGTAAACTCCTAAACCGGCTACTTGCATGCCAAGATTTTCGATTATGGTCGATTTAGCCGGGCTTAAAGCTGCTTCTGACGATGCAGAAGGATACCGCCATGCCGGCGTTGTATTCCACACGTCCTGCACAGAAGGGTTGTTGTTTAAAGTCAATCCATAAAGCAAGCTTTTTGCCCCAATTGCTTTTTGATCGGTGTAGCGTAAATCAGCATTATCCATACCAATGCTTTGGCCATCATAAGTCACCTGAATGAAAGTACCTATATGCGGGGTTATCTGTCCTGCATAAAACATGCTTAATTGCTGGGGAAACGCAACTGAATTGTTTTGAATACCATCGACATCTTTTGAAATTTTGGTAAAGGACGTTTGCAACATCACTGACAAGGGCAATACAGTAAGCAATTTCAGCCTCGTAACCTGCGTACTGTCGTTTGTGGCGTCGATCGATTGCATTGTTGCCAAAGTATATCCATTAAGTTTAAACAGCCTGCCAAAAGGGGTAAGTTCAGGAAAAGAAACGTGACATGAACTACAAGTCATTCCTGTTTGGCGTGCAAAACTGGGCAGGGCGCTTGCATTCCCAACATTTAGCAGTGAAACCGGCAAAATAAGCAGTAATTTTAATAGTACAGACCGGCTTAGTTTGACGTTTCCTGAAACCAGGCGTACTGGCAGGTACAAGCTGTTTGGGCGTAATTTATTTTTCATAACATAAAGTTTTAAAATAAATGACCGGATTGGGATATGTTAAAGATACGAAAAATTTAGCAAATTCGGCAACATTATCCGAATTGATTTTTTGTAGTTGTAGAATTTTCAAACAAAATGCAACTTTATCCATCCCCTGCACGGTAAAGGTTTTTAAGGATCTGATCAATTTGGTGCATTTCCTATACGCATCGGTCAATACTTCAGGCTGTGCCTGTCTCTTAACAAGTGTTTGAAGAAAGCCCGGGATCGAACAATAACCAGATTTACTCGCCCCCTATTCCTATGCAGTTTTGGAATCAAGTTAAATAGCCCAATCAGAAATTAAGACCCGAACTGACAACAGCATTTAAATACACTTCAGCTTCATCCTGGAAAGGCTTCAACGGATTTTATAATCATTCAAAAAAATCAGGTACTTTTGCAATCCACTTCTGATTGTTTTGCCCTGTTTTGAATAAAGTTATTATTTCCGTCACCAATGATTTAAGCACCGACCAGCGGGTGGATAAAGTGTGTAACACACTTACCGGGATGGGATTCACTGTTACCCTCGTAGGAAGACTTTTGCCGGAAAGCCAGGCACTAACCCGGCCATACTGCTCCCACCGTATGCGACTGCTTTTCAGGAAAGGTCCTTTTTTTTATGCGGAATATAACCTGAGACTGTTTTTCTACCTGCTTTTTCACAAATGCAACCTGCTGGTATCCAACGATCTGGATACCCTTCTTTCCAATTTCATTGTTCATAAAATAAAACGCGTTCCGTTGGTGTACGATAGCCACGAATATTATACCGAAACCCCGGAACTCATCAACAGGCCTTTTGTGCAGGGTATCTGGCAATGGATCGAAAAAATGATATTCCCAAAACTTAATGATATCATAACGGTAAATGATTCCATAGCCGGGTTATATTATGAAAAATACGGTAAAAAGTTGCAGGTGGTCAGGAACATTCCCCGTACATTTAAGGAGGTTAAAGCCATGACCCGAAAAGAGTTGAACCTTCCTGAAGATCAAAAGATTGTATTGATGCAGGGGGCTGGAATCAACATCGATCGGGGAGCCGAAGAAGCCATCGAAGCAATAAAAATGGTTAAGAATGCTGTCCTGCTGATAATTGGCGGAGGAGATGTCATTGAAAAACTCAGAATACTGGCTGCAAAGCCTGATCTTGAAGGAAAGGTCATGTTTCTGCCCAAAATGCCTTACAATGAACTGATGCAATATACACGGCTGGCCGATGTGGGGCTAACACTTGACAAAGACACCAACATAAACTACCGGTACAGCCTTCCCAATAAGCTTTTTGATTACATTCACGCCGGAATTCCGGTGCTTGCTTCCCGCCTACCTGAAATAAGCCGGATTGTGGAAAGTTATAACATAGGGATGATCACCGAAAGTCACGCCCCTGTGGAGATTTCCAGGTTATTGAATCAAATGCTTGATGATGATCAGTCAAGGTTAATCTGGAAAGAAAACCTGGTAAAAGCAGCCAGAGAGCTGAACTGGGAAAATGAAGAAAATGTTTTAAGGTCAGTTTATCAAAAGTATGTCTGAGCGCCATTTGCATATTGTCTCCTTCGATGTTCCCTATCCACCCAATTATGGCGGAGTTATTGATGTTTATTATAAGATACGTGAACTGCATAACAGAGGAATAAAGCTTCATCTGCATATCATCGTATATCCTGGTCGTGACCGTGCTCCCGAACTTGAAGGCCTTTGTGCGGAGATTTTTTATTACCCGCGACAAACCGGTATTAAGTCGGCTTTCAGTCTGATACCGTATATCGTAAAGAGCAGGCATTCTGAAGAAATGATGGAGAACCTGCTGAAAGACAAATATCCTGTTTTATTCGAAGGACTCCACTCTTGTTATTATATAGATGACCAGAGGCTGAAGAACAGAATGCTGATATACCGGGAAAGTAATATTGAGCACCGCTATTATTTTAACTTATTCAGGGCCGAACACCACTTAGGTAAGAAGGCCTATTTTCTTGTTGAAAGCGCGAAACTTCTGATTTTTCAGCGCAAACTGAAAAGTGCCGGAGCCATGTTCGTTGTTTCGGAAGAAGATACGGCTTACCTTAAAAAACATTTTCCGGGTGTGAGTGTGCATTATCTTCCAAGTTTTCATGCCAACAGTAAAATCATTACATTGGAAGGCACAGGCGATTACACACTCTACCATGGGAATATTGAAGTTCCTGAGAATGAAGCTTCAGCAGCTTTTCTGATTAACAAGGTATTTGCCGGATCTTCGCATCGGCTGATCATAGCCGGCATGAATCCACCCCAGCGTATTGTTCAACTGGTTTCACAGCATAAAAATGTGAGTATTGTAGCTAACCCTGATGATGAAACCCTGTTTTCGCTGATCAGGAATGCACAGGTTAACATTCTGGTTACATTCCAGGCTACCGGGTTGAAACTGAAACTACTGAATACCCTATACAACGGGAGACACTGTCTTGTAAATCCACCCATGCTGAATGGTACCGGACTCGATTCACTGTGCCATATCGCGGAAAGCGCTGATGAACTATCGCGTAAACTTGATGATTTACAAAACAAACCTTTTACCCATGCTGATGCTGAAGCCCGGAGTGAGATTCTTGGCAGTATCTACTCAAATACTGTAAATGCCGACCGGATGATCGAAATTATTTTCGGCAGTTAGCACTTTCCCTCCTTCACATTTCAGCGTCCTGGAAGGGAACTTTTCCATCAGGGCATAGTTGTGGGTAGCCATCAGAACGGCGCGGCCCGAATGGCTGATATCAAACAGGAGTGACATAATCCCTTCGGAAGTCTCAGGATCTAGGTTACCAGTGGGTTCATCGGCCAATATCATCTCAGGGTCATTGATTAATGCACGGGCGATAGAAACACGTTGTTGTTCACCTCCCGATAACTGGTGGGGCATCTTAAATCCCTTGGTAACCAGGCCAACCTTATCGAGCACATCTTTCATCCGGTCCTGCATGGCTATTTTATCATTCCACCCGGTGGCTTTCATTACAAAAAGCAGGTTATCATTCACACTTCGATCCGATAGCAACTGGAAATCCTGGAATACAATACCCAGTTTGCGACGTAGAAAAGGGACTTCGCGGTTTTTCATTGTACGAAGGTTGTATCCTGCTACTTCGGCTTCGCCTTCTACAACTGGTAAATCCGCATACAAAGTTTTAAGCAGACTGCTTTTCCCGGTACCGGTTTTCCCGATCAGATAAACAAATTCGCCTTTATCAATCGTAAGATTTACGTCGGATAACACCAGGATATTACGCTGGTAAACGCTCAGGTTTTGAAGGTCAATAATGGTATCGAGGGCCATATCGGTTCGGGTTTGGGGTGTAAAGATAGGAAGTCCGTGGATATGGAATGCGGTTTTTTAATTTCGGATTGCGGTTTCTCAATTGTGGATTTCGGATTTCGGATTCTTGATTTCGGATTTCGGATATTTAATTTCGGATTGCAGATTGCGGTTTTTTAATTGCGGATTTCGGATTTCGGATTGCGGATTTGGGATATAATTTGGACAAGCCAGCATGTTGACATAAACAATTACCCCGATATAATAATCACCTGTGCTTATGCGATGTTCAAAATATGCCTGGCAAAAAATATTATTGCCAGTTTATATTCATCATATTTTGGGGATTCGAAATGTTGGATAATAAAAACTTGCATCATATTAAATAACTTTTTAACTTTGAAAGAAATAAAATCACACACAAATGAAAAAGAAATGGCCCATTATTCTTGTAGTTCTTGCTTTCCCGCTTTTTTTCTCGGGAATAACCGGTACTGAATACATTGTTATCAGCTGGAACGATCTTGGTATGCATTGTTCGAATAAGGATTTCTCGAATTTTGCAGTTCTCCCCCCTTACAACAACCTGAAAGCTCAGGTAATTCGCAGAGGCACTGCCAACACAATGCCTGAAGTAATTACCACTGGTTTTTCGGTTGATTATTCAATTCCCGGGAATACTTATTCAGTTGGGAAAACCAATTTCTGGGATTATGCGCAGCAACTTTTCGGTGTAACCCTGGCTCCCAATATCGGACTTACCGGAGTTGGGCTGACCGGAAACATGCTGGTGAATACAAACTATTTCTATGTGGATGGGGTTCCCATAACACCTTACACCGACAATAACCTCGTAACAGAAAGCCCCTACCAGCTTGCAATGGTTAATGTTCGGGATGTGGGAAATAATGTGCTTTTCAGCGCGCAGCCTGTTATTCCGGTGTCGAACGAACTGAGTTGCGTCAGCAGCGGATGCCATTCCAGTGAACTTGGTATTCTTAATGCACACGAACAGGAAGGCGGGTTTGATCCTAATAATCGTCCGATCCTTTGTGCCGATTGCCATTCCGACAATGCACTTGGTTTGCCTGGCACCCCCGGATTGGGATCCTTTTCCTATGTTATACATAATAAACACAAAGACAAGACCCAGAATTGCTATAAATGCCATCCGGGAGCAAATACACAGTGCTTCCGTGATATTATGCATACAAGCGGCATGGTTTGCCAGGATTGCCACGGAACCATTGCCCAGGTTGCCCAAAGCATAGCAAACGGGCGTGAGCCATGGCTCCAGGAACCCTCATGCGGTGCTTCAACCTGTCATGGCGACAATTATGCTGAGGAACCCGGCAAATTATTTAAGAATTCTCAGGGCCACGGCGGTTTGTTTTGCAGTGCCTGCCATGGTTCACCACATGCCATCCAGCCAACTACACAACCTAATGACAATGTTCAGAACACCTCTTTACAGGGGTTTTCAGGCACTCTGAGAAAATGCCAGGTATGTCATACCATTGTTCCCGCCGGACCAGGCCCTCACGGATATGTACCAACAGCAATCGCGGAAATTGAAGGGGACATTCCTTCCATTAACGAACTTCTGCCAAATTACCCCAACCCTTTCAACGAAAATACAATACTACCATTTGCGATAGCAAAAGCAGGAAAGGTGAGACTTGAAATTATTGATGTAAACGGCCGGCAATTATACACCATCGTGAGTGAAAACCTCGCCCCCGGTAATTTTTCAGTATCGCTTAACAGGAACAACCTGAAAGCAGGAATCTATATCTGCAGGCTGATGCAAGGCACAGATATAACCTACAGGAAAATTATGGTAAGCAATTAACCGGGTAAATTCAATTATTGAGTTATTGACCGGTGATCACCAGGAACATCCCAGGTGATGCTATAAAATCAGTTTTACCGGAGGCTTCTATGAATATAGCAGTCTCCGGATCATCAGTTTTGTTTACAAAGAGCAATGCCTTTAATAAATGATGTAAGACTGATCGCTAAACAACATGAAGTCTGTGAACTGAAATACAGATCATCTTCCGTTAATGAAAAGGGGAAATAATCAAGCCGGATTCTGGTCAGCCCATCAATTGCGAAAAGATTTCTTTCAGGATTTTCATGTTTTATAGTTGAGCCTGCTCCGAAAAGTCAATAATAAAGAATAGACACCAACTCCCCAAGATACCAATTTACGTATAGTATTGCATATCAACATATTAACATTGACAATATTTGGTGTTTTCGTGGTTTGGTGTCAAATAATTAGTTTTCGGAGTGGACTCATAGTTAAGGTTCATAAAACAGGATTCTCTGAATTCGCAATTCAACTATTCAGCAAAGAAGAACAAAAAAGCAACCTAAAAGTCAGATAGTTTGATAATTTTCAGGAAGCTGAAAGCTGGAAATGCTCCAGGATTCATCTTCCTTAATAAATTCCAGCGCACATTTACCTGCATAGCGATGCAGGATATTACTTCCCTCAACCTGGCCTGTAAAATCAAGTTCCGCCAATACCTTTGCCTTTAGCCCTATAATCTCCAGTGTCCTGATTTCTATTTCAATGTCTGTAAAAGTGGAAAATGAGTCCCTGAAGTTTTCAAATTCCTGACTATCTTTATAATCTTTGGATAAGCTATACTTATAGAAGTCATTCTCCTTGTTTAACAGGAATTTCAGGAAATTATCCGTCTCATTTCTCAGATCAAAGTCGTCGTTTGGATAGTACTCCTCGTAGATGAAGCAGGACATCATTCCGGGAATATGAACATCATCAATTTCTTCCTGAAAAAATTCTTCGGTGATAAAACGATACAGTTCAGCGGGTTCAACCGGGCACAAAGTATCCAGATTCACCCCCTTTTCATCCAGGATCAAATACAACTTTTCCAGCTCACTTTCAATATATTCAGCATCAATATCCTCAAGTTTTGGGAACTCAGGGCTGCCCAGAAATTCAAAGAGTTTGATGCGTTTGCAATTATCGTGAGCCGATTCGAACAGCTCCACATATTTCAGAAATTCATTCTCAATGGCTGGGTCAATGTCGGGACTGCCATCCGGCTTGCCAAAAGAAGCTCCTCTTTCAAGTGATAGTTTCATTTTACGGAGTTCGTTGTCCTGACTCAGGCTCTCATCCTCATGCTCATTTATAGAATCTGACATAAGATTAAGTATTAGATGTTTATAAAATAATAATCTGGTAATTGAATATTTGCGCAAAGATAGCACCAACAGCCTAAATTTAAAACTGGTTTCTAAAAAAAGGGGAAGATTATATGGCTTTATCTGCCTTCGGCACCTTCTCCTGACTTCGACTGCGCTCAGCCACCAAAAGGAGAAGGATCTTTCCCGGGGAAATTAGCTATCAAATCCAGAACCGAAAATCTAAAAACGTAAATTCGGTTGGCAATAAGAAGTTGGCAAAAGGCAGTTGGCAGTTGGCAACAAGTAAAATACTACATTCGTAAACCGTAAACCGTAAACCGTAAACCGTAAATCGTAAACCGTAAACCGTAAACCGTAAACCGTAAACCGTAAACCGTAAACCGTAAATCGTAAACCGTAAATCGTAAACCGTAAACCGTAAATCGTAAATCGTAAACCGTAAACCGTAAACCGTAAACCGTAAACCGTAAATCGTAAATCGTAAATCGTAAATCGTAAACCGTAAATCGTAAATCGTAAACCGTAAACCGTAAATCGTAAACAGTAAATCGTAAACCGTAAATCGTAAATCGTAAATCGTAAATCCTAAATCCCTAATACTTTCTGGCACTACTTTTCACTTCATCACTCCACACACATCCTTTTCAGTTTAGCCATACTACCGTTGAATACATTCAGGTCAACACCGCGCTTTATCCCATTGATTTTCGCTTTATCGGTATGTTGCCAGAACTGCCATTTTCGGTGGTGCATCCTTGGTAAATCTTTGTAATAATGAGCAATCCACAAGGGGTAATCCTCAAAATCATCAGCCAGATATTTATCATAGAAGCCAGGACTTGTGTAAATAATCGGCTTTACACCATAATGCTCCTCTATCATCCGGCACCAAACAAGAGCTCCATCTACAATTTCCTTTTTCGACCGGCGGTTGCTCTTTTCAATGTCGAGTACCGGAGGCAGGTCGCCCGGCTCAATAGTAACCTGCCTTATAAAGTTACGGGCCTGTTCGGCTGCGTCCCGTGTTGGATGAAAAAAGTGATAAGCACCTCTCAGAATCCCGGCTTCTTTAGTCTCTTTCCAATTTCTTTCGAACTGCAGGTCCTGCCGGGTTATACCTTCGGTGACTTTCAAAAATGCAAAATCAATGGTAATCCCGTTAATGTTCATGGTATCAACCTCAGCCCAATTGATCCTTCCCTGATGGTGCGAAACATCAATTCCGTGCACCTTATACCCCACGGGGACAGGCACTCCAAAGTTTTTCAGATTATGATATTGTTCTGCTTCTGAAAATGAGAAACCACTTCTGTATAGAGTAATGGCATAGCGAACTACCGGGGGGCCTGCCGCAATGGCAATAACCAGCAGTATTCCGGCAACCAGATAGATTTTAACCGGGGCAAGCTTCTTGCTTTTTTTACGAAGTTTTGGTTTCAACAGTTCAGGGTATTGCCAGATTTTTATACAAACGGGCTTTTAACACCCTGCATTATATTCAGTAACCTATTTTTTCAATTCATAAACTGTTGCCGACCTGGCAGGAAAACTCATTTCCTGCCCGAGACTGACTAACCTTCCAAATATCACATCAAATCCAGCCGCATATCCATCGGTACATTCAGCAAAACGATTCATTTTAACTGATTTTTCCTGGTCATTTCTGTTGATGACAACCATTACTGTCTGGTTTCCGGCTTTGCGGAAATAGACATAAATACCGTTTTCGGGAATAAAATGCCTCAGATTTCCCTGCGTAACTGCCAGATTGCCTTTACGCCAGTTCAGCAGTTTCTGCATATATCCAAACACTTCATTCTGCTGACTGTTCCGCCCTCTGGCTGTGAAGGCATTAAGGCTATCGCCCGGCCAGCCACCCGGAAAATCCTTCCTGATCTCACCATGGCTGACACCAGAGTTCCCATCCATAAGCAACTCGGTTCCATAATAAATCTGAGGGATTCCGCGTGTTGTGAGCAGAAATGTCAGGGCCATCTTCAATACCGGCAGATTATTGCCGATTGAATTGTAGTAACGGTTGAGGTCATGATTATCAAGAAAAGTAAGCACATAACCAGGGTTGGCGAAAAGAAAGTCCTGCGATAGAACATAATAAAGCCTTGCCATTCCTTCCGACCAGCCTTCATTCTCGGTGAAGGCGCGGGTCATCGCATTGTAAAGCGGGAAATCGGTAACCGATTGCATACCGGAGTTGTAACCATCGCCTACGATCGCATCTTTCTGATAATAAGCCGTCATCGACTCTTTTTGAAGCCAGGCCTCCCCAACCATATTAAAATAAGGATATTCCTGATTGACCCTTTTTGTCCATTCGGTGATCATTTCCTTGTATGGATAGGGCTGTGTATCGAGACGGATACCATCGAGGCCGGCGAATTCAATCCACCAGATGCTGTTCTGAATCAGGTATTCTTTAAGGAAAGGATTACGCTGGTCAAAATCAGGCATATGCTTATCAAACCAGCCTTCCAGCATACGATTCCTGTCAACTTCAGCAGCGTAAGGGTCAGTAAGCGATTCAGCCCTGAAGTTTGACCGGGTATATTCAGGAAACTGATGAATCCAGTTTTTCATTGGTAAATCGTTGATAAACCAGTGATTGATGCCGCAATGGTTGAAAATCATATCCATAATCACCTTAAGTCCTTTGCCGTGGGCTTCCGAAACCATTGCGCGGTAATCATCGTTGGTGCCAAAACGTGGGTCAACCTTGTAAAAGTCGGTAATTGCATAGCCATGATAACTTTCGGCAATGTTGTTGTTTTCGAGCAGTGGATTTGGCCAGATGGTGGTAATACCCAAATCCTTCAGGTAGTCAAGGTGCTCACGGATGCCGGCAATATCGCCACCATGCCTGCCGAGCGGTTTGCTGCGGTCGGCTTGTTCAAGCATACCCGGCATATTATCGTTTGCCGGATCACCATTTGAAAAACGATCGGGCATAAGCAGGTAGACTACATCGGCAGGTGTGAATCCCTTGCGGTCGGCTGAACCAGCCTCACGCTGCTTAATTTCGTATCGGAATCCCTGAACTTTCTTCCCCTTTGACATAAAAGCGATTTCAAAAGAACCTGGTTGCAGATTGCGATCTAACAATAAGTTCAGGAACAGGTAGTTGGAATTTTCAACACTCACCTGATCCTGTAGCGTAATACCGGGGTAATTGATAACGGCTTTTAATCCCGAAATATCCATGCCGTGAACCAGCAGCTGCAACTTATCATACTTCATACCTGCCCACCAGGAAGGAGGTTCAACCCTTAACGTACCTCTTGGCTTTACCTGCGAAAAGGATGGAGTGGTTATTAAAAAGGCCAGAAAACAGAAAACTGAAGTAAAAAGGCGGCATTTAATAAAACTGCTTTGTTGCATGGTTCGTGTAACTTGAAGAATAGTAAATAAAAGAAAGTTGAAAAATAAATATCAACTGTCAAAATTACAAAAAACTCCCGACCTTCCGATAGTGGTAATGCTTCATACAAATATTTGGCAAATACTGTTAATCGGTTTGTAAGCAAACAATACCTCAGATTAGTTTTCTGAGGCGGATCCGGATCAATTGTTGTTTACCATCGCGGCTGATCAGGAGATTCAATCTGGTGCCGGCTCCGGTGCTGAGCAAACGGTTTATATCTCCAAGGTTCATCGCGAAAGTGCTTTTATTATCAATTGCCAGCAGGATATCTGCTTCTTTAAGTCCGGCTTCTTCGGCTGGTGAACCGGGGATAATATCACTGATTTCGAATAAATTAAAAAAAGATCCTATGGTTCTTAAAGTTATCCCGCTCATATTGTACTCGAAAGGTGCACTGAATTTAGTGCCTTTTTGCAGAATCATGCGGTCTTTGGTATAGTCGAAGGTAACCCTGAATCGGGATAATGTGCCTGCACCAAGTGTGCCACTCCGGTTTGGTATTATATCTGCATTGCCTGGCAGATAATCATCTGTAAATGAAGTGATGATATTATCAATTCGGAAATTGCCAAGCAAAAGCCACCCTGACCTCGCGAAACAGCCTTTCATATTGCCAGCCAGCCCTTTCCCAATAATCGCATTAATACATCTGAGCGGTTTGTAATCTCCGAGGCTGTCGTTTTCAAGCAATAGCGGGTGATTAGCCCCTGAATCAATCATTAGCCAGACGTCAAGGATTTTACCATTATCGAGTTCAACCCGGGCTGACATGTGCGGCTTACCACGGCTGATATTTAGCGGAATAACCTCTGCCTTTGCCGGAAGTTTATAAACAGACGGCCTGGTGAAGGTAAGCTGATTACGGTCATAATTAGTAGTAACAACCATATTCCGGAACTTTTCCATACCGATCAACCCGTGAACTTTGGTACCAATGTAATTCTCAAGTGAGAAATAGTCTTTGCTTAGCAATATAATATTGGTAAAAGCAGGCAACAGTCCCTTAATTTTAACGTTAACCGGGCTAGTAATACAGGCTTCCAGATCTTCTATGGTTCCGGGGGCTGAAATTTTAAAATTCCGGATACAGCGATCGGACATAGCACCA
>JBBQBC010000088.1:0-14788 GCA_038317155.1 Bacteroidales bacterium
GAAAGGTCGAAGCGATAGCCATCCATTTTGTATTCTGTTATCCAGTATTCAACAATTCTATTTACCAAGGCTTTAGTATCGGGACTTTCATGATTGAAATCATAACCAACATTATAATCATGCTTTGCTATCGGGTTAAACCAGGGATTGTTGGCGGCAGGGCGGTTATTCGCCGCATCCCAATAAAGCATAACCATCGGTGATGTGCCAAATGAGTGATTGAGAACCATGTCCATAATAACGGCGATGCCCACTTTATGACATTCATCAATAAACTTTTTCAGGTCATTTTTCGGACCGTAATATTTATCGGGTGCAAAATAGTAGTTGGGATTGTATCCCCAGCTAAGGTTACCTTCAAATTCACTTACCGGCATCAGTTCAATGGCATTTACACCAAGTTTTTTCAGGTATTGAATTGTGTCAATTAAAGTGATATAATCATGTTTGGCAATAAAATCGCGCAGAAGCAATTCATAAATTACAAGGTCTGTTTTGGCGGGTGCCACAAAATCCTGTACTTCCCATTGGTAAGGAGTCTGACCCATTTGAAGCACCGTAGCTATCCCTTGTGCTTTCCCCTCAGGATAATTCAGAATCCCCGGGTAAGTTGACTCAGTGATAAATTTATCGTTCCAGGGATCAGAAACTTTTTCGGCATAAGGATCGCCAATATTAATGCTGCCGTCAACCTGATACTGGAAAATATACTCTTTACCAGCCTGCAAGTTTGAGAACTGACGCCAGTATCTTTTTCCATCCGGTGTGCGATACATATAACCTGCGTCGTCATATTCCCAGTTGTTGAAATCGCCAAGAACAAAAACATTCTGTTTAGAGGGTGCATACAAACAAAGTGTAACCGATTGATCGCTGTTATAATTTATTCCATCAATTATTCCCGCAGGTAATGATGAAATTGAAACAGGTGACTGAACAAAAAAATACATTGAATCCAGGGCAATTCCAGTAATGTTTTTTGCCTTGATTTTAACCCTGAATTTTCCTGAATTCCCAGCAGTAAGAATATCGTTGAGACTATTTCCGGCAACGGATTTATGCAGGGTGTTGTTGATATACATAAACATTGAGTCGGCTGAATTTGAGGAAGCCTGAACAGTAATCTGCTGTCCCGGGTTGACCAGAAGGCCATATTGAGAAGGAACATCTATCCTGGCAAACAGCCCGGCTTCGTAAACATCAACAAAAATATCACCACCAGTTGCGGTTTTGCCTTCCAGCCATGATCCTCCAACCTGGACACCGCTACGGAATACAAAAGCCATTTTAAGAATCTGCTCGCTGGCAGGTACACCATAATACTGCCGGATGTTTTGGCTGATCGTTAATTTATAAAGGTCAGTTCCAATGCGTGTCAGCTTGGTTGCAGGTGTATTTACACCCCAACCTGTTTTAACATATTTCCAGTCGTTTGGACCAGTGCTTAAGTTGGTAAGTACTCCGGTGTGTGCATACACATCACCTGTATATCCTAACAATCCTGCATTTCCAAGGGCTGCATTAAAGGTAATTTCAACGGGACTATTATCAGTCGGAAATGGAGGATTGGAGACAATGAGCTGTGCACATACTAAACTTTGAAGAAGAACGAGAAAAAGAGCGGATAAGAGAGTAGTTTTAGCTTTCATTGTGATAGTTATATCAAATTTGTTAAAATCAATTTGTGATTACTGCATCAAAGACATTGGTTAAAACCGGGAAGATGAATAATTTTTCAGTTTATTCTCTTTGTATCGACGAATTTTTAATACTTAACCGGGGACAATGTTCGGAAGTTAAAACCAAAGAATATAAAGTCTTAACCAGATTAGCCATATCTGACAATGAATAGATTATTTCCGGAGAAACTTGTATTCAGCAGGTTAAATATTTGAATTTACAAATATAGCCAAAAAAATGAGTGAGAGATAAAATCAGCAGGATTGGATTATTACTAAGTTAAAAGTTGAAAGTATTGCTGAACCTCTGAATCTTTGATCAGAAATACTTTTTCGAATATATTTTAAGTCAGGCTGAACAATGAAACCTTAAAATGATTGGTAGGCTGGTAGTTTTACCATAAATGAACTTCCCTCACCTTGTTTACTTATGACCTCCAGCTTGCCTTTGTTTCTGGTTATCATTTCTTTACATAATATGAGCCCAAGGCCGGTTCCAGACTCACCCGTGGTTCCTGTCCGGGTGTATTTGATATCTATGTTAAATAGTTTTGGCAAGTCGTTTTCCGGAATACCGATACCAAAATCCCTTACCACAACTGTGTGAAAATCGAGACCTTTTGAAATACTAAGTTGAATTTCTCCGCCTGGGTGGGAAAATTTCAATGCATTGGCTATCAGGTTCCTGAAAATTATGTTGGCCATATTATGGTTAACAATTACTTTTGCATCAATATCTCCGTTGATCGAAATCTTAATTTGCTTATCGCGGGCCAATGCAGCAAAAACGGGAATAATTTCATTAAGCAAATCCGCAGGTAAAATTTCGGTTGGAATAACTTCAGTTGTATTTCTTTGGGTTCTGGCCCAGGAAAGAAGATCTTCAAGTATTTTGACTCCATTTTCCCCCGCATGAAGAATACCATCAGTCATCGTCTTTATTTCCTCTTCCGTGTAAATGTCAAAATCTTCAGATAGCATTCTGGCGAAACTCAGGATTTGATGAAAAGGTGTACGTAGGTCGTGGGCAATAATTGACATTAATTTATCTTTCTGATTGTTTAGTTCCAGGAGATCTGCCTGAGATTGGTGTAGCTCAGAGATTAGATTTCTGGTTACGGTTTCCATAGCTTTTCTGTTAGTAATATCCCTCAGTATGATAAGATTTCCATTCATAGTTTCATTGTTACTATTAATAACTGTAACGGTAACACTAAACCAAACAACTGAATCTTCGCCAGCCTGAAGTTCAATTTCTCTATCCGATCCGTTCCTGGAATTGCTGCAATAATTGAAAAGCCATCCAATTTCCCTCAAATCGTTAAAAAGTAATTTTGAATTAAGGTTTAGCATTTTTTTAGCAGCAGAATTATAGAACAATATTTTAGATTCTGTGTCGGTTATCACCACTCCTTCCTGCATTATTTCGATAATTTTATTTTGCGCAAGCGGAAGAATACTAAATATATTGTACGGGTATATGCCGAATAGAAGGGTTATTCCTGTTGCAACAAAACTTATGACAATTATGTCAAGGCCTTTGATCGGTGTTAATCCAATGGCATAGCTAAAAGTCGCAATAAACGGGAAAATACTGGCAATAATAACTGATCTGGCCTGGGTTTTATAGACTGCAGGCATAACTTTAACCGATGATACAATGAAAATGACGCCAGTGAAAACCAATGCCAGCGAATAAACTATCATTACATAGAATGCAGGACCGTGTAAATATGTAAGTATATTATTGCCCGCCAGACTCCATTCAAATCCACTCCATACCAGGTGATGATATTTATTGGTGAATGCCAGTATAATAACAATTACTGGTACAATCCAGAAAATGAGGAAATATTTAATGAATTTCTGACTTTTTAATTTTGAAAAACCGAATGCGTATTTCAGGAAAAAGACAGCTGTACTGCAGGCCCCAAAATATTCTATTTGTGACCATAATATTTTTGAGTCAATGCTTAAGGCAGCCGATTCCATGGTTGCAGCCAGCGACCATTCGGCAATCATAAGCATCATTAAAGTGAAATTGCGGTGACTTCCGGAGTATCTTTTTAAAAAGCTAAACATGGAAATACCTGCTGCAATTAGAAAATTGAAGAAAAGTATCCACGATAGCTGGTTAAAATCCATATCCATTCCGTAAGTCATTGGAATACAGTGTAAATAAAATTCCACCTTCTGACATACTTTTACGCTGCATACTGTTAATTAATTCATAGGCAAATTGTAACCCGATTTGATGGCTTAACTTTATTTATTTTTATATCCTCAATTACAAAGTTTTTAAGAATGAAATTTAACTTTCAGCAGATTTTATAATTTCAAAGCAAAGAGAAAGGTGAATGGTCTGGATGATTATTTTATTTAGGCTTTGTTTGTGGCAATAAATTGAAGAGACAGCTACTTTCACAATTGCAATTTGTCGGTTTACTATATAAATCCTATCAGGCATTCAACAATATCGGGTAACCGGGTGTTTAAGTATCTGAATATTTTATTTTAGATGAAAGACGGAATTATCTGAAATTCTTTTAACTTTGTCAACCAAGTAATAAGTTGCTGAGATTAACGGAAAAAACCCAAAACGTAACGTCTGTATGGATACAAAAATGAATGACATTATCCTGGTTCCAACTGACTTCTCAGAAGTCTGTGCGAATGCTGCAAGCCAGGCAGCAGAAGCTGCAAAATTGCTGAATATGAAAGTAGTATTACTGCATATTATAAACAGCGATACCAAGGCTTTTTTTAAAAATGAAAATCAGACTGCAGGTTCTTTAGAGGAAAAATTGCAGGAGATTACTTCTCAGCTTGCGGATAAGTATCAGGTAACTGTTGAGTTTATGACCCGTGAGGGCAGTATCTTTTCAGAGATTGGCGAAGTTGTCAAAGAACTCGGCGTTAGTTTGGTTTACCTTGGAACCCATGGTAAAGTTGGATTGCAGCATCTGACAGGCAGTTTTGCATTAAAAGTGGTTACTTCCTCAGAGGCTCCGACAATTGTAGTTCAGAAAAGACCTTTTGCCGAAGGATATAAGCAGATTATACTGCCAATGACGAGTGAAGCTGGTCCGCTGGATAAAACAAAGTGGGCAGTTTACATCGCTAAAAAATTCAATGCAACAATTCATATTTATCTTGTTGGAGACGCAAACGATGCTATTTATAATGCATCGAAACAAATTGCTGATTATCTGGCTAAGAATAATGTTAAATTTACTGAGCGGACTGCAGTCAAGAGTGGTAGTTTCTCAAAACAGGTTACTGATTATGCCACAGCTACAAATGCCGACCTTATTATGATTATGACAAATCCTGATAAAGGCTTTGGAAAATTTCTGCTAGGCAGCTACGACGAGGATATCATATTCAATACCAGCCAGATTCCGGTAATGTGCATCAATCCCCGAAAGTTTAATTACGAGATTTTTAAGTAGTAATTTATTACTTTGACATTTTCATGCTCCGGCTTGCCGGAGTTTTTTTTATCCACAGGTAAATGAATTGTGAGTTAACCGGAAGTATTTCAAACGTAGAAATGTTTTTATGAGTCTGACGAACCTGAAAGAATTTGTTGTTGAAAAAATGAAGCGTGAGCTGCCAGAATATGTTGTTTATCATAGTGTTGAGCATACAATCGATGTCTATGAGTCAGCTTTAAGACTGGCTAAATTAGAAGGTCTCGACGAAACTGCAACCAGGCTCCTAAGTGCTGCTGCATTAATGCATGACACAGGTATTACAGTCAATTTCCATGACCATGAAGACATCTCTTCTGAAATTGCAGCTCAATATCTTCCATCTTTTGGTTTTCTACCTGATGAGATTGAGAAGATAAAGCAGATGATTAACACAACCAAACTTCCTCAATCGGCCTATAACAAAGAATCACAGATTTTATGTGATGCTGATCTTGATTATCTTGGGCGTGGTGATTTTTTTATAATTGGTCAGAAATTGCGCCTTGAATGGGAACTTGCCGGAAACAAAATCAATTTGTGCGAGTGGTATATTATTCAGATGGATTTTCTCAGAAAGCATAGCTACTTTACTGAATCGGCCCGTAAACTGCGGGATCAGCGAAAGCATGAGAACCTACTTGAAATAGAACATCTCTGTACATTCAACTGTAATGAAAATCCGAACAAAAAGAAATATTTGGAAAAATGATGGCTTAATGCTTTCAATTTAACTTGGTTTATGACGAGGGAAGAAGCCGGAAAGCGCATAGAGCAGCTTAGCGACGAAATCAATACGCACAATTATCGCTATTATCAACTTGCAGATCCCATCATCAGCGATTTAGAGTTTGACAGGCTTCTTAAAGAACTTGAAGCCCTGGAAAAGGAATTTCCTGAATTTCTCAGTCCAAACAGTCCCACTCAGCGGGTGGGAGGCGAAATTACCAAAGAGTTCGAAACGGTATTTCACAAATATTCAATGCTTTCGCTCGAAAATACTTATTCGGAAGCAGAGTTGCGCGATTTCGACGGAAGAGTGAGCCGCCTGCTTCAGGAGCCTTATGAATATGTGTGTGAATTGAAGATTGACGGGGTTTCAATTAGCCTGATCTATAACAATGGAAGGCTGGTCAGGGCCATCACGCGTGGCGATGGAGTAAGGGGCGATGATGTTACTGCAAATGTTAAAACCATTGGTGCAATTCCTGTTAAACTTAAAACAGGTAGTTATCCTGATGAATTTGAAGTCAGGGGTGAAATATTTATGCCGAGGGCAGGCTTCGAGCGGATGAACCGTCAGCGCGAAGATGAGGGTGATCTTCCATTCGCCAATCCGCGAAATGCAACTGCCGGAACACTCAAAACCCAGGATTCTCAGCAGGTGGCCCGTCGCCCGCTCGATTGTTTTGTTTATTATCTGATTGGTGAGCAGGTGGCTGGCGAATCTCATTTTGAGCGCCTTAATATGCTTAAAGCGTGGGGATTTAAGGTTTGCCTGATCAAAGCCCGATGCTCAGATATTAATCAGGTACTTACTTTTATCGGGGAGGTGGGGCGCGACCGGTCAAAACTTGATTTTGATATAGATGGTGTAGTGATAAAGGTTAATTCAATTGTACAACAGGAAGAACTTGGATTTACCGCGAAGTCACCCCGCTGGGCTATTGCCTATAAGTTTAAAGCGGAAGAGGCAAAAACCCGTCTTCTATCTATTGATTATCAGGTTGGCAGAACCGGTGCTGTAACTCCGGTTGCAAATCTTGAACCGGTTTTTCTGGCAGGGACTACCGTTAAGCGGGCTACGCTTCACAATGCTGATGTGATGGCAGCACTTGATGTGAGGATAGGGGATACTGTTTTTATTGAAAAAGGTGGCGAGATTATTCCAAAGATTAAATCTGTGGATTTTGCTCAGCGTACCCCCGATCTTAAGGAAACCAATTTTATAAAAAATTGTCCGGAATGCAACACCCTGCTTGAGCGGTCTGAAGGTGAAGCTGCCTGGTATTGTCCTAATGAAATTAGCTGTCCCCCGCAAATCAAGGGCCGGTTGGTTCATTTTATCAGCCGGAAGGCTATGAATATTGATAGCCTCGGTGAAGGTAAAATCGAAATGCTGTATGAAAATGGTCTTGTTAAAGGCCTTGCCGATCTATATGACCTTACTTACGATAAGTTAATCGGACTGGAGAAAATTGTTTCTGCCGAAGATAAAAAAGATAAGCGGATAAGTTTTCGGGAGAAAACGGTTGCAAACATCCTCGGCGGGCTTGAAAAATCAAAAAGTGTAACCTTTGAAAAGGTATTGTTTGCGCTTGGAATCAGATTTGTGGGCGAAACTGTGGCAAAAAAACTTGCCTATCATTACCGCGACATTGAAAAACTGAAGGCTGCCACGCTGAACGAGTTGGTTACTGTTGATGAAATCGGTGAGAAAATTGCTGGAAGTGTGGTTAACTATTTCTCTGATACGGCTAACCTTGCTTTAATTGAAAGGCTGGTTAATAGCGGTTTGCAGTTTGCCCTCAATGAACCCAATAAGCAAAAGAGCAATGTTTTGAATGGACAAACGTTTGTGGTGAGCGGTGTTTTCACCTCTTATACCCGCGATGGAATAAAAGCAGCCATTGAATCTAACGGCGGCAAGGTCAGCAGTTCGGTTTCATCGAAAACCGATTTTGTGGTTGCCGGTGAGAATATGGGCCCTGAGAAACGCAGGAAAGCAGAAGATTTGGATGTTAAAATTATTTCAGAGCAGGAGTTTAATGCCCTGATTAGATGATATTGAACATTTCGGGTTTAATGTTTTAATAAAGAGGCTATCAGGGATAGCCTCTTTGCATTCAATAGAATATTGCTAATTTTTTTTGATTTTGCTGGCTCCACTCAGGTCTGTATCAACGTCAGCAGGGTTGCCGGAATAGGAGATTTCGGAAGCTCCACTACCTTCAACTTTCAACGATTCTGTGGCATACACTTTGGCGTTTGAAGCGCCGCTGCATTCAATGCTGCATTTGCGGGTCAAAAAGTTTAGGGCTTCCAGATTACTGGCACCGCTCAGGTCAACTTCAAATTCCGGAGCATTGCCTTTTAATGTGATTTCTGACGCACCACTAAAATCACAACTTAGCCTGGTGGCTGAAAGGTTCAGATTGATTTTAGTTGCTCCGCTACCATCAATTTTCAGATCTGAAAACTTCATCGGGTTGGTTCCGGTAATTTTTACGGCTCCGCTCACATCGATTCCGTCAAGATGGATAAAAGTCAATTCAGCGGTCAGGTTTTTAATATTTTTGTTCCACATATTATTTTCAAGTTTGATAATAAGTGTCCCACCTCTGACTTCAGTGATAATTTTCGGATGAATATCAACATCGGCATCAATCGTAAGTTTCTCAACAGTTCCTTGTGTCAGGATTACATTAAAACCTCCGCTTATTTCAATTTTATTGAAATTTTTAACTTGTCTGTCCTGTTTCGATGCCAGGACATTTTGGGGAAAAGGCATTGTCAGAATAATAAGCAGTAAAATCTGAATGATTAAGATGTTTTTAGCTGTCATGGTTTTCATTGGTGTAAGGATTTAAGGTTAATTTATGGTTGTTTTTGTCAAATATTTTCAGTTTATCAAAAAACAATAATAAGCAAGAGAAGTTTAGATTCCATTTCAGCGCTGCAATACTTGCGGCACACCCCGATTTGCGCTAGTTGGTTTCCGGCTTTGCAACCCTCAACAAGGATATCATCCTTATCCATTTTTCGTTTATTTAAAACTAAGACCTGATATGTTATGAATTGTTACACTTTTCACGAAGAAATATTCCAACAATTTTATCTTTTTTCAGGTAGACGCGAGGGATTGCGACTCTGCAGAACCATATATTATTATGTAAGATGTTGCAAATGATTGATTTATGTTATATTATTCCTATCTGAATGCATATATTGTTCTGCTAATGGTAATGTCTTACTTTTGCCGCCTGATTGGCGAATCTACCAATTATCCAATACCTGTTAATCATTGAAAACTGATCAACTCCGATTCTATATTTACGCTATTCTGTCAATGCTCTTCTGGGGCCTTACCTTTGTCTGGTTTAAGATTGCTGTACAATACTATGAACCCATCACCATCATCTTTATCCGGCTTGTTTTGTCCTCGGTTTTGCTGTTTTTATTTATTAAACTTTGGAAGCGAAATGAACGGATCGAAAGAAGCGATTACAGATGGTTTGCCCTGCTCGCCTTAAGTCAGCCATTTTTCTATTTTCTGGGCGAGAGTTTCGGATTGAAGTATGTTTCTTCCACCATCTCATCGGCCATTATCGCAACAATTCCCTTGTTCAGCCCATTTGCAGCCATGTGGTTTACCCGGGAGAAAATAAATCTTTTTACCTGGCTCGGGATTGTCGTTTCCTTTTTAGGGATTGTGGTTATGCTGGTGAATCGTGACTTAAGCATGAATGCGGCGCCTAAAGGTATTTTTTTATTGTTTCTTGCTGTTTTCTCAGCGGTTGTTTATTCGGTGATTGTTAAAAAACTCACCCACAAATATACAGCGCTGACAATAATTTCCCGCCAGAACCTCATCGGGACATTTTATTTTCTACCACTGTTTCTGATCTTCGATTTTAAGGGATTTATGCTGGTTAAACCCCGGATGGATCTGATCCTGGCAATGCTGCAGCTGGCTTTCTTTGGCTCTTGTCTGGCTTACCTCTTTTTTATAAAAGCTTTAGCCAAACTTGGCGTTGTGAAAACCAACATATTCACTAACCTGATTCCTGTGTTTACCGCGGTAGCTGCATATTTTGTTCTTGCTGAAGTTTTTTCAGTACAGAAAATAGCAGGCATCGTGCTGGTTGTTTTAGGGATTGTGGTTTCGCAGTACAGGGAAATCGTGCAGATCGTGAGTCGGAAAAGTAGAAGTCCCGAACTCTCTAAATAAACCTGCCATAATAAAGTCAATACAAAGAACCTGGTTTCGAAAGAAAACAAAAAATAAATTTCGGGTTTTCATTTTTTGTTGCAACTTTGTGTTTTGATGTTTTTTTTAACTTCAATAGTTAGGTAAGTTTAAGAATCACGCCTGTCTGCTTGATTGCTCGAGCAATCAGGCAGGCAAAGACGCAATGACTCAAGAAATTGATTCTCAATCACTTGTAAATAATCAAACTGTTCTAATAACTATTTGATTATCAACCCAATGCAAAATTTTAACGAAGTATTGAACTTAGGACATATTACAAAACCCAATAAATGATTTTATGAAAGTTCTTGTTCTCGGTGCCGGCCTGGTGGGCGGCCCAATGGCCATTGATCTGGCAAAAGATGGTGAATTTGAAGTTACCTCGGCCGATGTTAGCCCTGAAGCACTTGCTAAGCTGGAAGTCTATCCCGGCATCGAAACTGTCAGAGCCGATCTTGACAATCCGGAAACCATTAAATTTCTTTCGAAAGGTAAAGACCTTGTAATCAATGCAGTTCCGGGCTTTATGGGTTACCGGACTGTTGAGCGCCTGATTGAATGTGGAAAAAATGTGGTGGATATTGCTTTCTTTCCGGAAGATATGTTCGGACTGGATCAGAAAGCAAAAGACAACAATGTTACCGTTATCTGCGACATAGGGGTGGCACCAGGCATGAGTAACGTATTGATCGGCTATGGTTCCTCAATGCTTGATACTTTGGAGAAAGGAATTACCTATGTTGGTGGTCTGCCTGTTGTGAGAACCTGGCCATTCGAGTACAAAGCGGTTTTCTCACCGATTGATGTCATTGAAGAGTACACGCGCCCGGCCCGTTATATTGACGGCGGCAGAATGGTTGTGCGGGAAGCCTTGTCGGATCCGGAACTGCTTGAGTTTCCGGGCATCGGAACCCTCGAAGCCTTTAACAGCGATGGTTTACGCACCCTGGCAACAACTATTAAGGGTGATTATATGATTGAGAAAACCCTGCGTTACAAAGGACATATTGAAAAAATGGCCGTTTTGCGCGACACGGGATTCTTTAACAAAGAACCAATCAGCATCAATGGAGTGATGATCAGTCCGCTGGAATTTACTTCACGGCTTCTTTTCCCAAAATGGAAACTGCAGGAAGGGGAGGAGGATCTGACCATTATGCAGGTAATCGCCGAAGGGCTGAAAGATGGTGTGAGGCATCGTTATACCTGGAATCTGAACGATCGTTACGACCCGGAAACCGGTATTCATTCCATGGCCCGCACAACAGGCTATACTGCTACTATGGCAGCACGGATGCTGGTTCAGGGCCTCTATACACAAAAAGGTGTTTCAGCGCCGGAATTTCTTGGGAAAGATCCGAAAATAGTCAGTTTTTTGCTTGAAGGCCTGCGAAGAAGAGGCGTGGTTTATAAAGAAGAGCATTTGGTGATTGAATAGGATAAATCAGATCAATAAATAAAAAGCTTGGAAACAGGATTTTTATTATTCAATGAAGTCGCTGTTTCATTCAAAAGGAAAAATTAACCGTTTCGCCACCGATTTTTCCACTGACATCACCACCCCGGCCATCAGCCTTGATATTGATTGTTACATTTACATCAGCGGTTTTATCATAGTTGGGACCTGTAATCCTGATCCCGCCTCCGACATGCATGCTGGAAGCCGTTCCAAATGTAATGCCTCCGGGAAGAAGGGTAAAGGTACCTGTTAAAGATATAAAGGGAGCCCCGGACAGGACGAACTTCTTACCATCATAAAACATTGAATACCCGTTGATCGTTTCTGTCAAACCGAGTAAAAGCGTACCATCCAGGATTTCGTTTGTTTGATCATTCTGATTCATTGAACCGGTGATACTACCAAGTAAGTGAATATTGCCACCCTCTGGTCCTTCTATTGTTTTATCAACACTTATATCTACTGGATAAGTTGACTTTAGATCTGGTAATTCATGGTTCCAGGCCATACCCGCTTTAAAAATCCGGTCAATCAGTACCTTGTTATCAATTGCTCCGTTGTTATCAGTATTCTCTTTCATGCAACTGAAAAAGACTAATAGAGCAATTATACATGAAAGAATGAGTATTTTTTTCATCCAGTTTTAGTCAGTGTTTAACGTGCTGACTCCGCACTTCTGATTTGGTGGTAATATCCTGTATGTGTTAATATCTTTTATAAAGGAATGTAACTTAAATTAGCGATTCATAATTTCAGTTGCCCTTTTCGTAATGTTTATTTATAATTTTTCTTTTTTTTGTGAGATAATATCTTTTGGAGCATAAAATCATGAGTGAGCTAAAAAATATTTCTCATAATTAGTCGTTTTTATTCCGTTATTTTAATGATTAAACATAGTTTTCCCATGTCAGTTAAGGCTTTCATGTTTTTTGATTGATTGGTTTCTATGCAAAATAAGCGCGAATAAAATTGATTTTTAAGTTGCGCTTGAGATCGCTTTTTCACTTGTACCGATGCAGCACATATATCAAGCAAAAGGTACAGAAAGGCAAAAGAGAACCAGGTACCAAAATTAAGCGCAGTTATTTAGGCCGCCTTCTAAAATAAGAAAAAACTGCTCAATAGACAGGCCGTTGCTTTGGGCCATAACCTTGCTACCTTATTATTTAGACCGGCCTTCCACCGTTGGTGCACGTTTCCTGATGTGGGCCTCCTTGTCTACCTCTTCACAAATTTCCCTGAAGTAATTGATTTGCCTGAATTTACCCTGATAATATAAATGCCGGCTGACAATGTCGCCGTATTTATCATCTGTTTGGATTCGGTTGAAAATTTTCCTGAGAGCTTTAGAATACCCAGAGAATTGAAAATAGAATACTCACCATCGTTAAAAGCCGATAAGCTCTTAACAGTAATAAATTCTGAAGCCGGGTTCGGATAAACAATAACAGAGCCTGTTGCTTCGCCTGGATTAATGCCCAACTCATTGCTGGGTATAACCAATTGCCCCGCTGCAACTTTAAACCTAAGGCTGTCAATATTTCTGAACATCTGGCTAAGCGATGAAGAAACACCCGCATTTCCCTGTCCGGTAACATAGGCAATATCAATCTCCTGCATCTGACCCGGATGAAATGTGAACGGACCCATGCTTCCCACGCCTCTTCTGTCGCCTGGATTGTTACCTGTTTCCTCTTCCGTCCAGAACCGGGTTCCCTGATTGTAACCACCTTCGGGGAAAATGCAATTTGTGCCCCAGTTTAGTGGGTCGGAATCTCCGGGGTACATGAATCTGCAATCAGGTCCAACTGAACCATATAATGGATGAGCATTTCCACCATAGGTGAAAGAAGTACTGTCCCTCCATTTCCCATTTATAAATAGATATATGTCTAAAGCAGTTGGAGGTGTATAGATAGGGTAAGGGTTAATTGGGAGTTCTCTGAAATAACCAAAAATAGTCATTCCAAATCTTTCATCATCAGGGATATCGTTTCCAAAATTCAGTCCGTTGATGCTTTCATCGCAGCCACCGGCAGGGTTATCTAACCCATCTTCATCCATATAAGGGCCAGCCAGAATGGTAACTGCCTGTGTCGGCGGGTTTTCGCCATAAGCGTAGTATTGCCCGTTGCCGTCAATCTCTTTACCGTTATAACCATAGTAGGTACCTCTGCCAACATCACAGCCAATAAAATCATCCGTTGGAAAGCCCAGGTCAATGTCGGTAAATGAACCTAGAGAACAGTTGTAAAATGTATTGGTTGACCTGTTAATGATATCATAATGTGCAAAAACAGTATTATATAAAGCGGTATCGGCAGGTTCATTAAACCCGAAAACCATTCCATGAACTTCCACTTCAAGGGGAAGTCCATCATTTTCAGTATGTTGAATATCATCATTGTACATAAAGTAAATGGTTTCATCCCCTCGTATCAATGGATAGTCTCCATCCATACAATTGTAAAATCCATCGTTGTTGTGATCGGAGTAAGGGGCCAACTGAGCGGCTTCCCCAAGTGCCGGGTTTCCATTGCCAGGCCACGAACTGATAGCCTCAACAGGCTCGTAGCCTTGCTTCCAGTAGTTTTGCCGGTGGAACTCTATTTCAGAATTACTTATTTTCCAGGTTCTGCCGTATTTAAGGTAATGGGAGGTATCGTAAGTGATTGATATGGGTCCTGCCTGCAAATCAATACCCTCCTGATTGTAACGCTCAGCGCAAATATGAATTGCTCCGTTTTCGTCCAGGCCTGCTATCCATAAGTTACTAAGAAATATAGTATTCGTAAGTGCGTTTTTGGGATATCTGTAATGAGGGGTCAATTCGCTGTTCCAGGAAGCATTATCAAATTCTGATGGTAACATGAGTTGTTTTGAAAACAAGGATCCATTGGCATTAACCCCGGCATTAATATTATTCACCACCAGCGAATCATAGTATGGTTGCTGAACAATATTCACATATATCTTACCCATTGCAAGCGGATTATTACTTTCACCACCTCTGATATAATAATCAATTACTTCTGTGCCTTTGGCCTGAAATGCCGGAACATATACAACCGTATCCATTGATGGGTATGCAATTCCTTGACGGTTAATTCCGGAACTAACAAATGCAAAGCGGAGTATAAGTGTATCTTCTGCATTTTTGATATCATTTATCAATGGCCTTATCCTGACAGGGATACCAGCGTGG
>JBBQBC010000089.1:0-14714 GCA_038317155.1 Bacteroidales bacterium
AATAAAGAAACTAACTCAATAAATACAAAATAACGTGAGCCAAAGGATCAGAATAAAACTGAAATCGTACGATCATAATCTGGTTGATAAATCAGCCGAAAAGATTGTAAAGACTGTAAAATTGACCGGTGCAGTTGTTAATGGCCCAATTCCTCTGCCTACCAACAAAAAGATTTTCACCGTGTTGAGGTCAACCTTTGTCAACAAGAAATCAAGGGAGCAGTTTGAGCTGAGTTCATACAAGCGCCTGCTTGATATCTACAGCACCACCAGCAAAACCATTGACGCGCTGATGAAACTCGAGTTGCCCAGTGGAGTTGAAGTAGAGATCAAGGTATAAGTTTGTAGCTTCTTAAGGCTGTCAGGCTTGCCGGTCGGCCACCAGGAAATGAATCATCAATTTAACATGATACTGCAATGTCAGGAATTATAGGAAGAAAAATCGGAATGACCAGTGTTTACGATGCCAGTGGCAAGAGTTTGCCATGTACGGTTATCGAAGCCGGTCCCTGCTATGTAACTCAGATCAGGACCAAGGCAATAGATGGTTATGATGCCATCCAACTGGCTTTCGAGGATAAAAAAGAAAAGCATACCACTAAAGCTGAGATGGGTCATTTTGCCAAAGCAGGAATTACCCCAAAACGTAAGGTAGTTGAATTTACCCGTTTTGAAGCCGGCCACCAGAAACAATTCGGCGATGTAGTTATGATCGACGTTTTTGAAGAAGGTGAATTTGTTGATGTGGTTGGAACAACCAAAGGAAAAGGTTTTCAGGGTGTTGTTCGCAGGCATGGATTTGCCGGGGTAGGCGGAGCCACCCACGGTCAACACAACCGTTTGAGAGCGCCAGGATCTGTCGGTGCATCTTCATGGCCATCGCGCGTTTTCAAAGGCATGCGTATGGCAGGTCAGATGGGAAATAAAAGGGTTAAAATACTTAACCTTCAGATTATTAAGATTGTGAAAGAGAAGAACCTTTTATTGGTAAAAGGTGCAATTCCAGGAGCTAATGGATCATACGTAATTATTGAACGATGGAGCTAGCAGTTTACAACATAAAAGGGGAAAAGACTGCAAGAACAGTTACCCTCAGCGATTCGATTTACAACATCGAGCCTAACGATCACGCGATTTACCTCGATACCAAACGGTATCTTGCCAATCAGCGTCAGGGAACCCATAGTTCGAAAGAAAAGTCAACCGTTTCGGGAAGTACCCGCAAACTTAAAAAACAAAAAGGTACAGGCGGTGCCCGTGCAGGTAGTATCAAATCACCGCTGTTGCGCGGTGGTGCGAGGGTTTTTGGTCCCCAACCCAGGGATTATACTTTCAAACTCAACAAGAAACTTAAACAACTTGCCCGTTTGTCAGCACTCAGTTACAAAGCCAGGACCAACAATATTGTTGTGCTTGAAGATTTTAACTACGACAAGCCGAAGACAAAGAATTTTGTTGAACTACTGGAAAGCCTGAAACTTCCGGGACGTAAGACCCTTATGGTTCTGGGAGAAAAGAACCAGGCCATATACCTTTCATCGAGGAACCTTAAACAGGCAAAAGTTATCAGGGCGAACGATTTGAATACATTCGAGATTATTCGCGCCAATAACCTGATAATCCTTGAAGGGACTGTTGCCGAGATTGAAAAAACATTTCAAAATTAATCTTCGCTCTTAGCGTTGATTTTTAAGAACCATTAATCAAAGAAACGATGGGCATTATAATAAAGCCGTTAGTAACGGAAAAGATGACAGCCTTAGGTGAAAAGCTCCACCGTTATGGCTTTATCGTGCAGAAGAACTCAAATAAACTGCAGATAAAGAAAGCAGTCGAAGAAATCTACGGAGTTGATGTTACTGAAGTTAACACCATGAATTACGCGGGTAAGTCCAAATCGAGGTTTACCAAAACCGGCACAGTAAAGGGAAGCGCCAATTCATACAAAAAAGCTATCATAACATTAGCTGAAGGTGAAACAATTGATTTTTATAGCAATATTTAAAGATAATGGCTTTAAAAAAATTCAAACCGACCACATCAAGTCAGCGCTTCAAACTGGTTAGCGCACTGGATGACATAACTGCTACAAGCCCTGAAAAGAGCCTGATGCAGCCGAAGAAAAGAACCGGAGGCCGAAACAATGATGGAAAAATGACTGTCAGATCCATTGGTGGTGGTCATAAACAACAGTATCGTGTTATCGATTTCAAACGTGACAAGGAAAATGTTCCTGCCACTGTTCGCACCATCGAGTACGATCCGAACCGCACAGCCCGTATAGCCCTCCTATTTTATGCAGATGGTGAAAAGCGCTACATCGTTGCTCCCAATGGACTTAAAGTTGGCCAGGAAGTTTTGTCAGGCAAAGGCGCACAGCCAGAGATTGGCAACTCACTTTACCTGAGTGAAATTCCATTCGGAACGGTCATCCATAACATTGAACTCAGGCCTGGCCAGGGTGCCAAAATGGCCCGCAGTGCCGGCTCATCGGCACAGTTGATGTCGCGTGATGGCAAGTTTGCTGTTATTAAACTTCCTTCAGGTGAAACACGTTTGATTCTGCAAACATGCAAAGCTACTATTGGTCTTGTATCCAATACCGAACACAACCTTGAAGTATCGGGTAAAGCCGGTCGCACACGTTGGTTTGGTCGCCGGCCACGTACCCGCGCTGTTGTAATGAATCCTGTTGATCACCCAATGGGTGGTGGTGAAGGAAGGGCTTCAGGTGGACATCCAAGGTCGCGTAAGGGTTTACCTGCAAAAGGCTACAAGACCCGCTATCCGAAGAAAGCTTCGAATAAGTACATCATCGAAAGAAGGAAGAAATAATTGAACCTTAAATAGCATTTAAAATGAGCCGTTCGCTTAAAAAAGGTCCTTATATCGACTATAAACTGGAAAAGAAAGTATTGGACGTGGTTTCCAATAACAAAAAAGTTGTTATTAAAACCTGGTCGCGTGCATCAATGATTTCTCCCGATTTTGTTGGACAAACAATTGCAGTGCACAACGGGAACAAGTTCATACCGGTTTATGTTACAGAAAACATGGTGGGACACAAACTCGGTGAATTTTCTCCTACACGGATTTTCAGGGGACACGCCGGAAGTAAAGATAAAGGTAAAAAATAAAGAGGACTAAACCAATGGGATCACGGAAACATAATAAAGCCGAGCTGATAAAGGAGGCAAAGAAGCAGGAATCGTTTGCTAAACTGGTCAATTGCCCCACTTCGCCCAGGAAAATGCGTCTTATTGCTGATATGATTCGCGGTATGAACGTGGAACAGGCTCTTCATGTGCTGAAGCACTCACCACAGGATGCCAGCGGCCGTTTGCACAAACTACTGCTTTCAGCTTTGGCAAACTGGCAGGCAAAGAACGAAGGTAAGCGCATGGAAGATACTAGCCTCTATATCAAGGAGATTGGTGTTGACGGAGCACGATCATTGAAACGTATCCGCACTGCTCCTCAGGGGCGTGCACACAGGATCAAGAAGCGCTCTAATCATGTTACATTGCTTATTGAGAACAGAATTGCAATAAATACCGAACAAGAAACTGCAAATCAGGCTTTAAAAACCAAATAATTATTTGTTGAATGGGACAAAAGACAAATCCAATAGGTAACAGGCTAGGCATCATCAGGGGATGGGATTCCAACTGGTATGGCGGAAATCATTACGCGCAAAAGCTGATTGAAGATGACCAGATCCGCAAATATCTGAATGCCCGTTTATCGAAAGCAGGTGTTTCGAAAATTGTGATCGAACGTACGCTTAAACTCGTTACCGTAACTATCCATACTGCCCGACCAGGGATCATCATTGGGAAAGGCGGACAGGAAGTTGACAAGCTGAAGGAAGAATTGAAGAAAGTCACCAAAAAGGAGATTCAGATCAATATTTCCGAGATTAAGCGCCCTGAAATGGATGCAGTAATCGTTGCCGGCGCAATTGCCCGTCAGATAGAAGGCCGTATATCATACCGTCGTGCTATTAAAACATCTATAGCTTCTACTATGCGTATAGGTGCTGAGGGAATCAAGGTGCTTATTTCCGGAAGGTTAGCTGGTGCTGAAATGGCTCGTCGCGAGTTGATCAAAGAAGGTCGTATTCCTCTACATACCCTTCGTGCAGACATTGACTATGCTATTGCCGAAGCCCATACAACCTATGGAAGAATTGGAATAAAAGTATGGATTTGCAAAGGTGAGCTTTACGGAAAAGTTGAACTTACACCACATGTTGAGTCAACTGCAGCCGGAAATACCCGCGATAAGTCGATGCCAGCCAGACCAAACAGCAGACCACAACAACGTGGTGGAAACCGTAGCCGGGGACCGAGAAAATAAGATTGCAAAACAGAGTAACAACAACACGATCAATATCCGATAATAATGTTACAGCCAAAGAAAACCAAGTACAGGAAGATGCAGAAGGGCAAAATGAAGGGCAACACCAAGCGTGGTGCAGAGCTTTCATTTGGTTCATTCGGGATCAAGACCCTGGAAGAAGCCTGGATAACCGGCAGGCAGATTGAAGCTGCCCGTCAGGCCGTGAGCCGTCACATGAAGCGTGAAGGACAGATATGGATACGCATATTTCCGGACAAACCCGTTACCAAGAAGCCAGCCGAAGTTCGTATGGGTAAAGGTAAGGGAGCTCCCGAATACTTTGTTGCCCGTATTAGCCCCGGACGCATACTCTTCGAAGCAGAAGGTGTGACCATGGAAGTTGCCAAAGAAGCACTCAGGCTGGCGGCCCAGAAATTACCTGTTGCCACCAGGTTTGTGGTAAGAAGAGATTACGTCGAAGAATCAATATAACGCAAGATGAAACAAGAAGTCATTAGAGAGCTTTCGACAGCCGAACTTATTGAACGGCTCGATGAAGAACGTAAGCAGCTGATCAAGCTAAAGTTGAACCATGCTGTTTCTCCTCTTGAGAACCCCAATAAAATAAAAACCTATCGCAGAACCATTGCACGCATGGTTACCGAATTGCGCTCACGCCAATTGAAAGATGCTGCAAAGGGATCAGTTGCCGTAAACAAACAATAACCGGAGAAACTATGGAAACCAGAAATCTGAGAAAAGAAAGAATCGGGGTTGTTGTCAGCAATAAAATGCAAAAGTCGATCGTCGTACAGGTTGAACGTCGTGAAAAACACTCCAAATACGGAAAGTTTGTGAAGAAATCATCCAAATTTGCAGCCCACGATGAAAACAACGACTGCAACATTGGCGATACAGTTCGCATTTCCGAAACCAGGCCACTGAGTAAAAGCAAGTGCTGGAGATTAGTCGAAATCATTGAAAGAGCTAAGTAATTATGATACAACAGGAATCACGACTTACGGTTGCTGACAACAGCGGGGCAAAGGAAGTACTTTGCATCCGGGTACTGGGCGGAACGCGTAAAAAGTATGCCTCAATTGGCGATAAAATTGTTGTCAGCGTTAAAAATGCACTTCCTTCAGGAAACATCAAAAAAGGTGCGGTCGCTAAGGCAGTGGTTGTCAGAACCAAAAAAGAAATTCGTCGCAACGATGGATCCTATATCCGGTTTGACGATAACGCCGTAGTGTTGCTTAACAATGCAGGTGAAATGAGCGGTACCCGTATATTCGGGCCCGTTGCCAGGGAACTTCGCGAAAAGCAATACATGAAGATTGTTTCACTGGCACCTGAGGTGCTTTAAATGAACTCACGAATTATGAGCACAAAGCTGAACATAAAAAAAGGCGACAACGTCAAGGTTATTGCCGGTGACTCAAAAGGGAAGCAGGGTAAAGTCCTTGAGCTGGATGTTGAAAAACAACAGGCTATTGTTGAAGGCGTAAACCTGGTTTCAAAACATACCAAACCCAATGCTAAAAATGCACAGGGTGGTATTGTTAAAAAAGAGGCCAACGTACACATTTCAAACCTGATGCTGATTGATAACACGGGTAAACCTACCCGCGTTGGCCGCAAACTTGACACGAAAACCAATAAATCTGTACGTTATTCTAAAAAGTCGGGGGAGGTAATTAAGTAATGAGCTATTCACCACGTCTAAAAGATAAATACTCGAAAGAGATTATTCCTGCACTTACCGAACAGTTTCAATATAAAACTGTGATGCAGGTTCCCAGGTTGCTGAAGATCAGCCTTAACCAGGGTCTCGGAACAGCAATTGCTGATAAGAAACTGATTGATGCAGGCGTTAATGAAATGACTGCTATATCAGGCCAGAAAGCCGTTGCCACCAAATCAAAGAAAGACATATCCAACTTCAAGTTGCGTAAGGGAATGCCCATTGGTGTTCGCGTAACCCTCAGAAGTAACCAGATGTATGAATTTCTTGACAGGCTTGTATCGGTTGCCATACCCCGTATAAGGGACTTCCGTGGAATCAACGAAAAAGGATTCGATGGTCGTGGAAACTATACGCTTGGTGTTACAGAGCAGATTATCTTCCCTGAAATTTTGATTGACAAAATTTCAAAAATCAACGGGATGGATATTACTTTCGTTACGACAGCCCGCACCGACAAAGAGTGTCTGGCCCTTTTAAAACAATTTGGTTTACCATTCAAAAATCAGAAATAAACGATATGGCTAAGGAATCGATTAAAGCAAGAGAACGCAAAAGAGAACGCCTTGTTGCAAAATTTGCAACTAAACGCGCTGCACTAAAAGCAGCCGGCGATTTCATCGGATTGCAGAAACTGCCGAAAAATGCCTCTCCTGTGCGCCTGCACAACCGTTGCAAGTTAACAGGCCGCCCGAAAGGATACATGCGCCAGTTTGGTGTATCGCGTATTAACTTCCGTTTTATGGCCCTCGAAGGTCTGATTCCGGGAGTGAAAAAAGCCAGTTGGTAAGATAACAAAACAACATTAATTAAAATATCAAAGGATAAAATGGTAACAGATCCTATTTCAGATTACCTGACCCGCCTCAGGAACGCCGTAATGGCAAACCACCGGATCGTGGAGATACCTTCATCCATTATGAAGAAGGAAATAACCAAAATCCTGTTTGATAAGGGATACATTCTGAACTATAAGTTTGAAGATGAAAGTATTCCCGGAATCATCAAGATCGCGTTAAAATATCATCCCGTTTCTAAAGTGCCCGCTATCAGAAGCCTTGAGAGGGTTAGTAAACCAGGCTTACGGAAGTATGTGGGCGCTGACAAACTTCCGCGCGTTCTGAATGGTCTTGGAGTTGCTATACTCTCAACCAACAAGGGACTAATGACTGATAAGGAAGCCCGTACACTTCAGATTGGCGGCGAAGTATTGTGTTACATTAGTTAAAAAGAGGAGATTTCTACAATGTCAAGAATAGGAAAATTGCCAATAGCTATCCCTGCCGGAGTTCAGATCACGGTTTCGGATTCTAACCTGATAACAATTAAAGGGAACCTCGGACAGCTTTCACAACATGTTGACCCGACTGTGACTGTAAAGATAGATGGAACACATCTGATTGTTGGCCGGACCCAGGAGACTCAGGATACAAGAGCAAAACATGGTCTTTATCGTTCGCTCCTTGCCAATATGATTAAAGGAGTATCTGATGGATATACAGTTGTTCAGGAACTGGTTGGTGTAGGTTATAAAGCTACTGCCAATGGGAATGTGCTTGAACTTGCCCTCGGTTATTCACACAGTATTTTCTTTGAGCTTCCTTCTGAGGTTAGTGTTGTAACTGCTGCCGAGAGGGGAAAAAACCCGACCATTACCCTGAAATCGCACGATAAACAGTTGATTGGTCAGGTAGCGGCAAAAATCCGTTCAATGCGCAAACCAGAGCCCTACAAAGGGAAAGGTATTCGCTTTATGGGCGAAGTTGTTAAGAAGAAAGCTGGAAAGTCAGCATCTGAAAAATAGTATTTAACATAAACCAATCCCGGATTTCCGGGCAAATTCCTAAAGTAGGATGGCTATTAAGAACAGAAAAGAATACAGAAGGCACAGGATCAAACTCAGAGTCCGGAAGAACATTACCGGATCATCCGAGCAGCCCCGGTTGACCGTATTCAGAAGCAATAAACAGATTTATGCCCAGATTATCAATGATCTGGAAGGCAAAACACTTGTTTCTGCATCGTCGCGTACTCCTGAGGCTTCGGGAACCCCGATTGCCAAAATTGAACAGGCTAAACTGGTTGGCCAGCTCATAGCCAAACTTGCTCTTGAAGCAGGCATCGAAAGCGTGGTTTTCGATCGTAACGGGTACTTATATCATGGTAGAATCAAATCTCTGGCGGAGGCTGCCAGGGCAGGAGGCCTTAAATTTTAAAGGAAATGGCAAACGCAAATATCAAAAGAGTAAAATCCAGCGAAATTGAATTTAAAGACAGGCTGGTAAGCATTCAGAGGGTTACCAAGGTTACCAAAGGGGGACGCACCTTTAGCTTTTCAGCAATTGTTGTTGTTGGAAACGAAAACGGGGTGGTAGGATATGGACTCGGCAAAGCCAAGGAAGTAACTGCTGCAATCGCGAAAGGTGTTGACGACGCAAAGAAAAACCTGGTGAAAGTGCCTGTTTTAAAAGGAACCATTCCTCACGAACAACTTGGTAAATATGGCGGAGCCCTTGTATTTCTTAAACCAGCTTCTGCCGGTACCGGCGTAATCGCTGGTGGTGCTATGCGTGCGGTGCTTGAAAGTGTCGGGGTAAAAGACGTACTTGCCAAATCAAAAGGGTCGTCAAATCCACACAGTGTTGTAAAAGCTACCATTGATGCTTTGGTAAATATGCGCGATGCATATACCATTGCCCAGCTTCGCGGTATTGACATCAGCAAGGTGTTCAACGGCTAAACGGCTAATTAACTACCGTTAAAAATAAGGAAGATGAAAAAACTGAAAGTTACCCAGATAAAAAGCGGGATTAAACAACCCGAGCGGCAAAAACGGACCTTAAAAGCCTTAGGCATTGGAAAAATGGGCCGTCCGGTCGAGGTTGTTGTTACACCCCAGATAGCAGGGATGATTGCAAAGATCAGCCACCTGCTTAAAGTTGAAGAAATCTAGTTAATATACAACATTAATCAGAAAGACATTATGGATTTAAGTAATCTAAAACCGGCTCAGGGCGCAACACATTCAACCAAAAGGATTGGACGCGGACAAGGTTCGGGTGGTGGCGGAACAGCTACCCGCGGACACAAGGGTGCTAAATCACGTTCAGGATACAGCAGAAAAGCTGGTTTTGAAGGAGGTCAGATGCCTATTTACAGGCGTTTACCTAAGTTTGGGTTTAAAAACATCAACAGGGTTGAGTATCGCAGTCTTAACCTCGATGTTATTCAGTCAATTGCTTCATCAAAGAATATAGATGTAATTGATATGGATATCCTGATCGGGAGTGGTTTTGTATCCAAACATGATAAGGTTAAAATTCTTGGACGTGGGGAACTTACGGCTAAGGTTGATGTTAAAGTTCATGCTTTCTCTGCAACTGCTGTAAAAGCGATTGAATCAAAAGGTGGTCAGGCAATTAAAATCTAGACTTTAGATGAAAAGACTAATTCAGACTATACGGAACATATACAAGATTGAGGAACTGCGTAAGCGCATTTTGTACACTTTGGGTATTATATTGCTTTACAGGCTTGGTTCTTATGTTGTGCTTCCAGGTGTTGATCCCAATCAACTGGCTAATTTACAAAACCAGACCAAAGGGGGGCTTCTTGGCTTGCTGAATATGTTTTCGGGAGGCGCTTTCTCCAATGCTTCAATTTTTGCTTTGGGTATTATGCCTTATATTTCTGCTTCCATCGTGGTGCAGTTGTTAGGTATGGCAATCCCATATTTCCAGAAACTTCAGAAAGAAGGCGAAAGCGGTCGTAAGAAAATTAACCAGATTACCCGGTATTTAACTGTTATAATTACTGGTTTTCAGGCTCCCGGTTACATTGCTAACCTGGTATCTCAGCTTCCGGCTCAGGCCATTACGCCATTTGATCCGGCTGTGACATCCCCTTCAACATTTTTCTGGGTTTCGTCGGTGATCATTCTTATTTCCGGTACCCTGTTCGTTATGTGGCTCGGTGAGCGCATAACCGATAAAGGTATTGGCAACGGTATCTCTCTGATCATTATGATCGGAATTATAGCCCGGCTTCCTTTCGCCCTTTTTGGTGAATTGGTTTCACGTATGGAACAGAAAGGTGGTGGATTGGTAATCTTTATTGTTGAACTTGCGGTGTTGATCGGTGTTATCCTGATCAGTATATTACTTGTTCAGGGGACCCGAAAAATTCCGGTACAATACGCTAAACGTATTGTTGGAAACAAACAATATGGTGGTGTAAGGCAATACATCCCGCTTAAAGTTAATGCCGCCGGTGTTATGCCGATCATTTTCGCTCAGGCCATCATGTTCCTCCCATTGACATTGGCTGGTTTTGCACAATCTGAGTCCCTTTCCGGGTTCTTTGCCGCATTCACCAACGTTCATGGATTCTGGTATAATTTTGTATTTGCCATGCTCATTGTTGTGTTTACTTATTTCTATACAGCTATAACGATCAATCCAAATCAGATGGCTGAGGATATGAAGAAAAACAATGGATTTATCCCCGGGGTTAAACCAGGGAAAAGGACTGCAGAATTTATTGACCAGATCATGTCAAGGATAACATTACCGGGCTCATTGTTCCTGGCATTCGTGGCAATTATGCCATCTTTGGTTGGGAAAATCGGCGTTACACAACAGTTTGCAAACTTTTATGGAGGTACATCATTGCTGATTCTTGTGGGTGTTGTGCTTGATACATTGCAACAGATCGAAAGTCATCTGCTGATGAGGCATTACGATGGGCTCACAAAGTCAGGGCGTATCAAAGGTCGTTCTTCAATCAACATGGGTTAATTGATCACTTACTGTTTGATTTCGGTATAATGATTCATTACAAGACTGAAGAAGAAATAGAATTAATAAGGTTAAGTTCTTTACTTGTTGGTAAAACCCTAGCCGAAGTTGCCAGGCATATTAAACCCGGAGTGAAAACGGGTGAGCTTGACAAAATCGCAGAAACATTTATCCGCGATCATCATGCGGTTCCCGGGTTCAAAGGATATGGAGGATTTCCGGCCACCCTTTGTATTTCGGTGAATGAAGTGGTGGTACATGGAATTCCGGGAGACCGTGAATTACTTGACGGAGATCTTGTTTCAGTTGATTGTGGCGTGATAATGAACGGTTTTTACGGTGACTCCGCCTATTCGTTTGCAGTAGGCGAAGTAAGCGAAGAAGTTCAGCTTCTTATGAATCGTACAAAAGAATCGCTCTACAGAGGCATCGGAGCTGCAATAGCAGGCAAAAGGATTGGGGATATTGGATTCGAAATCCAGACTTACGTCGAAAGTTTCGGATATTCAGTGGTTCGCGACCTGGTTGGCCACGGGCTTGGCAGACATCTGCACGAGAAGCCTGAGGTGCCTAATTATGGTAAGCGAGGAGCCGGAACAATGCTGCAACCAGGAATGGTGATTTGTATTGAACCCATGATCAACCTCGGAAGCCGGACGGTGATTCAGGAAAATGATGGATGGACCATCAGGACTTCAGATCGCAGGCCTTCGGCACATTTTGAGCATGCTATTGCAATTATGGAGGGTAAAACCGAAATACTTTCTTCGTTCGATGAGATAGAAGAAATACTGAAAGCGAACACACAAACAAATTAATAAATGGCGAAACAAATTTCGATAGAGCAAGATGGAACCGTTACCGAATCACTGGGTAATGCAATGTTTCGTGTTGAGCTGGAGAACGGGCATATTATCACCGCGCACATTTCGGGTAAAATGAGGATGCACTACATCAAGATCTTACCTGGTGACAAAGTGAAACTGGAAATGTCGCCATACGACCTTTCAAAGGGCAGAATAATTTTCAGATACAAATAATAAAACAAACCTGGAAAATGAAAGTAAGAGCATCCGTTAAGAAGAGAACACCTGACTGTAAAATAGTCAGAAGGAAGGGGCGTTTGTACATTATCAACAAAAAGAACCCCAAGTACAAACAAAGGCAAGGTTAATCGATTAACATCAAATAAAAACAATATATGGCACGTATTGCTGGTATTGACATACCCAAAAACAAAAGAGGTGAAATAGGTCTAACCTATATTTACGGTATTGGACGTAGCACAGCGCAGATGATTTTGACCAAGGCTGGTGTTGATTTCAATAAAAAAGTCCAGGACTGGAATGATGATGAGCAAAATGCCATTCGTACCATTATCGGCGACCAGATTAAAGTTGAAGGTGCTCTTCGCTCGGAAGTTCAGACAAACATAAAGCGACTGATGGACATTGGTTGTTATCGTGGCATCAGGCATCGTCTCGGTTTACCTTTACGTGGACAGAGCACCAAGAACAACGCCCGCACCCGCAAGGGTAAAAAGAAAACCGTTGCCAACAAGAAGAAGGCAGCCAAGGGTTAAACAACAGCGTTTAACCACCGTTTAATAATAAACCGAATTGTCGAAAAAATATTGTTATGGCAAAAACTGCTAAAACATCAAAGAAAAGAGTTGTTAAAGTTGATCCTATCGGACATGCTTATGTTACCGCTTCGTTCAACAACATCATTATTTCCCTGACCAACAATGGCGGACAGGTGATCAGTTGGGCATCGGCCGGTAAAATGGGCTTCAGGGGATCTAAGAAAAATACCCCTTATGCAGCACAGATGGCCGCAACTGATTGCTCAAAGGTCGCTTACGATCTTGGCCTCAGAAAGGTGAAGGTATTTGTAAAAGGCCCGGGATCCGGCAGGGAGTCAGCCATTCGAACCATCCATGCTTCCGGCATTGAGGTAACCGAAATCATGGATGTAACCCCATTGCCACATAACGGATGCCGTCCTCCAAAAAGGAGAAGGGTATAACAAACCCTGCTTGTCGCAGCCAGCTATATACTTTCACAGGTTTGTATTATGGGTGGTTGAGGCTTCTGACTTAAAAACAAAATGATCATAAAATAACAAGTAATTATGGCCAGGTACATAGGTCCAAAAACAAAAATTGCACGCAGGTTTAAAGATCCGATCTACGGACCCGATAAGTATTTCGAAAAGAAAAACTACGGTCCGGGTATGCACGGAAATTCGAAAAGGCGTAAGAAACTCTCAGAATACGGTACACAGCTTCTGGAAAAACAGAAAGCCAAATATACTTATGGCATTCTTGAGAAACAGTTTAGAAACACGTTTCACAAAGCCAGCCGTAAAAAAGGCGTTACCGGAGAAGTATTGCTTCAACTAATTGAAACGAGGCTTGACAACCTGGTTTACAGACTGGGAATTTCCCCGTCGCGTAATGGTGCCCGTCAACTTGTGACCCATTGCCACATTGTTGTTAACGGATCCGTTGTTAATATTCCTTCGTATGAAGTTAAGGTAGGCGATGCTATTGCTGTAAGGGAAAAATCAAAATCACTTGAAGTGATTCAAAATGCCCTCGCATCCAAGCGCAATACTTATTCATGGCTTGAGTGGGACAGTACGCTTATGAAAGGTAAACTGGCCAGTCTTCCTTCACGTGAAGATATTCCGGAAAATATCAAAGAGCAGCTCATCGTCGAGTTGTATTCGAAGTAATAACGGTTTTTTTAGTCAACAAATTCATTACACAAGAGGAAGAAACTATGGCAATATTAGCATTTCAAAAGCCCGAAAAGGTTATAATGATCGAAGCCGATGATTCGAAAGGCGTGTTTGAGTTCAGGCCTCTTGAACCGGGTTTCGGAATTACAATCGGCAATGCCCTCAGAAGAATTCTACTTTCATCGCTTGAAGGATTCGCAATTACCTCTTTGAAAATTGAAGGTGTTGATATGGAGTTTTCATCGATCAAAGGAGTAGTAGAGGACGTTACTGACATTATTCTTAATCTGAAAAAAATACGCTTTAAAAGGTTGCTCGATTCAGAAACCAGCGAACGCGTTCACCTGGTTATTTCAGGCCAGGACGCATTCACCGCCGGAGATATCAATAAATTCCTATCGGTTTTTCAGGTATTGAACCCTGAAGTGGAAATCTGCCACATGGAACCCTCGGTTAAATTAACCATTGACCTTACACTTGATAAAGGACGTGGATATGTTCCGGCAGAAGAGAATAAAATAGCCGGCGCCCCGCTGGGTACCATCGCTATCGATTCAATTCACACACCCATAAAGAATGTAAAATACACCATCGAGAATTTCCGCGTTGAGCAGAAAACTGACTATGAGAAACTGATACTTGAGATCGTGACAGATGGCTCAATTCCTCCCAAGGAAGCCCTGAAAGAATCTGCCCGTATTCTCATACACCATTTTATGTTATTCTCCGACGAGAAAATTACCATTGATACTGAGGAAAAAGCCATTGCCGAAGAGTTTGATGAAACATCACTTCACATTCGTCAGTTGCTGAAAACCAAACTGGTTGATATGGACCTGTCGGTTCGTGCACTCAACTGCCTCAAGGCTGCTGATGTTGAAACCCTTGGTGAACTCGTTTCCTATAACAAAAATGACCTTTTGAAATTTCGTAATTTTGGTAAAAAATCACTCACCGAGCTTGAAGAACTCGTAAAGTCGAAAAACCTGGAATTCGGGATGAACATTGCAAAATATAAACTTGATAAGGATTAATTGAAATGAGACACGGAAAGAAAGTAAATCACCTTGGAAGAACAAGCTCCCACC
>JBBQBC010000090.1:0-14479 GCA_038317155.1 Bacteroidales bacterium
TTCGGGGCCCAGTTGTCCTGAAACATTTTTGATTTAATGGGTACATTGTCGGTATGACCTTCTATATTAACGGTAATGTCTTTTGCACCTGAAATGACCTGAGCAAGCGACTTCAGCGCTTCTTTTCCTGCAGGATTTACAACATCACTTCCCGATTTAAAAAGCAACTTTTCAGCCAGTGAAACATACACGTTCCCATCTTTGATGTACACAGATAACTCATCAGCCTTATAATTTACCAAAGCTTCAGAAATTGAATTCTTTAGTTTGGTCATAACATTTTTCTGTGACTGAATTATATCCTGAAGATTTTTCAGACGTTTTGCCTGATCGGCGATGGTCATATTTGATTCAGTCTGAAGTGCTTTTAAATCATTTTGAACAGTGGCTTTATCGGCTTTTAGATTCGTTACAAGCGCATCACATTCCATCAACCGGCCGTGCGTATTGACACTGTCTTTTTGAAGTTGGTCAACTCTGGCCTGTGAATGAAGTAGTTTTTTACCCGGCCCGCAGGAGGTAAATAATAAAACAGCACTTAGGGTAAACAGTGCCAGCAATTGAAATGATTTTTTCATTTTACAATATTCAGATAATTTGTGATGCTACAAAGTTGAGAACGGTTAGCGTAATATTCGTTATACAACTATTGAAATAAATTATATAATTCACACATATTGAGGTTGAGGTTGAGGCTAAGGTTAAGGCTGAGGCTGAGGTTGAGGCTGAGGTTGAGGTTGAGGCTGAGGTTGAGGCTGAGGTTGAGGTTGAGGCTGAGGTTGAGGTTTAGGTTGAGGTTTAGGTTTAGCCTGTCTGACTTACAGATGCGACCTACGAACCCGGTCCCTGAGCGAAGCCGAAGGGCCGACATCTGAAATCCGGAATCCGAAATCCGACATCTGAAATCCGACATCTGAAATCCGAAATCCGACATCTGAAATCCGAAATCCGAAATCTGAAATCCGAAATCCGAAATCCGACATCTGAAATCCGGAATCCGAAATCCGAAATCTGAAATCCGAAATCTGAAATCCTAAATCCGATCTATCTGATTTGGAACAGACTGATCTGAACTATTTTGTCAGTCTTTTTATCTTTTTAAGAATAGGGTCTATCTTTAAAATAGAAGGCATGGTATCCCCCAGCAGGAATCCCCAGGGCTTCATAGGTTCAATATGGTCGAAAATAAGTTTCACAATAGCAAGCAGTGGAATGGAAAGAAACATACCTGAAACACCCCAGAGGGCATTCCCGGCAAAAACAGCAATGATTGAGAAAAGTGCATTGATTTTAACTTTAGAAGCAACAATCATTGGAACGATATAGTTATTGTCAATAATTTGAATGAAATAATAGATGCCAAGCACATACAAGGCATACCAGCCGGTATCTTTGGTTGCCAAAGCGACTATCATGGGCAGTGCAACGGCTATAATGCCGCCGATGTACGGAATCATATTGAGCAAAGCCCCAACAATGCCCAGAAGAATAGCATATTCAATACCAAGAATGAAAAGGGCGGCAATTTCAAGAACTGCAACGATGGCTGCTTCGATTACCAAACCTACAAGGTATTGCTGAACTAAATTTTTAGTCTGGGATATAACTTCGGCCACCTGGCTTTTATTACCAATACTGAAAAGCCTGTGAATAAAGTCTATGAGCAAAGGTTGATAATAAAGGATTAAAAAGATATAGACGGGCACCAGAAATAATACCACCAGACTACTGCCAACGGTCATTAATGTTTGTCCGATGGCAGCACCGCTGCTGTTGATCAGTTCGACCTTTGTTTTTGTGATCCAGGCATGGATACTCCGCGGGCTTATATCAAAATAACCGGAAACACTGCCAATGCTTTGATTTAGCATGAGCGTAAATTTATCAACCAGTACCGGCCAGGATTCACTAAAGCGGCTGGCCTGAGAAAATATCAAAGCACCCAATGCAGCAATAACAATAGCAGTAAGGGTTAGTGTGATAACAATTGAAAATACCTTGTTTATTTTCAGCCTTACAAAAAAATTAACGACCGGAAGAAGCAGAATTGCCAGAATAATAGAGAAAACCAGGGGTACAATAATTTCCTGTAAAATATAAAGAATATCGATGAAAACATACAATCCTACCAGAAGTAGTGCTGCCTTCGCGTAAAAAGGCAATTTAAAGCCGCTTTCGATATCAGCTTCAGGCTGTTTCATTACGGGATGGTTCGTTTAAATCCGCAACACTATCCTTATCATGAGATTTACGCCTGAGGAGGCTGAAAATTCCTGAGCCAATTCTTCTCAAAGTATTGGCATCTTTAGAAATAAGGCTTTGAATACCGAACATAACAGCGGTGCCAATAAGTCGGTTCAAAGGCCTTTTCATAACCCCCTCGATCAGTATCTTTGAAATAAAGCCTGCACCGAAACCAAGCGAATTGCTTAACAGATTGCTGGCGACATTACCAGGTTCGCTAACTCCGGTAAAAGCACTTTTAATAAGGTTAATTGGCTTCAGACTTTCAATGGCAAGATCAGCCTGATAGCGCAATTGCATTCCCTGTTCTTCCTGCCTGGCTTCCAATTCCGTAATTGTGGCCCTGAGTCCGTCGAATGTGGTTATTTTTTCCATAACTCATCATATTGAAGTGCCTGAGAAACAATTGAATCACTCACCGGTTTGCCGATCCACTTGTGTAGAAAGAAATAAAAAACAATCCCCACAACCAGATCAAATGCTGCCACAATGAAAAATCCCAGATATAATTTCCCGAAAATCTCACCAAGATACAATGCAAGTCCCATATTCAACAGGAGGACAAACATGGATATAACGAGAACTACGATCAGCTTTGACACCAATGACGAAACGATTATAGTAATTGCTTCCAGTGCCTTTAGTTTGGTAAGCTCGTAGGTAGTTAAACTTAACTCTTTGACTTGCTCAAAGAGCGTTTGCAGCAAACCTGATGGTGTTTCCATGTGTGGATTTTTACATTTAAACCTGCATAATCAAGATGCAATATCCATCAGACTCCAGTCATTTGGATATTGCACTTTTTCATTTACCTGGCAATTTTATGCTTATGAAACATTCAGTTCCAGTCAGTGTATTATTTTTTAGCAGTTTCTTCTGCTTTGAACTTCATTTCATCAACCATATCGCTGGTTTCTTCCTGAAGATCTTCGAATTTTTTCGAAAATTTATCGACAAATTTGTTGAATTTTTTTTCCAATTCATCGGTCAGATCATTTTTTTTCTTCGAAATTTTATTTCTTGTTGATGTTCCTTTATCAGGGGCGAATAAGATTCCTAATGCGGCACCCAGAGCAACTCCGGCCACAACGCCTACAACTAATTTTCCTGCACTCATTGTTTTTATATTTTAAAGGTTAATAAATAATTCAATAATACAAAGATCGGTAAAATTCATGAACAATGCGTTACACAATTATAAAGTAGAGTTACATTATTCACACATTATAATTTTCACGCAAATCAGGTAATGAGCGAATCGCTTTCTTTAACCAAGATCATCTTTCAACAATAATGGCGCTGCTATAGCTATGATTATATAACCATTCTTTTGAAAATTTGTTTCCATAACAAGCTGACTTTTCGTATTAACCTAATTCTGTGATATCTAACCCTACTATCTTGCCATTTTAGTAGTACATGAATTTTCCAGCCGTCAAAGAACACCCGGATTTTCCGGGAATGAATTATACAATTAATTATTTCATTTACATGTTTCACACATAGTCCGATGGCATAGTCGTGAAGAAATTAAAAAATCGAATTGGAAAGAATTGTTTCAAAATATTTTTTGTTCCCACTAAACCCCTGCCGAAAAGTCAGGATGTGTGAATCATGTAACTAATATTAATAGTTATGTAACGCGTTCACCTTTATTTACAAGTAATTTTGCTTCTTACAATTTTACCTGCAACCGGGGGAAAGATTGATTAATTTTATCAGGTATATTTGTATCGGGAGAAGTTAAGCGCCTGAGGCAAGTTATGAAAACTCAGAAGAACCGGATCGCTCACCAAAAAAGAAAAACTCAGGAGCAATCTTACAGAAAGTAAGATACCTGCAAAATAATGCCAGGCATGATGAAAATAAAAGTAAAGAAATTTATTCCGGTTGCCAGGGTTATCCCTAAGCTCCGGGATGTTACGGTGCAATCCATCAGCAAACTCAGCGACAATACCATTGCCAAAACCGAGGCAGCCGGTAATTTTTTAACAGATGTTGCTGATGTTTTTCTTTTTATTACACATGTTACCAGAGAGGCATTTTCGCGAGATTTTGAATTCAAGGAATTTTTCCGTCAGTGCTTTCACATCGGGTATAAAACATTGCCTCTTATTACAGTTACCGGAGCCATTATGGGATTGGTGCTAACAATTCAATCACGGCCGGTTTTGGTTGACTTCGGAGCTGTATCCATGCTTCCCGGAATGGTGGCTGTATCCCTTATCAGGGAAATGGGACCAGTAATAACGGCTCTTATCTGCGCCGGGAAAATCGGATCGGGCATGGGTGCCGAACTAGGCTCTATGAAAGTGACCGAGCAAATCGAAGCGATGGAGGTTTCATCAACCAACCCAATAAGATTTCTGGTTGTAACCCGTGTTTTGGCGGCAACGCTGATGATCCCTTTATTAATTCTTTATGCCGATGGTTTCGGCATACTAGCCAGTTGGGGTGGTGCCAATATTAAAGGTGATGTAACACTTCCACTGTTCTTTTCGCAGGCGTTCGGCTCGGTCGATTTCATGGACTTTCTTCCTGCTGTCATAAAATCGTTTTTCTTCGGTGCCGTAATTGGCCTCGTGGGGACCTATAAAGGTTACCATGCCGGACGTGGAACGGAAAGTGTGGGTGTCGCCGCTAATTCCGCGGTTGTGCTTGCTTCACTGCTGGTGCTTATTGTAGATATGATTGCTGTACAAATAACTGATATGCTGGTATTATGAACCCTGAACAAACAACAGCGCTGAAAAAAGATCTGCCCTATAAAAATGGTAGCGCGCCGGTTATCAGCATTAGCAATCTGCAAAAATCATTCGGAAAACTACGGGTTCTGACTGATGCAACGATTGATCTTTATGATGGAGAAAATCTGGTTGTGCTTGGTAAATCCGGTACCGGAAAATCTGTACTGATCAAGTGCATTGTTGGCTTATTGGGTTTCGAGGGGGGGTCAATAAATGTATTTGGGAAAAATGTTAAAACACTAAGCCGAAAGGAATTAAGCGAGCTGAGACAGAAGGTTGGCTTTCTCTTTCAGAGTGGCGCTTTGTACGACTCCATGACCGTGAAACAAAATCTGGAATTTCCACTAAAGAGGCTCAAAAAGGGTCTCTCTGAGAAAGAAAGAGATGATAAAATAAATGAGGTGCTTGAAAATGTCGGCTTGCCTGATGTTTTGAATAAAATGCCCTCAGAACTTTCAGGTGGAATGCGCAAGCGGATAAGCCTTGCACGCACCATAGTGGTGGATCCCATGATCATACTTTATGATGAACCCACTACCGGACTTGACCCAGTAACATCCGATGAAATAAGCAGCCTGATCAATGATGTTCAGAAGAAGTATAAAACTTCATCCATCATCATTACCCATGATATAAAATGCGCACTTAAAACCGCAAACCGGATTATCATGTTAGACGCGGGATCAGTTTACATGGAAGGCACTGTAAAGGAATTTGAAACATCAGAAGATAAATTGATCCAGGCCTTCTTTTCGTAGGAAATAATAATGACCCGGAAAAGGATTCAGAAGCGGGTTAAAATATGAACAAGCATAAAAATAAAAAAAATGGATACACACTCACAAAAATTTAAAGTCCGCTTAGGCCTGTTTGTTGCAGGTGGATTGGCACTCTTTATCCTGGCTGTCTTTATCATCGGTAAACAAAAGAACCTGTTTAACCCGGTGTTCAGGCTTACAACTACCTTTTACAACGTTAGCGGACTACAGGTCGGAAACAACATCCGGTTCTCAGGTATTAATGTAGGAACAGTGGACAATATCTCCATCATCAACGACTCAACAGTGAGGGTTGATATGCTGATAAGGAAGGAAGTTCAGAAATTTATAAAATCTGACTGCGAAGTGGCCATCGGCTCAGAAGGACTTATTGGTGACAGACTGCTGATTATTACCCAGGGAGGCACTACTGCTCCGCTGGCCAGAGAGGGCCAGGAGCTCTTTTCTACAGAGCCGGTCGAAACAGACGCCATCATGGCAAGCGTTGAGGCTTCTGCTGCATATGCTGAAGTTATCACGCAACAGCTTTCGGAAATTATGATTAAAATAAACAGCGGAAGCGGCACGCTGGGCAGACTCATTTCAGATACAACCATTGCGGAAAATCTGGGCCAGACCATTGTAAATCTTAAGAAAAGTACGAAAGGATTGGATGAAAATATGAATGCAGCCAAGGACAATTTTCTCCTGAGAGGGTTTTTCAACAAGAAAAAGAGAGCAGCAGAGAAAAAGGCTAAAGCTGCAGAAGCAGCAAAAGCAGCCGGGCAGAAAGAATCTGAAAACCCGAAATAAATATTCCCGGAATAATTTATCAGTTTAAGAGTTTTCAAAAATGGCAGATGCGCATGATCTCCAAAACTATTTTCATACTGTGTTTTGTTTCAATTCTAACAATTGACTTTGCTTCTGCCCAGCAAACCGGGACGAAAAAAGATTCGACCCATCTTTATGAGAATATTGAAGCTTATGCAGGACGCAGTAAGTTCACTCAATTTATGTACCGTTTGTTTTTTAAGCCGGTTGCCGACACACCGGTAAAGAAAGGATCAAAAAAGAAGACATCTAAAAGGCCGGTGCAAAAGCCTTACAGCACATTTGAAGGCAAAACTATCCGGAATATCCACATCATTACACTCGATCCTTTTGGATATTCTATTGGTGACACCATAAAATCGTATCCGAATATTTTATCCAGGGCAGGAAACAAACTGCACATCAGATCTCAGCCGGTTACTATACGAAACCTTCTGCTTTTCAGAAAAAACCAGGTTTTCGACTCCCTGCTCGTTAAGGAATCTGAACGCCTGGTGCGCAGCAGGGGATTTGTGACAGATGTTTCATTTTTTATCAAAGCAACAGCCAGAAACTCCGATTCTGTCGATATCTATATCCGTGAGCTGGATAAATGGAGCATCATTCCGAATGCTGCAGTAACTAATAATCGTATCACCCTTAAATTGACCGAAAGAAATTTCATGGGAACAGGCCATGAATCACGCAATGGATTTACCTGGCGTCATTCGTCAGGCAAATTTTCTTACAACACACAGTATTTCATTCCCAATTTCCGCAATACCTATATTAATTCTACCTTTCAAATCGGCACGGACGAATTCGGAAATTCTACAAGGAGGTTTGCAATTGACCGTCCGTTTTTCTCTCCTTTTGCAAAGTGGGCTGCCGGGGTGGACTTTTCGCACCAGTCCCGACAAATTTATCAAAACACCGGTGATTCTCTTCCAACCATGCATCAACTAAAATACAATGTCCAGGATTTCTGGGTTGGCAATGCCATACAGGTATACAAAGGAAGATCAGAAAATAAACGTGCCAACAGCCTTGTTACTGCTGTCAGGTATCTTAGAGTCCGTTATCTCGAAAAACCGGATGAACTAAACTACCTGCAGCCACTTTTCAGTGATGAATAATTTTATCTGGCCAGCATAGGGGTTTCAAAGCGTAAATATGTGCAGGATAAGTATGTTTTTAAATTCGGGATGACAGAAGATATTCCTGTGGGTAATGTTTATAGTCTTACAGGCGGCTTTCAGCAAAGGGAAAATAGTAACAGGACGTATCTGGGTGCACGGGTTTCTTTCGGAAATTATTACTCCTGGGGATATCTGAGTTCCAATTATGAATTCGGAACCTATATTCATGCGTCCCATGCAGAACAGGGTATCCTTTCACTTGGTGTCAATTATTTCAGTGAATTAAAAGAAATCGGCAAATGGAAATTCAGGCAATTTATAAAGCCCGAACTCACCATTGGACTGAACCGCTACACTACCGATAGTTTAACGATGAACGACGGCTATGGCCTGAACGGATTTGAAAGCCTGGTGTTGTCAGGAACCAGCCGGATGTTGTTATCGTTGCAGACTCAAGCCTACTGCCCCTGGGATTTTATCGGATTCCGGTTCGGGCCTTACCTAAACTGGACTATGGGTATGCTGGGTAATGAATCGTCGGGATTTAGCAAAAGCAGGGTTTATTCTCAAATCGGGCTGGGCCTGCTTATTAAAAATGAGAACCTGGTTTTGAATACTTTTCAGGTTTCAATTGCTTTTTACCCGATGATACCGGGTAAAGGGCAAAATGTTTTTAAATTTAACCCATTTGAAACGGCTGATTATGGCTTCCGTAATTTTGAAATCGGGAAACCATCATCCATTGTATTTCAATAATAAAGAGTAATTTTAGAATCGCAAAACCGCCTGTTATGATCAATCTTATTTAAAGATGAAATTCAAAAGCTCAGCAACTAAAATCTGGCATCTTTTAAAAGAAACCGTCAGTGAATTCATTTCTGATAACGGAATGAAACTAAGTGCGGCGCTGTCTTACTACACCATATTTTCGCTGCCACCGTTACTCATCATCATTATCAGTCTGAGTGGATTCTTTTTTGGTGCTGAGGCGGTCAGGGGTGAAATATTCGGGCAAATCAACGGCCTGGTGGGCAATGATGCCGCCCTGCAAATTCAGGAAATCATTAAAAATGTAAAACTCTCACACGCAAGCAAATTTGCGACCACTATCGGTATAATTTTCTTATTAATCGGGGCTTCCGGCGTCTTTGCTGAAATTCAGGACTCGATCAACTATATCTGGGGATTGCAGGCTAAACCTAAACGGGGAATCATTAAGTTTTTGAAAAACCGCCTGATGTCATTCTCAATGATTGGTTCTGTGGGTTTTCTATTGCTGGTTGGTTTGATCGTCAATTCACTGATGGATGTGCTGAGTAACAGGTTGGCTGAGTATTTCCCGAAGGATACCGTGTTTTTATTTTACTTCCTCAATATCCTGATCGTATTCATCATTATCAGCCTCTTGTTTACGGTTATTTTTAAAACACTGCCAGATGGAAGGATAGCTTTGCGGGATTGTTTGATTGGCGCATCTTTTACCGCTTTTCTGTTTATGATTGGCAAATTTGGAATTGGGGCTTACCTTGGGCGCTCTGCAATAGCCTCATGGTACGGTGCAACCGGATCCGTTATTCTGATTCTGGTGTGGGTTTACTATTCAGCCATCATCCTTTATTTCGGAGCTGAATTTACCAAGGTGTATGCCATCACACACGGAAAAAAGATAGTCCCAAACGCTTATTCAGTTCAGATTTTAAAGCAGAAAATTGAAATTGAACCAAAGAAAATTCCCAAAATAAGGGAACGGGCGAAAAACTGATTTTCATACTACAGAGCGATACCGGGAGCTTTACTTAAATATATTTTAACACATAGACGCAATAGCCTAACATAGACACATAGAAAATGTTTTTCTGTGCAGACTTTAAAACATATCAAAAACCTGGGTGCCTGATAAAGGGTTTTACCAGCGTATAATCTTTAAGCCAATTGAACTATGAAAATAGAAATCTATGTGCCTCTCCCGATGAAAATCGGGACAAGTCGTGTTGAAAAAATATTAGCAAAATGTGGATTGCATTAACTTTAAGGCCTGTCTTCCCGACGATGCCAGTCAGAAGCACCGCAACATTAAAAAACAACAGAAGGGATGGAGTTCTTTAGCACATCCTTTTTATTATGATTCGTCCTTTGTCGCCCGAACCAGGCTGATACCCGAAATAAAAAATATCAATCCGAGCACACCGTAAATTATGAGCGATTTAACCCCGGAAGAACCACCTGAACCACCTGCAAACAGCACAGCTGCATAAATAAGGCCCCCAATCCCGAGAATGGTAAGTAAGGCACCGAAAATTCTTTTAATATTCATAGCTTTTTGTCGTAAGGATTGGTTAATACAAAAATGAGGATCAACGAAACGTTCTCCCTTGCAGAGTTATCAGTAAGGAAATTAATGAGCATTGCATGCGATAGGATTGCTAAACTCTAATGCTACCCAGTGAAGCCAGAATTCCAAATGCTTTGAGGAGCCAAATGATGACAACGATCACGACCACAACATTGAGAATCGTTTTGATTTTACTGTCCATGGGAATATAGGAATTCACAAGCCATAGCAGTACACCTGCAATGATCAATACAATTAAAATGGTTAGAAGTGGCATAACGTTGGTTTTTAAATTCAACACAAAGATAAACAGCATGCTCCCTGCAAGTATTACATAAATATTCAAAATAGTTATATCATTCACACATACGTGTTATCCGTATTTGCCTTTTCCCGTGAGAAAAGAAAAAAAGCCCCCGTCAGCAGGCGGAGACTTTCAATATACTAAAGCAAAAAGTATTGAAAATAGTAAAAAATTAATAAGGTAATCCATTCTAATCATGCATCCTTTTTAATCGTAAATGTAATCTTAGTCTGCTGAGTCATTCCCGCTTTAGTATTTCTTATGAGTTCAGGATGAGTTGTCGCTGGCAATAAATCCAACTGTTTCCTGATTCACTGAATCATTACAAATTAATGAATCAGATTTTAAAGGCTTTTCCCCTGAATCAGCCGTAATATTACTGCAATTACTGCAATTACAAGCAGAATGTGAATCAGGCCTCCGGCATGAAACCCGGCCCATCCTATAAGCCATGCAATAATGAGTATAACGGCAATAATGTATAGTAAATTTCCCATTTTTTTTGTCTTTAACTTAGGTTTGAAAATTCAGGCTCAACCACCTTCCTGATTCTTTGGTTGGTTGGTTAGGTTACTTACAGCAGTAAGATTAATAACAGTACAATAAGGATGGCTGCTCCGACAGAAATATAGATTCCCCCGCTACTATCCAGATTCTGAGCCTTGAGATCGCTCTTTATCATTTTCACTTCCGACCGCAAATCCTTCTTTTCAGCAGGTGTCATTGTAGAGAAATCCATGAGTTTGATCTCTTCTAACCTGGAAATCATAACTTTAGCATCTGTCGAAATTTCGGTTTTATCCTTTTTTAGTTTAAAAGGAATGACCTTCGAATTTGCTTCTGATTGGGTTGGTACAAAAAGTAACAGCAAAAAAGTTGTCATTAATCCAAGTGCAATTTTTTTCATTTTTACCTCCGTTAAGTGTGAATTTATTTTTGACAAAGTTCGGCATCATCATTCTCGAATATGTTATATAATTTGAGCGAAAAATTACAATATTCACACATTCTGCAAACTCAGAACTTTCGCTGCACCCTTCAAATAGGATTTAATTTCAAAGAAACTTCTTCAATATTCCGTAAATTTATGAGCGGTTATTAAAATAGCAGGGCAAACGCACCTTAATCAGATTCATTAACCAAACTATTTTTTCTTTCCCTTTCCATCTCCGCCTTTATGGCCCTGACCCTGACTATTGCGAGGACCCGGTTTTGATGCTTTTTGATACGATCGGCTCTTATGCGCATTTTTTATCCCCTGATTATGGTGCTCGGGCTTCATGCCAATGGATTTTTGTTGCTGGCCTTTATAACCTTTTGCATATTTAACTTTATACTCCTTAAAATGAACATACGGTGAATTTCCCCTATAGTCGGACATCACAACCTTGTAACCATTGTACAAATCGTAACTCCGGTATTGCCTTGGCAGGTATTTCCTGTGCACCCATGTACCCCGTTCGTAATAAATGAATCTGGAGTTGTGAACATCGTAATACGACTCCACATCGGGCAGGTAATAATACTGAACATTATCGTAACCAACTGGCCCCCAGGATGGGGGAGTGCCTACAAATACAGTAACCTGTGTAAAGGCCGTTGTTGTGAGAAAAAATGCCAGAATTCCCACAATTAATTTTTTCGTTTTCATCTTTGTTGTTTCAAATTGTTAAAATCGATTTTCATACTGTTTTACAGATGATGCTTTAAGCCTGGCCAAAAAAGTAATCCCAAACTTGCGTTGCAGATAATTAACTGCTTCCGTTATTCATAACCGCTTTTTATAACAGTCAATATCATCTTGAACCTTTCGTTTGGCCTCACAAAATTGGGCGCATGGGCCGGAATTACAATTGATTGACCCGTACGAAGTAAATTGGAGTTCCCGTTTATTACAATTTCGGCCTCTCCTTCAATTATCTGAAGAAAGGTATCGAAAGGCGTGGTTTTTTCCGACAATCCTTCACCCTTGTCGAAAGAAATAACGCTTACGTTCCCTGATGATTTTTTGAGAATAGTTTTGATGACAACCGAATTCCGGACGTAATCGATAATTTCCACCGTAATGTGAACTTTAGCTTTTTCCAGTTCGATGGTATTCATGATATTTTGGTTTGTTATTTACATTAAGCAAATAATCAATTGCCTATAGCACTCAGTTGGCCTTGTCACCATGACAAAACCAACTGATGACTTTTATTCTCTTATGCTGACAGATTTATTCCATCAGACCTCACTCTAATGAATAGCCAGCCCAATAGTAGATACTCCGGTTGAGAGGTCAAGAAACAGTCCGACACTTTTGCTGAGGTGATATTCTGTCCCGATATGCAGATCAAGAAAAAGGGAACGGGGGTTGTGATAGTAATCCCTGTCACCATGATAATCGTTATCCCATCTCGAATTCACCACGACAAACCCCAATGAACCAGCCAGATAGAAATCCCAGTTGGAATTAGCTTTAAGCAATTCATCAAGATAAAGCGAACCTTTCACACCCAAAGGAATTACAGATTCCCGGTAATGATCACCCCTGTAGGAGTAAAAATTAGCAAAAGGAGCCAGGGTGAAATTTTTTGCCACGTCAAATTCATAGTCTATGTGAAAAACCGTCAATGACCGGTTCGTGTAACCATAATATCCTTAATAGCCCCCAATTCCCAAACCCAGGTTAAGGGTATTTCCATAACTTCTACCCGAGCCTGAATGCTGGGCAAAAGAATTAAAACCCAATAATGACAGGCAGAAGAAAGTAACAATAATAACTTTTTTCATTGTTTTGCGTGTTTAAATTAATTGCATGACAAAGGTGATTCCTTATATACCGGAATGCTTTACACAATAAAAAAAAAGAGTTACATCATTCACACATTACCGGGCATGGAAAGCTTCCTGAGCCTGAGCTTTCTGAAGTAGGTTGGCGTTAATCCGGTGACCTTTTTAAACTGGCTTGATAAATGAGCCACACTGCTGTAATTTAATCGGTATGAGATCTCTGTGAGGGAGAGTTCATCGTATAGAAGCAACTCTTTCACCCTTTCTATTTTATGCGTAATTAGGTATTGTTCGATGGTTATACCTGTAACTTCCGAAAATAGGTTAGCCAGATAGGTATAATCATAATTGAGTTTTTCACTCAACAGGTCGGAAAAATTTGTTTTGCCTGGTTCTTCTGCATAATGCACCAACTCTACAATCACATTTTTAATTCTCTCGATCAGGATGGCCTTTTTATCATCCATTAATTCCAGTCCGGATTGTAGTAAAGCTGCTTTCAATAAAGCGCGCTGCTCAGCGTCTAAGGTCTCTTTTAAATCAACTTCGCCCAACTCAACCTTTGAATAGTGAAGTTCGAGTTTATCCAGCTCCGATTTCACCACCATTTTGCAGCGGATTGATACCATATATTTGATGAAGAGTTTCAATTAAAAGCTGGTTAAGCAAAATTTATTTAATTATTAAATTGAAAATCAATTACTAACAACATAACTAATTACGTTCCGCGGGTCAGGCAGACCGTGGAAATTTCCTCTCAGCCTCTCACATAACCGCGCCTGATAGTCTTCTATTACATGTTATGCTGAGACTGTTGAAGTAAGATTCTTGTTATACAAAATTACAAGTTTTATATCGGGAATCCAAACTTCCACTGGTAGAAAAATGCAGGAGATTGCGCAGCCCGACGATGTGGCTGATTTCAGATACTAAAGTTCATACGAAGCTCGAATGTTATTTGCAGAACAAATTTTACTACAAAGCGCGTCAGTTGCTACCGCCAATGCGATACCAAACCGATGTCAGCGGCTCGCTGCTTTTTCCTTCCCATTTGTCGGAATGTAAGTATAGATTAGTTCGTCAAAGAAGGTTCCATTTTTAAAAATGCCATTACTTTGTGCCTCAGGAAGTTTTATTTAGGGCCTGCTGAAAAATATCTATATACTTCGAAATAAAACTACTACATGGTGAAAAAGAGAATCAGGTGCATGGAAATAGGGTAATAACATCAAAAAACCGTGCATCTGGTTTGTGAATTACACCACTTTTTATCATTCAGAGCCACAGAGTGGCGAAATGTTGGTAGTAAATTGCAGAATAAGAGGATTTTAAGGTGCAGAGCACCGTAACGTAAAAGAATGTCGTCT
>JBBQBC010000091.1:0-14185 GCA_038317155.1 Bacteroidales bacterium
GGTACATGTGTCATATAGAATTGAATTAAAAGGTGAAAGTTTAAGAAAAAAGCGGTAAAATTGTCAGTCCATTAAGTTCTTTTAACCTTGACCCTGTTGGGGGGTCAATATCACCGGAGGAGGGGGTCAATATCACCGGAATATCCACAATCTTCTAAATGATGAACAGATTTCAATTGTCCGTTTTCTAAAGAATGAAAATCAATAGACATAATTTTAAAAGATTTTGTGCCGTCTGTTGGTAATCCCATAAAATCACCATTGGGTGTTCCGCTTACCAAGCTACGAACAACATATTTGTTGCCTTCAGTAATTATATCTTGTGGTTCCCATTTCAAGTCGGGAATTAATTTCCAAAAATGCTCTACTTGTCCCATTAAGGCTGGCTTTCCTTTACTTTCTGCCGAGCCTGACGAAATAAAATCGTCTGCCAAAACTTCCGTTAATACTGTTGTTGGTGTTGTTTCTGTGTTTACAGTTAATGCTTTTTTGTAAAAGGCAACTAACGCTTCTCTGTTTTTGTCCATTTTTATTAAATTTTAAATTGTTAATAATGATGGTGCAAAGATGAAGCAGTTTCAAATTTTGAACAATGGACATATCAGCCTTTATATGGCACTTTTGGGAAAGTTTATTTTGATAGGTATTTCTCTCGAAATTCTACGGGCGTAGTTTCGGTATTTTTTTTGAAATAGCGGACAAAGTAAGCAGGGTCTTCAAAGCCCAAGTCTTGCCCAATTTCTTTAATAGTAAGGTGGCTATAAACCAAAAATCGCTTTGCTTCTAACAGTATTCTATCGTTTATGATTTCTTTTGGTGTTTTGCCTAAAATTTTTGAAGTCGCTTGTCCCAACCGCTTTTCTGAAATGAATAATTGAGATGAATAGTCATTTACTGCTTTTAGTTTTGTGAAGTTAGTTTCTAATAAATCACGGAACAAAATTGTATAATCAAGGTTTGCACCTTTTTTGATTTCAGTAGCCCCTTGCTTTTGTTTTTCTCGCTCAGCAAGAATTAAAAAGTTATGCAAATAATTTTTCAGAACTATATGCTTTAAATTGTCGTCAGGCAAGGTCAATTCTTCGCTTATATTTTCGCAAATGGTTACAAATCGTTGAAAGTCTTTTAGGCTAAGCGTTATAGTTGGCTTTTCTGTAAAGCTGTTGAATAAAATGGAGTTTCGTAAGAATTTAGTGTCTGTAAAAAAGTCTTCTGTAAAAATGATAACCCGCCCTTCATAATTCAATAGTTGGTCAAATTGGTGAACCCTGTCCTTGTCAATAAACAATAAAGTATAAGGCCTTATTTTAATTTTTTCAAAATCTACAAAATGTGTCGGCTGGCAATTTTCAAAGAGGAAAATATGATAAAAATTAGTACGGTGTGGTGTTATTAGATGGGCTTTGTTTACTTTAGTCAAACTGTCTAAAGGAACAACCTCAATTTGGAGAGATGCATTTTGTTTAAATTTCAGTTTTTTTATTTCGTCCGCCATAGTTTAATTGAAACTACAAAGATAATAATTTGTCTATCGGTTGATGTTGTCACGGTCGCTGACAGCATTACGCCTGACGGTTGTAGGTTGCTGTTCGGTGGCGATGTTTAGCACTTCACTTTCCACGATGCACCGTTGTTTAAATTATTACTTCACAATCCCACGAGCCGCAGCCACGCTACTGACAGCAAACGTGAGTTATAGCTTGTGCTATCTTGTCAACCGTGTCTTTATAAATTCGGTATTCTTTGAATTGTTTCATATTTCTAAAATAGGCATTCTTAATAATCAAAAATGGGAGTGCTTACAAAAAAATTATCAGCAATATTTGTCTTATAAGCATTAAGCGCATCCGTATCTGAATTAATACGCAAATCCGAGATGCTTCCATCATCATTTTGCCACACTTCATTCCAATAGCTTATTGCTTTAATACGGGGATATTTACCACTTCTGATTACCTGAAGTGCATTTGTAATCCAATTTGCTTTATTCCCCAATGCTGGCGCTTCACAAACACCAAATTCGTTTACAGATAATGGTTTGTTTGGAGAAATAGCAGTGAATTCATCATATGCAGCATCTAAAATCTGTTCAAAGGTTTTCCATTCTTCTGTGCTGTTCGGTTCCTGAATTCCATAAACACTGATGGCTATCCAGTCAATATAATCATCGCCGGGATAGTACTCCTTCATTGCATTCCAAGCGATGTTTGGTGAACTGTCGTAATTCACATGGAAAAACCATGTAGCATTATCTACATGATTTTCACGAAATATCTTTATGATGTGACGATACGCGTCTTTAAATCTTTCCGTGCCATCTGGCTCATATAAGTTTCCATATCCATTTGTGTCACCATCGCCATTCCAACTGCCATTCCATGGAAACCAATTGCCGTTGACTTCAACACCAAATTCAAGATTGAGAGGGATCATGGTTTCACGTGCATCAATAGCCCATTGTGTAAGCGCAGCATCAAAATCACCATCAATAATATTTTGTAATGGAAAAACAGGATCACCTGCATTGCCCACATCATTGCTTCGTGGCATCATTCGTATGTGTGGAATCTTACCAAGAGAATGTATTAATTCTACTTCCTCTTTAGGAAACTTTACTCCTTTCCACCAGTTGTTTGAGAAATAAACCCACGTTACTTCTTTTCCAGCCAATGCTTCGAAATTAAGAATGGCAGGCAAATTCACACTATCTTCGGAATCTGAAAAATCTGGATAACAGGAATGATAAACTCCATACGCAGGAGGAAGAAGTTTAGCATGTAGAGATGACACATGTCCCTTATCTTGCTTACTGCATGAACTTATAAGAAGCAGAAAAAAAAGTGGGGTCAGAAAATATCTGAACTTATTTTTATTCATTTTTACCGCTCTTTGAAAAATAATATGAAATACCTATTAAGCCTGTCATTTTATATGTTTGATAGCCGGTAAAGAATTTTGCTCCCAGATCTAATTCGGCAGTTAAACTTAAATTGTGCACTGAAACTATTGGGAATAATTCAATGCCCAATAAAAAGGAAGCGCTGTTATAATTTCCGTTGGCATTATTTATTCCATGACCGCCAGCAATGCCTGAATAAAAAGTCACGCGTTCCTCTTTACGAAAACGATATATCAGATTGGCTTCGGGCTGAAACATATATAAAACATCAGCTGTTGAACGGGAAATATCAAAGTTCATCCGTAATTCAAACGAAAGTGATTTCAGATGTGATGTTTTAATACCAATAGTATTGTTTATTGGATATAGAGAAACACCAATTTGTGCGAAAACCGAAGTAGAAAATACAATGAAGAATATGAATATTAATTTTTTCATAATTTTTTATTTTTTCGTCTATGTTAAAAAGAATCTATCATATTGCATTTTTTAGCATTGGCTAACGGTTCTCGGCTTTGCGAAGCGGAGGATTTTCAGTACTAAAGTTCATTAGAATACCTAATGTTGATTTTAGCACAAATATTTCATAGAAGCACGAAACCCGACATTTTGCAAAACCAATGTTAGTGCCAGTTTTACTGCTTTTTATACCTAATAGTTGCAAATTTATCCTTCATAATTAAACTATCTTTATCTAATTTAATAATTTCATATGCTGTTGTGTCAATTCCAGATGTGCCATTTCCAATGCTTTTTCCTACAAGAAAAAGTTGATTGTTTTTAGTCCACCATTTTGAATAAACTAAAGTAGCCATATTAATAGATTTAGCATTTCCTCCTTTTATAATTTCAATTCCTTGAACTTCTTTTTCGTTAATTGGATTTGGTTCTCCCCAACTACCCATTAATAACTCTTCATTACTAATGGTTTCTGTTTGAGCTACAGTTGTCTCTTTTTGATTTTCCTGATTATTCTTACTGTTATTGCAAGAAGTCAAAAGTATTCCTGTCAAAATCGAGAATGTTAATACTCGTTTTACCATTTTTTTAATTTAATTTATTATTTTCCTACTCTTATGGTTTTTCGGTAACACCCGTTTTTGAATTGGTTTCTATCTCCAATTATTTTATATTATCTAATGTTCTGTCTGGTTCTAAAAAATTGCCACCACCGTTTTATAGGTTCACATTTTATGCTCCAATCTGCTCGTATAAGTGAGATTGGTTCACATTTGCACATCTTAATTATTTCAAATGTATTAAGTATTCTTCAGGTATCAATCAAACACGTGAGAAATATTTTGTTTTCTTTAGATACAGCATCAAAAACGTTCTGAGTTGTTTGCCTGGAAAGTTGAATTCATGACTGTTGCTGAATTCCTACAGCACTACGATGGCAAATTTATTGGGTGAAAACATGGATTGAATTATTAGCTACTCAGGCTCCGCCGAAGGGGGTGGAACCCTGGTAGAACCGAAGGGTGCGTATCGGGGAGCCTCAACGACCCACCTAACCGAAGGGTGAGACTCTCGAAACATGAGAGATAAGAGCTGTTTCGAGAACCTCAACGCCCCCTCAACGAATCCCGGGAATTTAGACTTTATAAATTATAAATTAGTCCCTCAATAAAGGCTTTTATAGCCCGAATGAGAATAACTTTCTTTGCGAAGTCTTGAAAAGGTTAAGGTTCAGTAGCTCCTAAGCATGATTTCACAACTTACTATTTACATCAGACCCAATCTCAACCCTGTCTGACTGTTTGACTTAACTCTCTTTTGAAACTGAACTGTCAGACAGGCAGGCTCAACCTCAACCTTAACCTCAACCTAAATCTAACCCTGAATTACATAAGAGAAATTAGAAATTCCCCCTTCCCCCTTGCACTTTCCATTTCCTGGCGCTATCTTTACCCTGAAATTACAACCCGGTATTTCAACCCTGAAAAACGAACATAATCATAAAGTCATGGAAGATCTTAGTCACGAAGAGTACCTTGCATTTGTGCTGCTGTATGCTGCCTATGCTGACCTGGAAATAAGCCGGGACGAGGCAGAACGCATCCTGGATTGCATTGAGAGGGACGTATTTGTTAAAACCCGCCGCTATTTCCTGGAACTTAACGACAAGCAAAGATTAGATGTGATCCTGGCACAAAAATCACAATATCTTGGCACTAAGTATTTGGTGGACATCACACTGGCCGAAATCAAAACCCTCTTTATGTGTGATCATAAATTGTTGCCTATTGAGCAATTTTATTATAGTTTTTTGAAGAAGCAACTGCAGAGTTAAGAAGGGGAGAAAGGGAGCACTTCAACTCCGCCTTTCTGGCTGCCGTAATACAGGCAGGCTCAGTGACCAACTGAGAGACAAAGAGAAGGGACGACAAGAAGGAAGAAAAAATTCCAATTTATAATTCTTAATGCTCAGACAATGAGATAGTTAATGAATCAGCCGTGGCTAAGTGTTTTGCGAAATGAATGATGTTTTGGAATTACAAGAATGTTTTCGCAAAATGTATCGAAGGCACAAGAAGACAAGGAGACTAAATCATCTGTTCTTCATTCCTTCTTCTGCTTCGCGACAGACTTTAGCCAAATTTTAAAAAAATCCGTCAAATACCATCCGCTTCAAATAGTAGTATAAAAATACCCCCGGCTTCAGCCGGGGGTTATTAAAAACGAACAATAATAGGGGCTTTAGCTTAAAAAGCGGCGATAGTATCCTGAGTGAGATGAATCCGACTACCGTTCAACTGAGAGCACCTCCCGGCATACCGACGATGTGGGACCGCCTTCCGAATGAAGAGATTCCTCACTGCGTTCGGAATGATATTTTGGTGATATGTTGGGTGGAAGGAGGGTGGAAGATGTCATTGGTAGCGAAGGTTGGTGAGCACTTTATTGAACAAGGTCGAAGGATACAATTGATTGATTATGAATTTATTTCGACTACATCTGCCTGTATGCGCTGGCAGACAGGCAGATGTGAGACAAATTCGATAAAAATAACTTTTCGGAGCAGGCTCAGTGTTAAAAAATTTCCAATTCCTGACCTTTTATCTGATACTATGGCTAAAATTGTTTATTTTTGTACTAGAGAGGCTACTAATAATTTTTAATTAACTGCTTTTATCTTTGAAAAATATAATTCTATGTATTGTACTGATCACCTCAGTTCTGCTGGTTGAGGCTCAGAAGCAGGCCAATTATTGGTATTTCGGGCAGTTTGCCGGGCTTAGTTTCAGCCTGGGTCCCCCGGCTCCCTTAACCAATGGCGCCCTAAACACTGGTGAAGGTTGTTCTTCCATTTCTACTTCTGCCGGAGCGCTTGAGTTTTATACCGACGGTCGCTATGTGTATGACCGGAACCATGCCCAGATGCCTAACGGGAGTGGTTTGTTCGGGCATTCTTCAAGCACCCAGTCAGGAATTATTGTACCAAAACCCGGAAGCAGCACCGAGTACTATATTTTTACGGTTGATGCTGCGGATAATAACCTGGAAAAGGGACTCTGTTATTCAAAGGTCGATATGACATTGAACGGTGGTTCAGGAGATGTGGTGACCACTGAAAAAAATATATCCCTTGTTCCGCTCGCCTGTGAAAAGGTTACTGCTGTGGGGCACAGCGATGGCCAGACATTTTGGGTAATCACCAAAAAATGGGGGAATGCCGATTTTTACGCTTACCGGATAACCTACGATGGTGTGGTGACTACTCCTGTAATCAGCACTACAGGCCCTCCTCTGGTAGGAAATATTGGTCAGGCTTCAAAAGGTTATTTGAAAGTATCACCCGACGGAAGCACGATAGCATCAGCAAACAATACAGATTATAGTGTGGGTATTTATAATTTTGATAATTCTACTGGGGTGATTACCCACCTGGTGACCGATGATAGTTACACCAATCCCGGTGGAAATGACCCGGGCGGCCCTTATGGGGTAGAATTCTCTTCCAACAGCGCGAGACTTTATATCGGGGAATGGAAAGCAAACCGAAGAATTCAACAGTATGACCTGAGTTCAGGTGACCCGACAACAATTCTGAACTCAAGGGTTGTTGTGGTATCGGTCGGACAGAATGCAAATCCCATAGGGGCTCTGCAGCTTGGTCCGGATAACCGGCTTTACATTGCCCGTTATCAATCCCCCTATATTTCGAGGATCAACCAGCCAAATGTACTTGGCACCGGTTGCGGTTTTGTTGAAAATGCAACCGGCCTGGGTGGGCGGGAATGCCGGTATGGCCTTCCTCCCTTTATTCAGTCATTCTTTTATTTGACAGTTGATTTTTATTGGGATGAGCCTGCCTGCAACGGCTACATCACACAGTTTTATGCCAGCGCCTCTGATACGCCCGATTCATTGAAATGGACCTTTCCTGATGGCTCCAATTCTACAGTGATGAACCCCTCATATTTATTTACGGGGGGGCCGGGATTATATGGTGTGGGATTGGTAGTTTACCTTTATGGACAGTCAAAAACCATACAACGGTTTATACGGATTCAGCCTACGCCTGAGGTATTTATAGGCAATGACAGCACAATTTGTGCCAGTGAGACATTTTTACTGAATGCCGGCGAACACAGTTCTTATCTGTGGCAAGACGGATCCACTTTACAGACATTCGTGAGCGGCACTACCGGTTGGTACTGGTGCCGGATAGCTAATCAGTTCGGGTGCACTGCCATTGACTCACTTTATTTAACTGTCAATCCAAACCCCGAAACCAGTGCCGGGCCGGATACCAGTATCCCCGAGGGAACAACAACCCTACTACCAGGTGCTGTTACGGGTGGCTCCGGGAACTATACTTAACATTGGGAACCAGCTTCATTGCTGGTAAACCCTGGCGTTTTGCAACCTGTCACGGTTGTCATGACAACAACTACCATATTTACGCTTACGGTTACCGACACTCAGACCGGTTGTACCAGCGAAGATGAAGTGCTTATCACTGTCGTTGGGGGATTACTCAATTGCAGCGTTTCTGCCAGCCCTGCAACTATATGCAGTAGTGAGCAGAGCCAGTTGAACACCGCAGCTTACGGAGGCACCGGGCAATTCTCCTTTTCATGGTCATCAAACCCTCCCGGATTTAATTCTCAGCTACCCAATCCGGTGGTTGCGCCAGGCCAGACAACAACCTATTCGGTGCAGGTGAATGATGGTGAAAATGTTGTCAATGGTCAGGTAATAGTGAACGTTAACCAGCGGCCTGTGCCCGATGCCGGCCCTGACCAGGTCATCACCTTTGGAACTCCAACAACACTGCAGGGCAGCGTTTCGCAGGGGTCAGGATTGTATTCATACCATTGGGAACCTGCAGAGAAATTGAATTTTGCGAATATTCCAAATCCCGCAACGGTAAATCTGTACGAATCTGTATTATTCAGCCTTCAGGTAACTGATTTAGCGACAGGATGTACCAGTGAACAGGATGATTTTATTCTTGTTTCTATGGCAGGCAGTGCTTTGAGTGCAAATCCAACTGCTCAACCATCTACTGTATGTGCAGGAGAGCCAACCCGGTTGTTTGCCCTTGCAGGCGGCGGCACACAGAGTTACATTTATTCCTGGACATCCAATCCTCCGGGGTTCACTTCGAATGTGGCTGATCCCGAAGTAACACCTTTGATTACAACTATTTATACTGTTTCAGTTAATGATGGGTATAATGCTACAACAGGAAATGTAACTATTACAGTGCATCAGGGGCCACAAATCAACCTTATACCCGACGATCCCAAAGTGCAGCGAATAAGTTCAACAGAAATAGGTATCTGTGTTTTTGATACTATTACAATTGATGCTGGTAATCAGGGAGCAAGCTATTTGTGGAGTAACGGTTCAGTTGAACAAACCATTAAAATTCAAACTTCCGGCCTTAGTTTTGATGTTCAGGAATATAATGTCACAGTTACCAATTCTGCAACAGGATGTTCCAACAACTCTAATATTATTGCCTATTTTACCTTCCAGAATTGCAGTTATGGAATTGATGATATAAATCTCAACAACTGTTTGCAGGTTTATCCGAACCCCTCTGGTGATGGTTTGTTCAACTATCAGATACAGGGACTGAATGGAGAAACTAAACTCGAAGTTTTTACTTCAATGGGCAAGCTGATTTATACAGATATAATTTCACTTGATCCGGGAAGTACCTATACATCAGCACTGGTCCTTAGCAATTCAACTCCTGGAATTTACTATTTGAAGTTGAGCAATAATGAGGCAGTATTATTGCGAAAACTGATAATACAGAATCAATAATCAATACTTCACAAGTTTCTGCGCAAATCTTTTGTGCTTTTGTTGTAATGTAACAATATAGATGCCCGGATTTAGGGATGAAATATTGATTTTATTACCAATATTTCCAGGAACAATCATTACAATTGATCCTTCCATGGATGAAATAGTGAGGCTTTCATAATTTTTTCCCAGAATTGTAATAAAATCAAAGGCCGGATTTGGTGATAAGAAAGGACTTTGAACCGAGGCAGTGATCGGAAGGCCAGGATTTTCAATCCCGGTTGCTGTTGCATTATACCGCTGAATCATACCACTGTATCCAACAGCAAAACCGATGGTTTCATCAAGAAACCAGGTGTCATGCACGAAAGGCCATGTTTCATTACTGGTATAAACTGTGTTGAAGGTTGTTCCCCCGTCATGTGAAACGGCAACTTTTCGTCCTGCCAAGGATATTATGACCGTTTGCGGATCAACCATCCTGACATAATCAGCAAGGGTAATTGTTGCCTGTGTCCATGTTTCCCCGCCATCATGGGTAATATAAATAAGGTCACTTTCCAGCGAAACTATACCATTCAGCGGATCGCAGAAATCCATGGCCCTTGCGGCTTTATTATTATCAAAGAAGATGTCAGTCCACGTAAGCCCTCCATCTTCAGTTTTCAATAACCTGCCTGAATTGTCAATGGACTTTTTTAATGCAACGTATCCCGTTAAAGTATCGGGAAACCGGATGCCTGTTACATAGTAACCAAGCGTTGAGCCGTCTGGTGTTATGTCGGCCCATGTTAACCCACCGTCCGATGATTTGCTGATGCTGCCATCTCCGCTTGCAAAAATGTGATTCAAGTCGGGTATGCTGAGTCCGTAAAAATCATATTCTGTATCCTGATACAGGATATTCCAGCTATGACCTCCGTCATAAGTCCGGTAAATGCCATATCCAGAACCAGCCCACCCGTTGTAATTATCCGCGAAAGCGACATCTCCTATAAAATCCGGTACACTATCAAACGAAGCCTGTTGCCAGTTATCGCCACCGTTTTCTGTATATATAATGGTGGCTCCCTGAGTGTTATATCCGGCAACTAAGCCATTGAGTGAGTCATTGAAACAGACGATACTATAACGGTCATTGGAACCATCCATCATATTGTTGAAAGTAAGTCCACCATCGGATGTCTTAATTAGTGAAGGGCCGCTTCCTGCAAAAAATCCGTGCTGAGGATCAGGCCAAGAGTACTCTCCAAGGTAGATCGTAGCATTATAAATTGGTTGAACATATACAGAATTCCATGTTTCACCACCATCTGAAGTTGAGTAAATCTGCGTGTGGTTCATGGCAAATCCCTGCATTTGGTTGAAGAAGTGTATCCGGGTAATTGCATCCGGAAGTTCAAACGTTTCTCCAACTAAATGTGCGGTCCATGTAACGCCTCCATTAGTGGAATGGTAAACATTTGCCAGACAGGGGAGGGAATCACAAATGGTTATTCCTGTACCTATCCAGATATCATCGGGGCCCAAAACGGCCACAGAGGTTACAAATCCCTGGATTTGAGGAATGGTGATATCCATCCAGTTGTTGCCTCCATCATCTGTACGTCTGAGCACCCTATCAGTATGATCAAACTGGCCCACAGCATAACCGGTATTGAGGTCAGCAAATTCCATTTCGGTGTAATAAAAAATATCAGAACCCGGGTAACTTTGTATTCCCTCCCAGTTTATTCCGCCATTAGTTGTTTTGGCAATATAACCGTCCCAGCCAAATGCGAAGCCTGTGGTGTCGTTATAAAAGTAAGTCTCCCAGCATGAAACGAAGGGCTCCACTTGGTGAGCCTGCCAGGTTTCACCAGCATTGTCGGTAGAATAAACCTCGTCAAAAGCGGTGATAAACCCATGATTGTTGTTCACAAACTCCACAAACAATGCATCAAACTGAACATTCAGGTCCTCCCAGGTTTCACCTCCGTTGATGGTTCTCATTACTATGTTATCTTCCGTAACTATATAGCCGGTATCCACTGATGGGAAGCTAATTGACCTGATTGTCTGATAGGTTGGTATGGGGCTTAACAGCGTCCATTCCTGTGCGGATGCGCAATTGAGATTAAAAATCGAGGAAGTGCAAAAAAAAATAAAAAGAAGACGCTTCATAATAATTGGTTTTTAAGTTAATTACCTTGTTAACGATAAATATCTATTATGGTCATTTTGACTATTTATACAATTCAATGTTTCGATAAACTTTAAGCAGCAATTTTAGCAAAAATAATAAGTTCTTCGACATTTTCCGGATTTTTAATTGAGTTCGGAGAAATTGTGAGCACTTCAAAAAATTGGTTGAGAAGTAACATGTTTTTGATACATTGTTTTAGCATTGCATTTACGAGGGACGGTTCTTTCAATTGAAAGTTCCGCATATAGGGGAGATATGGGGACAAGTGGAAAATGGGTCGGGGGACGAAGGGATTTAGGGACGAAGGGACTTAGAGACTCAGAGAGGGAGAGAAAGGGAGAAGGGGAGAAAGGGAGAGAAAGGACTTGAAAGTTCTGCACTTACTTATGTGACAAGGGGATGGGGGGCATGGGGAAAAAGGGAAGGGACGCTGCTAGCTTTTGCCCTTCGACTAACAGACCTTGTTTTTTCTTTCAACCATATTAAAGGTTAGCTATTGAGAGTGCATATCCGGTTTGAGCCGTTGAAGCAGTTTTTCAGTTTTTTAGTAAAATGTTTAAAAATATTTGATCAAACAGTTGGACATATAAAATTTATTTCTACTTTTGCAGCCGCATTTGAAAGGAAAGCTTTGAATTTAACTTCCTGAAATGCACAATTTTTCTGAGATTTTCGAATCCGGGAAACCTGATAAAGTTAGACAACTATAGGTTTCAATCAATACCAGCCAACGGGCGCCGGGATTATTAGCGGGGTATTGATTTAGTCTAAGGCCCTGGGCCTTTTTGTCTGTCCCTATCTTATTTCCCCTTCTTATTTCAGAATTATTCCTGGTTGTCGTTGTTGACGCGAGGTGTTATTTTAACCGGTTTCTGGTTTTAATTATCGTCGAAAACACAGACAATGTAAGCAAAGGAAAGAAAATATTTATTTTTTGTTCAGCTTCTTGTAAAGTTAAATTTAAATTGTACTTTTGCAGTCCCCTAAAAAAAGGGTAAGCCGAGGTTCAAAAATCAAATTAAAAGTACTGATATGCCTACAATTTCGCAATTGGTTCGTAAAGGACGTAAAAAGCTGACCGATAAGAGCAAGTCTCCGGCACTTGATTCATGCCCGCAGCGAAGAGGTGTTTGTGTTAGGGTTTATACCACAACACCAAAGAAACCTAACTCTGCTATGCGTAAAGTAGCAAGGGTCAGGCTTACCAACAGTAAAGAGGTAAATGCTTACATTCCGGGCGAAGGCCACAACCTGCAGGAGCACTCGATCGTAATGATCCGTGGCGGTAGGGTAAAAGACCTTCCGGGAGTCAGGTATCACATCATTCGTGGCGCATTGGATACTTCGGGTGTTGATGGCCGCAACCAGCGCCGTTCAAAATACGGTACCAAGCGTCCAAAAGGTGGCAAATTAGCAGCCCCTGCAAAAGGTAAGAAATAATTCCTGATTCAGGTATTAGCAAAGTATAAAGCAATGAGGAAATCAAAACCAAAAAAGAGAATCATTCTTCCTGACCCGAAGTTTAACGACGTTCTTGTAACCAAATTCGTCAATAACCTTATGTACACAGGTAAGAAAAACCTGGCTTTTCAGATTTTTTATGAAGCCATCGCTGCCGTTACCGAAAAAATGGGCGAAGACGGACTCGAGATTTGGAAAAAAGGACTTAACAATGTTACCCCTAATGTGGAGGTTCGCAGCCGCCGCATCGGAGGTGCAACTTTTCAGATTCCTTCTGAAATCCGCCCGAGCCGAAAAAGCTCTATTGGTATGAAGAATCTGATTCTTTATTCACGCAGGCGCCACGAAAAAACCATGAGTGCAAAACTCGCCGGTGAGATTATGGCCGCTTACAAGGAAGAAGGCTCCGCATTCAAGAAGAAAGAGGATACTCACCGTATGGCTGATGCCAACAAGGCTTTCTCTCACTTCAGGTTTTAATCATCACACACAATAACTAACAAAAATAATAATACAATATAATGACCGTCAGATTAGCACATACACGCAACATCGGCATTATGGCTCACATTGACGCGGGTAAAACCACGACAACGGAGCGGATATTGTATTATACCGGTATTAGTTATAAGATCGGTGAAGTGCATGATGGCACCGCAACCATGGACTGGATGATTCAGGAACAGGAACGGGGAATAACCATCACTTCTGCTGCTACAACCGTTTTTTGGGATTGCAGGGACGAAAAATATAAGATCAATATTATTGATACACCCGGACACGTTGACTTCACGGTTGAAGTTGAACGCTCACTCAGGGTGCTTGATGGTGCTGTTGCCATTTTCTGCGCGGTTGGTGGTGTTGAGCCACAAAGCGAAACAGTGTGGAAACAGGCCGATAAATACAATGTTCCGAGAATTGGTTTTGTCAATAAGATGGACAGAGCCGGTGCTGACTTCTTTGGTGTTTTAAACCAGATGAAGGAAAAACTGGGAGCAAACCCGATCCCACTTCAAATACCTATTGGAGAAGAAGATACCTTTAAAGGTGTTGTGGATCTGATTGCCAATAAAGCCATTACCTGGGACGATGATTCGCAGGGAATGAATTTTACCGAAAGTGAAGTACCTGCAGAACTAGCAGAACTGGTTGAAGAATACAGGCTTAAATTAATAGAAGGGGTTGTCGAGGAAAACGAAGAGCTCTTCGATAGATTCCTCGCCGATCATAATTCAATTACGCCTGACGAAATGCGGTCAATTATCCGTAAAGCTACAATCGAGCAGCGGATTACACCTGTTTTATGCGGCGCATCGTTTAAGAATAAAGGTGTTCAGCCATTGCTCGACGCCATCGTTTCATACCTTCCCAAT
>JBBQBC010000092.1:0-14100 GCA_038317155.1 Bacteroidales bacterium
GCTGCTGTGGCAGGTTCCGCAGTTAATTTCGCCATAAGCAGCGGTTGGTGCTACAAAATAGTCATTTACATACTTATTGGTCGTAGTGTTAAGGGTAAATCCTGATGAAGTATTGTTAACAACAACATACTTGAAAGCCTCTGACAAGTGGCAGGGACCGCAGGTTGTGCTACCTGCTTCTCCAAATGCGGCTTCACCATAGGAGTGTTTTGATAGTTCATACTGAACTGCAGCAAGTTCTATGCCTTCAGGACTATGACAAGTGATGCACGATGCAGTTCCATCGGTACCATCGGCACCAGCTGCACCATTTAAACCGTCTTTACCTGCAGGACCTTCTTTGGTACATCCTGTCATAAAGACATTTCCAGCTACCAGCAAACCTGCGGTAATCAGGGTGAGAAATAAAGTTTTTCGTTTCATGGTCATTTGTTTTTGTTTGTGAAAATGTGAATTGTGTGTTGTGAATTGTTTTGTTTGTAATCAGAGAATTGTTAATGGGATTCGTGATAACCATCTATCATACTCTTGAAATTGCTTGAAGGCGAATGACCGATGGTGCAAAAGTAAATATGTATTATCAGAAAAAGCGAAATCAGGAATCCGGCAGTTACATGCAGTAAACTTGTAAGCTGTATGCCGCCAATACCGAGAAAATTTGTTATGATCATTCCAGGAAATAAAAGGGCCCAACCCGAAAAAAATACCAGTGGAACAAATACATACATTGTAAGGGCATAGGTAAATTTTTGGAGCGGGTTAAATTTCATCTCTTTTGATATCGGGTAAGGTGGCTTTTCACCTCTGAAAATACCAAATGTATAATACATCGCCTGTTTGATAAGAGACTCTATAAGGCCCTTGATTCTGATCCTATAATGTTTTCCATTACTGGTTGACCAGTTTCCGATGAAAAACATAAGATAGGAAACCGTAAGAATAATGCCACTGATATTATGCAATGAAACGGCCAGATCGAAACGAATAAACGGGTATTTAGGATTGGAATACTGCATACTGATCCCCGAGATAATAAGGATCAGAATCATCAGGGCATTTGTAACATGCCATAATCTGACCCAGACAGGGTAGAGGTAGAGCTTATTTTCTGGCATTTCTGCTGGATTTAAGAATTCGTAAAGTAGTGTGAAAAGCTATTCCGAGCAACGCGAGTGCAAACATGGCAATGCTGGCTACATTCAGATAATAGTTCCGGTTTGCACCGATAATATAGGCTTCGTTTGTAATCACACCATTGTAAAATCCAAGTTCATTTCGTTTTTCCCTTACAGCATGTTTGTAAAGTGATGACATCAGGATGGAGTTGGTTGAATGACATTCCACACATTTTCTCACCGCATTTTTTGCAGGTTTTATCAAATGAGCAACCGTCAGGCTGTCATTCTGGGCCCCATGGCAATCAATGCACCTTACTTTTTTAAAGTGCAATACCTGGTTGGGTAGCCAATCATGCTTGTTAATCAGGTTAGGGATTTCCTTGGTAGTAATATTTTCGAATTTGATTGCATTACCATGGCAATTCAGACACATTTCATTGTCAAAAGCAACTTTGTTAGCGATAGTTTCCTTAGGACTGGTTAGCTTGTAGGTATGCGGGTTGTGGCAACTCCAGCAGTTAAAATCTGTTCCAAGGCTGTCGGCGTGAACACTCTGTGCATACTCTTCATCTATGGTTTCAAAATGAAATGAAGCATACTTCTCATCACCACCGTGACAATCGAGACAGGCATAACCAGTTTCAAATTTCACACTGGCAGGATGCGGAGTTGTATTGTAATCGCTTGAATGACAATCAGTACATTTGAAGCCACCGTGTGTTGCTTTCAGATAAAGAACAGGATCTATTCTCAGTTCAGCATACATTTTCATTTTAATGGAATCACCGGAAGTGGAATCGGTTAACATGTATCTGGCTTCAGCATGGCACCTCAGGCACTTTTTGCTCTCATCGTCGAGATGCCTTGTTTTTTTGTCAGATGCTGACGACCCTGAATACATTGCCATGCAAACCAGCAATAGCAATGCTGCCGGAAGAAATTTTAACAATGGTCGTTTAGTCAGTTTTTGAGTCATTTTAGAAATCTTGAAGCAGGTAAACAACCCGGGAACATCCTGATTGAGGAGTTTCCCGGGGTTTTTCATTCTTATTTTTTCAGGGTACGTATAAAATAAACAACAGCCCAACGATCGGCTTCATCAATGATTTTTTTCTCAAAGTTTGGCATTTCATCCCGGCCAACAAACGACTGGTAATAGATATCGCCATCTGACTGAGCCTGAAATTTGGCAGAAGAAAAGTCTCCTGTGCTGGTTTTGAGATTGGCAGCTTTTGGTCCATCACCAAGTCCCTTGGCACCATGACAAGATTTGCAGTGCTTATTATACAATTCTTTGCCGGTTGAGTTAATGGAAGCATCGCCTGCTTTAATGGCGCTTTTCATTGTTTTATACTTAGCTGGCACTGTCCAGGGGCCGCCGGCTTTCTGAGCCATGGCGACATTAGCAGCAACAAATAAAACTGCAGTGCAGATAATTGCTAAAAGTTTTACGGAGGTTTTCATTGTGTTAAATCGGTTTTGGTTAATAAGTTACTTTATTTAAACTAAAAACTCCAGAGACGGGTAATATTTAACCCGATCAGGATGCCTTTTTTGAAAAAATCGTTTTTATTGAACATGATGTTCTCCTGTGGAAGTATTCCCTGACCTGAAGCAAGGAAAATATGGAATGCATGGGTACTGGTGGAAACCTCGTAGCCAATGCTGATGTTAGGCAGCATCTGATTCCAGTTAGCGTTCGTAACATTGAAATCTTTGGAATGCTCTGAGATGCCCTGCACCCTTAGTGGAATGTCAGCCCCGATGATCAGTGAACTCTGCGGAGTGAATTTAACCCTTCCGGCAAATGAAAATGATAGCCGGTCATGATCCAGTGTTGAATCAACTGAATTGTAGTGGGTGATACCCGGTGCAATCTGCAGTGAGAACATATCGTTGAACCTGCGCGAGATGATTATCTGGGTGAAATAGTTAAAACGATTGCTGAATTTGTAGTTCATGCCAAATTTATTTTCCGCACTGCCATCAATCCCCACAACTTCATATAAAGAAATGATAACAGGGATTTTATTGGAACGGGTTTGCTGCAGCACATTGTATTTGACCTGAATATCCTGCATTTTATTAAACTTGGTAGTACCCAGTCCAACCATCAGGTTATTAAGGATACTATAATTCATTCCCAGCCTGATGTTTGATGGTGCCCAGATTCCGTATAGGTCAGTTATACCATTGTCCATTGTCCCAAAACGATGCTGAATAATCATTTCCAGGGTTTTTGAAGGCTGAAGTGTGGTTGTAGCGGCATCAAATAGTAATCCGCTTTCAAATGCAGGTCTTGCCGGACGTTCTTTAACCGGTTCTTCAGTTGCTTCATCCTGTGCATATCCTGAAAAGCAACTCAGCATGAATGCCATGATTGCGAGTGCACTTAATCTGCTATAAAAGTTTAATTTTTTCATCATTGTGCCTTTTAAATATATTAAATGATCTTAATTATTGAGAGCCCCTTTTTCAATCCATGCGCGTACCAGGTTAGCATTACCGGTGGTTGTAAAGGATTTCATACTACCGGTTGCCATTGCTGTATATATAAGGCTGGTGGAAGGATCCGCCGTATTAATATACCCGTTTTGAAGGCTGGCATAAGCATTAGCCGGGGAAAGATCAGGTTCAAAAGCACCTGCAGCATGACATCCACTCAAATTACAACTGGCATTGAAAATAGGCATAATGTCGGTCGCAAAACTTATTACGGTTGGTGGTGGTGTATTATCCGGTACAACATATTCATACTCGCATCCGGTAAGGAATGTCATGAAAGTTATTGCTATTATGGCAATTGCTGAGGTTAATCTGGAGTTGGTTTTCTTCATTTCAGTTGTCTTTTCTTTAACACATCAAAGAAACTATTTATATGCTTATCGACATGTAATCATTTAGTGATATATTTGCACTCGGGTAGTGATTTATTCTTAGATTTGATTGATATAAATCATCTTAAGAATTGATTTAATAGCCTGTTTAAAATGATTCTAAGTCTAAATAACTGTTTTTTAATGCCTTTTGGATTGACCCAATAACGCTAAAATATGACTAAATTGCTGGAAAATAGCTGTTTAAATTGCAGAAAGAGATCTGATATTTTTGATAGCCTGAATGAAGATGAACTCGGTCGTATAGATATTTGCCGGGTAGGCATGCATTATCGTGCAGGCGAAATTATTTTCAAACAGGGCTCCCCGTGCTATGATTTTGTTTGTATTACCTCAGGTTTGGTTAAACTATACATTGAGGGAGAAAATGACCGAAGACTGATTATCGGCTTTGCCAAGCCTATAGACTATATATATGTTCCGGGTGCTTATGTTGATAAAAGACATCATTATACAGCTGTGGCCTGTGAAGAAACCACAGCCTGTCTGGTTGAAGCAGATATCATCCAAAACCTTGTAAAAACAAATCCGAACTTTGCCAACAGTTTTATCCGAAAAATCAGCATTCAGGCAATTAGCCTGTTCGGGCAGATCGCCAGTCTTACACAAAAACAGATTCCCGGAAGGATGGCAGATACGCTGATCTATTTATCATCTAAAGTTTACAATTCAAATCCATTCGTTACAAACCTTATCCGCCAGGATCTGGCTGATTTATCTGGTATGACTAAAGAAAGTGCAATCAGGATTTTGAAGACTTTTAAGGAAGATGACCTGATCCGGATAGACGGAAACCAGTTTGAGATTATCAATATGCCTATGCTCGAGACAATCAGCCGAAATGGTTAATGCAGTTTTTCGCTATCCCCCTATAGTTGCTACTTAAATATCATCGTCGGAACAATGTACAATGATCGTTCTGGTTAAGATCGCAAGTTGAAGATAATACGGCGAATGGCTGTTATTCAGAATATTGCGGGTAAATTCAGGCAACCATTTCATCATGTGTTCTTTTACAAACTGGCAGCGGAGACCCCCGTATTGATCAATGAAAGACATGTCGTCTTGCTCAAACCCCATGGCCGTCTTTATAATAAGGTGATAAATAAAATTAAGTTCGATTGAAATGTGGTCTATAGGATGAGTTGTCTGATCTGGAACATATCCGGCTTTTTGATAGATATTTTTTAACCAGTTTATTAATTCTGAATCCGAGTCTGATTGGAACTTGCTGATGTAATGGTTGCTGCATGGATTTGCCAACACTTTCCACGGGTTTTCAAACAATCTGAAATATTCAGTTGATAAATCCTCAATATTCTGGTGAATTCCTGTCATCCTGAGTTTTTTCGAAACTTCAAGTGCTTTTGGATTCAGCAACCCTGCGGATTTTACAACCGATTCATGCATTTTCTTATTGTTATGAACCCCGCCCTGAGGTTGATTATAAAACAGGGCAAGAATTCTGTAACATTCAGCCTGAATTCGCAATTCCGATACGCTCGTGATGTTCATTATCAGAAAATTTTCAATAGTTAGGTCATAAATCGTAAGTCATTGTTATTATATACAGGTAAATAAGTCAGTAACAAAGTTTTTTCTGCTCTTGCCTGTTGCTCCAAACGAAATCGCAAGATAGTTTTATTGATTTTAGATTATGCCGGAGATTAGGTGAATTAAAGTGTGTTTAAAGTTGATATTTTGCCAATCCCAATTGATATATATCAATACATATATATTAAATCATTGATTTAAAAGGAATTGATTCTAAACTCTAATTTTTTATGATATCAGTTATTAGTTTTTCAGAAAGCAGATAACCCTTTTTAACGGCAACCTGATTAGCATTCTTTAAAACATATAATTGCTGAAAGTCTGATTTTTATTGAAACGAAGTTTCAGTATGAGAACAGATTGACATTGCTGGTTCCGCCAGAGAGAATGGTAAAGGAGCTTTCAATCGTGTACATCGCTCTTTGAGCACTTTTTGATCGGTACACAACCCGATAGTTCCCGGGTTGCAATACCAATGTTTCCTGAAGAATAGTCTCTCTCAGGTCATAAATCCACTCCAGGGAATCATTCTTTTCCAGGTAGAGACTGCCGTAACCATTTACGCTTTTTCGCAATACAACGATTCCGGGCAGTGGTATGTCAATGGTGGTGGTTTGGCTTTGAAAAATCCTTACATCATCAATATATAGCCTGGGTAAAGTCAGAATCTCAAGATCATAGCTTCCGCAGAGGTACCTTTTATTATCACCAAAGGTTTGCACGTTGATGGTTTCCTGTTTACCATGCTGACGCACAATTGTTTGAAGATTTTTTACAATTCGCTCGTTTGCTCCCATTTTTAGATTTAAATTCCCCTGGGGTGCGCTGATTGAAACTGTCACATGAGTTCCCGGAACAAGACTAATGTTTTCGATTCCTGTCGGGGGTAGGGTGTTCACAATCAGGTCGTAGGTGATCAGCGGGTCAAGAACCAGGGTGTCAGGCAGTCCACGGTTGTTCAGGGTATGAATAAAGTTGTATTTAAATTTACCATTCACCCGGTCGTAGAAGGTCATATTTACATTTGACTCAGTGGCTTTATTATTGATATCCAGTAGATTAACCTGCAAGGTTGTAGAGTGCAGGGCCTGACTTATTACTGTATTTAATGCTTTTTGGAATGAAATTTCACTGGCAGCATCAAAATAGGTGCCTACACAGTTGAAAGCATTCTCGAAATCGCGGCCGATACCAATAATGAATGGTTTCATGCTGATGCTGTTTTTCTGAAGAAACAGGGATGCTGCGCAGGGGTCGCCTGAGCATTCCTCGATACCATCGGTAATCAGAATGATGATATTTCTGCAGTTATTGCAAGGTGGAAAATCTCCGGCCGCCTGTTCAAGTGCAAATGCAAGGGGAGTGGTACCTTTAGGCGTAAGGCTGAGTATGCGGTTTTTAACCAGATCAAAATTATTGTCATTAAAAGGAACTTCCAGTTTAGTATCGTTGCAATCTGCCGGGGGGTATTGTTTCTGATGCCCGTAAACACGAAGGGCAACCTGCAAATTTTTGTAGGTTTTCAGGCTGTCGAGCAGGTTACTCATCAGCTTTTTGGCAATATTTATTTTAACATCACTCTGCCATTTACCCATCATGCTTTGCGATCCATCGAACACAAAGAGAATCCTGCTCAAAGGCTCGACCTTTGGTTGTACCGGCCCTGTTTGCGCTGAAACGAAAAAAGGGACAAGCATCAAACATAGCAGGAGTTTTCGAATCATCCGGGTTGCTTTTGGTGTATATGAATTACAGACGTTTTTTTTATTGTTTTATTGTATGGTGGATTGTCAAATTTTCTGATGCTTATTCACCTTTTCTCCCAAAAGTTATGAAATAGGTTCTTCTCCTTTATTTTAAGCTTAGTAATTGTCCGACAGGTTCTTGCATTGTGACAAGAACTGGTATTGAATTGAATGCAAACTTTTTCCGGATTCGTTAGCCTGCATTTTGTGTCAAAAATATGGCTTTTTTAACAGAAGCCAATATTTGTTGATAAAAATTAAAACTATTAAAAGCTTCATACTACCTTTGAAGCAGTTCTTTTATACGGACTTTAACTCAGTATTTTACTCATTTATGACACGAATTACCGGCCTTTTAAGACTGATTTTAATAATATCTTCAATAATTCTGATCTTCCGGACTAATAGTTTTTCACAAGAGGTCCCAACCAGTCATTCGCAGATGTGGGTTGATTCTGTGTTTACCAGTTTATCACCAGATGAACGAATTGCCCAGTTGCTGATGGTGAGAGCATACTCCAACCGCGATACAACCTATGTAAAGGAACTTGAAAACCTGGTATTGGAACTCAACATAGGTGGGGTCTGTTTCTTTCAGGGTGGTCCGGTCCGGCAAGCAATCGTAACCAACAAACTACAGTCTGCGGCATGCACTCCGCTTTTTGTGGCAATTGATGGTGAGTGGGGGGCAGGTATGCGACTGGATAGTGTTGACTGGTTCCCCAAACCGATGACACTGGGGGCAATCAGAAATGATACACTAATTTATGAAATGGGTGCTGAGATTGCCCGTCAACTCAAGCGGTTAGGCGTTCAAATAAACTTTGCACCGGTTGCCGATGTCAACAACAATCCCTTGAATCCGGTTATCAACGCCAGGTCTTTTGGGGAAAACAGGATCAGCGTTGCTACCAAAGCAGGATGGTATATGAAAGGGATGCAGGACAATGGCCTGATTGCGGTTGCAAAGCACTTTCCCGGACACGGGGATACAGGCACGGATTCACACTATACATTGCCCGTAATCAATAAAAGCCGGGCCGAACTCGATTCAGTTGAACTGTTCCCGTTCAGGTATCTGATTGATCACGGAGTCAAAGGCATTATGGTTTCCCACCTGACTATACCAGCACTTGACTCCGGAAACAACGCGATTGCCACACTTTCTCCTTTGATAATCAATAATTTGCTACGTCAGGAGATGGGTTTCAGCGGAATGGTGATTACCGATGGTATGGATATGAAGGGACTGACTGATTTTTCAAACCCTGGAATGGTTGAAGTGGATGCGCTTAAAGCAGGCAACGATATTCTTTTGTTGCCGGTCGATGCCCGGAAAGCAGTTTTAAATATCCGAAGGGCAATTGACAGTGGTTTTATTTCCGCTGAACTGATTGATGAAAAATGCCGTAGGGTGCTGCAATGGAAATTTGAATCAGGCCTTTCAAAAGTCGGCATAGTCAGGACCGAAGGACTGACCAACGATATTAATTCCATCAAGGCATCGGTTATTACCCGAAAATCCAATGCTGAAGCCATCACACTTTTATCAGATCCTCAAAATTTGATTCCATTAAAATCGCTTGATACGCTTAAAATTGCCAGTTTGATCATCGGGGAAACACTTGTAACTCCTTTTCAGCAAATGCTTTCCGCATATGCACCGGTTTCTCATTTCAACCTACCAAAGGAACCTACGCAGAGAGCGTGCGATTCTGTTAGCAGGCTGCTTGCATCCTACGACCTGGTGATAGCAGGATTTGTAAAAACAAGTGATCTGCCCCAGAAAAACTTTGGAATCAACCGTTTTGCCGCATCTTTTATTGATACACTCAGTATTCGAATTCCATTGATTCTCAATGTTTTCACCAGTCCTTATGCGCTGTCTTCTTTTAATAAAACCGCCAGTATGGCTGCAATTCTGGTCAGTTATCAGGATAATGCGGTGATGCAGGAACTGACTGCTCAGGCCATTTTCGGAGCAATTCCACTCTCCGGCAGGTTGCCTGTAACTGCGGGTAGCAGCTATAAAAGTGGCTTTGGAATTGAGCGAAATAATGTCATCCGTTTCTCTTTTGGATTGCCAGAAGAAGCGATGCTTGATTCCGGTGAATTATCGGCCATTGATACCATTGTCAATGAGAGCATCGGATCAGGCGTATTTCCTGGAGCCCAGGTTTTGGTAGCACACAATGGCAAGGTTGTTTACCGCAAGGCTTTCGGGAGTCAGGCTTATGAAAATTTAATACCTGTAAAGAATGATGATTTGTATGATCTGGCCTCTTTGACCAAAATACTTTCAACAACCCTGGCTACCATGAAATTAACGGGAGAAGGGGTGATTGATCCCGATGAAAGGTTAAGCCTGTATATGGATGTATTGAAAGAAAGCAACAAATCACTCCTCACCATCCGTGAAATAATGGCGCATCAGGCCGGGCTGCAACCATATATTCCTTTTTACAAAAGGCTATTGGATGGAAATCAGCAGGATTCATCATTTATTGCCCGGCATTTTAGCCTGGCATTTCCGGTGCGTGTTGCCGACGCTTTTTATCTGTCAACTGACTGGCCTAAATATGTAATTGATTCCATAATAGCCTCTCCCTTGCTTAAGAAGAAGGAGTATAAATACAGCGACCTGGGTTTTATTCTTCTCTCAGAGGCAATTTCTCAAATTACCGACCAGCCTTTGAGTAGTTATGTAAAACACAACTTTTACGATAAACTGGGACTGGCAACCTTGGGTTACTATCCACGTGACCGGTTTAGCATCAGTCGGATAGCCCCAACGGAAAATGACACTGTATTCAGAAAACAATTGGTGCATGGTGATGTACACGATCCCACTGCCGCCATGATGGGTGGGGCATCGGGTCATGCAGGGCTTTTTGCAGATGCACTCGATGTAGCGGTTATCATGCAAATGTTGTTGCAAAATGGAATGTATGGAGGAGAGGTGTTGCTTGATTCAACAGTGATAGCTGATTTTACAAAAGTTCAGTTTCCTGAAAACAAAAACAGAAGAGGGCTGGGGTTCGATAAACCTGCACCCAAAGGGGAGCCTGGGCCAACGTGTGATCTGGCATCGTCAGTGAGTTTTGGTCACACTGGTTTTACCGGAACCTATGCCTGGGCCGACCCGGAAACCGGATTGGTTTATGTGTTTCTGAGCAACCGGATTAATCCTGATGCCGGCAATAATAAAATAACACAAATGAATGTCAGAACCAGGATTCAGGAGGTTATTTATAACTCAGTCAGTCAGAAAGTTGCAGTTAAATAATGCGGATAGCTGATAACCGGCAATATTTTATCCGATGAAAACTGCAACTCAGACCACTAATAAAATGATTTATTGTTACTTGAAATCAATAATTTAATAACCCTAATAATCACTAATAAATAACAATTATGGCATCAATTACCCTGAAAGGGAACCCAATCAACACAACCGGCAGTTTACCGGCTAAGGGAGAAAAAGCTCCTGATTTTAAACTTGTTAAATCCGACCTCAGTCTGCTTACGCTGGCCGATCTTAAAGGAAAGAAGGTGGTACTCAACATTTTTCCAAGCATTGATACAGGTGTTTGCGCCGCTTCGGTGAGGAAATTCAACGCTGAAGCTTCAAAACTTGAAAACACGGTTGTCGTTTGTGTATCCAAAGACCTGCCTTTTGCCCACAGCCGGTTCTGTGTAGCGGAAGGTTTGCAGAATGTTGTTTCAGCCTCTGATTTCAGGGACGGATCATTCGGCAAGGACTATAGAGTTACGATTGCTGATGGTCCTATGGCAGGATTGCTTTCACGCGCAGTGGTTGTTCTGGATGAAAACGGGATAGTACAATATACTGAGCAGGTGCCTGAGATAGTTCAGGAACCCGACTATGAATCTGCCCTGAAAGCACTATAAGAATCTGGTAATTTAGTTACAGAAGGGGCGATAATTCGCCCTTTCAGTTTTTAAGTGCGTATTATAATACGATGAATTTTGTGGTAACCGGATTTGTAGCCCCGTTTATGTGAAGAATATAATAGCCCGGTTTGAGGCGGTCTGTTTCAAGTTTAAAGGGTGTCTGGCTGATCAGGCCATCTGCCACGATTTGGCCGGTTGTGTTTACTATCCTAAAACCCGATCCGATATAGTTATTACTGATCTGGACTACCGTTTCACTATTTACCGGGTTAGGGATGATTTTAATACTGCTGTTACTATCCGGCCTGTTTGAAAAGCCGGTAGAACCAACGGCCTTTATTTCCATAATCCGGTCATCACCTGGCCTGGGTGTGCCCCGGCCGTCGCGGTTGCTTACAGCGAGGAAAACACGGCCATCCGGAGAAATGCAAATGTCGCGTAAGCGGCCATAATGATTGACAAACCATTCGGACTGTTCTGTTACCGATAATCCATCCGGGCTAAGTTTCAGGCTTACCAGTTTACCTGCTTTCAGCGAAGTCATCAGCAGGCAGTTTTGCCATTCCGGAATAGCTGGTTGGTTATAATAATCAATTCCAGCCACTGCAAGGGTTGGAGTCCATGCTGCGAGGGGCTCTCTAACGTTATTGGTATTACAGAAATCAATTTCAGCAGGCAGGTCGCAGAACCCGGCAACAGTTGGCCAGCCGTAGTTTCTCCCGCTTTCGATCAGGTTAAGCTCATCATCGGTGCTGGGGCCGTGTTCTGAACCATATAATTTGCCTTGTGGAGAAAACACCATACCCTGGCTGTTGCGATGTCCTAAAGTATATATATAGCTGCCGGATGTGGGGTTGTCAACGGGAACCGATCCATCGGGGTTTATTCTCAGTATTTTTCCCATCAGTGAGTTCATACTCTGGGGACTGTTCAGATTACCCGCATCACCGGTCGACATATATAGCTTTTCATCCGGGCCAAACAGCAGCCTCGAACCATTGTGGTAGGAATTGCCGGGTAAATTATCAATCAGGATTTCCGGTTGGGTCAGTGTAGTGCCATCCCACGTATACCTGACCAGACGCTCCCTGATAAGGTCACCTGAAAGATAATTGTAAACAAGGTAAACATAAGGTTCGGTGGCAAAGTTGGGATGCAGTGCCATACCGAGCAACCCAGCTTCACCAAATTCATAAACTTCGGGAATGGTCATAATCAGTTGATTTTCCCCTGTTTCGGGATTCAAACGGCTAACGCTGCCCGCCCTTTCGGTAAACCAGATGTGATTATCGGGTCCCCACAAAATCTCCCAGGGTGTGTTGAGCCCCGAGATAAGGGTGGAGGTGTCTATTGCTGTTGATCCTATAAATAGCTGGCTTTCAGATTTTTTCGAACAACCAATCAAGAGGATCAGGATAATTACTGATATAAACACTTGAAGTTTTTTCATATTTAGGTACTTTTAAATTTGCGTGAAGCCGAAGCCGGAAGTAAGAAGTAAGAAGTAAGAAGTAAGAAGTAGGAAGTCAGAAGTCAGAGGTCAGAGGTCTGAAGTCAGAAGATAGAAGTCCGAAGTCTGAAGTCAGCCCTTCGACAAGAGCCTGCCTGTATGCCAACAAAGTGCATCTAAACAGAGTTTTCACAGGCAGACAGGCTCAGGGACCGAAGTCAATAGTAAATAGTGAGTATTGAAAAATCCGCAATCCATAATCCGCAATCCGCAATCCACTAATCCGCTAATCTGCTAATCAGCTAATCAGCTAATCCTTTTTCAATCCAACTTGTAAGCAACCACCCCATCGTTAAAAAAAGTCGGCACATACAGAATGCCTTCCGAATTATTATAGCCGATGTCGGCTGCATTTACTTTTGAATGAGTTGTATCGAGCAGCAGCATTTTCTCTTTGCCAGGTTCTGCCATATAAACATGACCCATCCAATCGGATATCAGGTAGGTTTTGTTGCTGGAGGCTTCAATTCCATCGATACCACCGGTATTATCAATAAAAGTGCTGACTTCCTTTGTTTTCAGGTTAAAAGCTGCTATCCTGTTTTTCTGGCCGCAGAGAAGCAGGTCGTTTTTGACAAAAAGGCCATTGCTTGCTTTCACTTCCGGAGAATCGGAAAGTACCTCAAGTTTACCCCCCTGCAGGTAAAAGAGGCAATCACCCTTACTGTCTGAAACATAGACGACCCCTTCGCGACTTACCGCGATGTCGTTGAGGTTAACCGCCCTTGGGTGGGTATAACGTTTTAGTAAAGAACCACTTGCAAGGTCAAACTCAGCCACTTCGTCGATGTTGGTGACATAAAGTTTTCCATTGGTAATGCCCATTCCTTTAGGGGCACTGAGGCCGGTAGCCCATTTGGCAGTAATCATTTTTCCATCCAGGCCGATTTTTGAAATATAGCCGTTGTTATCCTTCTGCCATGGATTTTCGTTGATGTTTGAAACATACAGCACCTTGCCGGCTTGATCGTAAAGTACAGATTCGGTTGTTTTCAGACCATCGTTTATTTCCCACAATTTTGTAAGCCGGGCATGCTGAAAAGCTTCCTGTGCCTGCAAGGTTGTGAGGGCAAGGATTGTTACCAGAAAAGTTATTATTGTTTTCATTTTCAATTTATTAGGTTTGTTAAATGTGATTAAATAATTGATTATCAGATGTTATGAGTAATTAACAGCCTTTTGAACAAAATGTTTTCAAAGAAACGAAACCTTTGAATAATAATTGATCCCTGAAAATTAAAAATTTCTATCTTTGCACCTCCTTCTGCGGATATGGCGTAATTGGTAGCCGCGCCAGACTTAGGATCTGGTGCCGAGAGGCGTAGGAGTTCGAGTCTCCTTATCCGCACAATTAAAAAACC
>JBBQBC010000093.1:0-14084 GCA_038317155.1 Bacteroidales bacterium
AGAATAATCAACATCATCAAAATAACATAACTGTGCCCTGAATTGCTTTTCTGAAAATAACTCTCCGAACAGTTCAGAAGTCCTGTCGCTTATTTGTTTGACGTTTAAATGTCCGTTCAAAATAAAATAAAGATCAACGTAATCTTTCCATTTTGATCTGCGGCCTAATGCATAAGCTTTCATCGCGGACAGGTCTATTAAGTCTGGCAAACAAATGATATCTCCCAGTTTTTGAGTGGCACTGATTTTAAAAGGGTATTGAAAAAAAGTGAATTTCACATCATTAATTGTAACATTCAATTGTTCGGTTACCCTCCTTGTAATTACATACGGAAGCTCATAATCAGAGATCGTTCCGATTATTTTTAACGGTTTTAAAGGGCTAAATTTAAACAGATCAAAATCAATTGATCGCCTATGTCCGAGATATAAGGCAATGGCCGTCCCACCAACCAGGTAAAACTCTCTTTTGAATTGCCTGACCAGCGGTAAAAGCCCTACCTGGTCCGGATTAAATATCTGAGTGTGCATATTTATTAATCAGGACACTATAGAAATGGTACATTTCCGGATAATAGTTTAGTTTTTTCCGTCCTTTAATACCGGAAAATATATCAGACAATCGTTCAATTCCCATTATCATGATCAATTGCCTGACATCGTTCAAATTACCATAGTTAAAAATGGTTTCAACAAGTAATTCATGACTGATTTCTTCCTTTTTATCCGCGGGTATAGACCAAAACAGGTTACTGTGTTGACGAATAAAAGCCTTAATTTCAGGAGAATTCATTACCGGAATTATGTTGTTTACACAAAGATAGTTAATGCAAGGATTCAAAATTCAAAATTCAAAGATTCAAAGATTCAAAAATTCATTGATTGATTGATTGCTTTTTTGCCAACAGCCTTTTGCCAACTGCCAACTTTTTTAATTGTGATATTCAAAAATTCAAGATTCAAGATTTAAGAATTTGAAGATTTGAGAGATTTAGACTCAAATTTTCATCCTGATGCCCAAAAGCATAGATCAATATATTAGTATCGAGCGTAGGCTTATCGTTCATACAATTCGCTGCGATTAAATTTAAAATCCGTCAGGTCAATATTGAATTGATCGAAGAAAGTACTGACTTGATTATCGTTAGAAATGGATTTAAAGTTCTTTTTCCTTTTTGATGAAACATACCGTTCAATCAGAAACTAATAAAAATCAATCAGTTCAGCTTGTGCCTTTTGCGGTAATATGTGTATGTCAATCATGGCTATCCCCTTTTTATTGATCAAAGATACAAAATAATTGTCAAGCGTTCAAAAGATTCGGTGATTCGGTGATTAAAGAAATTCAAAAATCAAAAATTCAAAAATCAAAAATTCAATCCCGCACGTGCGGGACAAAAATTCAAAATTCAAAAACCTCCCAATAGCCATTTTTACTTGAGCCTATTCTTTTTATAAACTGCTTGTCTTTGAGGTTTTTAATAACCTTTCTTACATACTTCTCTGAAAAGTTAAGTTTATCCGCGATGATCGTTTGAGTACTTTCAGACCTCTCATGTAACAATAGATACACTTTCTTTTCGGTTTCTGATAAGTCTTTTATCCGCTCATTTATCCGCTCATTTATTCCACCATCTTTCCGGCCAGTTTCAAAAAATACATTATCTAAGCTCACTACTCATTTTCTTTACTTTTGCACTTCCCAGTGTTCGCCTTTGGCGGGATTTGATGATTCGAGGATTCAAAATTCAATAAATTCAAGATTCAAGATTCAGAGATTCAAAAATTCAAAATTCAAAAATTCTGGTGATCATGTTAGAAGAATAATTTTGAATATTGACGGAGATAGTGGCCAAATTAGAAATTTTCAAATTGTTTTTGATTTTCAAATTTGAATATGCATTAAACTGTGCGACTCTGTGCTTAACACTGTGAAACACTGTGTAGCTTTTTTTAACTGCCTATCCGTCTTTGGCGGGATTTGATGATTCGAAGATTTGAAGCCCTTCGAGTGGTTCGACATGATTCGACATGGTTCTACAATGGTTCGACGAAAAGCCTGCCTGTTTGCCTCTAAGGTGCATCTAAACCGGGTATGCACAGGCAGACAGGCTCACCAACCGAAAGCTCACCAACCAAGAGCTCAGGGACCAAGGTAAGAAGTAAGAAATCGGAGGTAATAAGTCCGAAATCTGAAATCCGAAACCCACCTGACCGACTAATAATTGCTTCTCAATAATCTTATGTTGGTCAGTCGGGCAGGTCCGAAATCCAAAATTAACATTTCATTGGTCAGTCGGGCTGATCCGAAATCCAAAATCTGAAATCCGAAATTAAAATGTGTTGGTCAGTCGGGCAGGTCCAAACCGCTGGTTGAGCGATTCTGATAGCTATCGGAACGAAACCATCCGGTAACATACATTCAGTAGCTGAAGGTTGTTATTTAACTGAATTTAAAATCTTATAATGTATTGAAGAATGCTGCAGCATGGAGTATCCTGGAACTGTTTTTTTTATTAAAAAGCAGATGTTCAAAATCTTTCATTTTACTTTGCAGATCAACTGTTTTGAACATTTCAGATGCAGCCTGTTTAAGCTCATCCATATTGGCTATTCCGCAGCGCACTTTAAGGAATGTGAAGTCGGGCATGGTTTGCTGAAGTAGAAAGAGGACATCATAAAAATCGCGTCCTTTCTGTCTGTTGAGCATTGCTGAAATCTTCATCGAACAAAGCACCTCCACAGGTGGTGCAGGCATAGGAAAAAAGAATCCGCATCCTTTTATATTGATCAGCTCAGGCTTGTAATCTACCAACTGGTCCTGACTCTCAATCTTGATCAGGAACCGCTCTTCCCGGTGGCCGGTCAATCCCAATCCGAAAAGAAGCCCGGGAAAATAAATATTACTCCGGAAAGCTTTGAGTTTTGGGTTTTCACGCACTTTCAGTTCAGCAGGTAACCCATTGTGAAGAAGAAATTTCAGGATATCATCAGTCATCCCGGTAAACTCTTCTTTTGAGAGCACTTTGCAATCGAAGTCAAGATCTTCCGAGAAGCGGTCTATGCCTTTAATCAATCTGATACTTGTGCCACCAATAAAAGAAATTTTACGGATATAAGGTGTTGATGACAAATAATCGAGAATCAGGAGTTGAATATACTCCTTCAGTAAATACTTATCAAACAGCGCATTTTCATGTAATACCGACGGAAAAAAGTTTCTGATTGCCTCTATCTGTATCATAGGCTATACGAGATAAAAAGCAATTGAACCCGGTGCTCAAGTGCTTTATTCTTAAACCGAAAGGCATATTCCATCAGCAAATCCTTGTTAAGGTTATGTTGAAGAAAATCTTCATCCAGCCGCAGAGCTTCCATGTCGTTAGCACTGTTGTACCCGGGATAAAGGTAGAGCAGGTCGAGAAGTGCTTTTTCAGGACTGGCTATCTGCATTGCCCTTCCGCCCTCCAATGGCTTTAATGCGTACCCGAACATCAGCTCCTGTTTTATAGTTTTATATGAATATTCAGCGAATGGATTGGCGAAAGAGGTAGTTTTTAAAGGAGTGACGGAGGTTATTTGAACCACTGCTTCGGGAATTAACCCATAGAATGACAAAGCTGTGTGCAGACTGATGGCTGAAGGTCGGTAAATGCGATTGGCGAAATACAGCGCAAAATCAGCTTTGCTTTTGTATTCAGGGAATGCATAGTAGCCCTGCCTTAACCGAATCAGCAATCCTTTTTTTGTCCATCTGGAGAGGTTGTTCCGGTCGAAACCGGGCATCCAGGCATAAACCTGATCGATGTTGAAGCAGGCCAGCTCGAATAACTTACCCCTGAATTCCAAAAAATTCATGCTATTTTGTTTCTGTTGTGCAGCAAATATAGTGCATTATAGAAATGAAACAAAAAAAATCATCATTATTCAGGTGTTCAAATGTTTCCCGCCAGACCGAAGAAAAGCAATTATTCAATTCCCGCCTGACCGACTAATAATTGCTTCTCAGATAAGATTGGGTTGGTCAGTCGGGCAGGTCCGAAATCCGAAATTAACATTTCATTGGTCAGTCGGGCTGATCCGAAATCCAAAATCTGAAATCCGAAATTAAAATGCGTTGGTCAGTCGGGCAGGTCCGAAATTAGAAATTAGAAATTAGAAATTAGAAATTGTCGATCACTAGAGGGGTATATTCCCATGTTTTCTTATCGGATTTGTCTTACGCTTGCTACTGCACATTTCGAGTGCCTGTATCAGTTTACGACGGGTAATTTTAGGGTAGATAATCTCATCAATATAGCCCTGCTCGGCAGCCTTGTATGGGCTGGCAAAAACCTCACGGTATTCTTTAACGGCCTGGGCCCTGCTTTCGTCGGTTAGTTTGTCGCGGAAAATAATGTTAACAGCACCTTCAGCACCCATCACCGCGATTTCAGCTGTAGGCCAGGCGTAGTTGACATCGGAACCAATGTGCTTGCTCGACATCACATCATAAGCGCCACCATAGGCTTTGCGGGTGATAACGGTGATTTTGGCCACGGTGGCTTCGGCGAAGGCATAGAGCAGCTTGGCCCCGTGCTTGATAATACCCCCGAATTCCTGGGCGGTTCCGGGGAGAAAGCCCGGCACATCCACGAAAGTGATAAGTGGAATGTTGAAAGCGTCGCAGAAGCGCACAAAACGGGCTGCTTTTATGGAGCTGTTAATATCGAGCACTCCGGCCAGAAATGCCGGCTGATTGGCGACAATGCCAACAGGCTTTCCATCCAGGCGGCCGAAACCGGTGAGCATATTCTGGGCATAGTGGGGCATAATCTGCATAAAGTTGCCATCATCGACCACACTATGAATGATTTCAGTCATATCGTAGGGCTTGTTGGGGTCGAAGGGCACGATCGCCTGCAACTTTTCATCCTCACGGTTAGGGTCGTCGGTTGATTTGATGCGCGGGGGCTCTTCCATATTGTTGGAAGGCAGGAAGCTCATCAGTTCGCGGATCATCATCATGGCCTGTTCGTCGTCGTCGGCAATCAGATGGGCCACACCGCTTTTGGCATTGTGCGTCATGGCACCGCCAAGTTCTTCTTTTGTAACCTCTTCGTGGGTCACTGTTTTGATCACGTCAGGTCCGGTTACAAACATGTAACTGGTGTCTTTGGTCATCAGGATAAAATCGGTAATAGCCGGGCTATAAACAGCTCCACCGGCACAGGCGCCAAGGATGGCTGATATCTGGGGAATGACACCGCTGCTCATCACGTTGCGATAAAAAATGTCGGCATAGCCGGCAAGACTTTCTACGCCTTCCTGGATGCGTGCACCGCCCGAGTCGTTCAGTCCGATTACCGGGGCGCCCATCTTTAGGGCCAGATCCATGATTTTGATTACTTTATCGGCATTGGCACGGCTAAGGGTTCCGCCAAAGACGGTGAAGTCCTGTGCAAAAACATAAACCAGCCGACCATCGATCTTTCCATGACCACTAACCACTCCGTCACCTGAAATCAGGGTCTTTTCCATATCAAAGTCACGGGCACGGTGTACCACAAAACGGTCGAACTCTACGAAAGTACCCGGATCGAGTAACATTTCGATGCGTTCACGGGCGGTTTTGCGCCCGGTTCGGTGCAGTTTGTCAATACGTTCCTGCCCGCCACCCAGTTCAGCCTGGTGGTTGCGCTCTTCAAGTTTGCGGTAAATTTCATCCAGATTTGACATAAAATCAAGTGTAATGGTTCAAAGGTTCAAGGGTTCAATGGTTCAAGGGTTCAAAGGTTCAAGGGTTCAAAGGTTCAAGAGTTCAAGAGTTCAAGAGTTCAAGGGTTCAAGGGTTAAGTTGGCAGTTGGCAAAAAAACAATAAAGTGTTTCAGAGTTACAATGTTAAAGAGTTACAATGTTACAATGTTTCAGGGTTCAAATATTCAAAGATTCAAGAATTCAAAGATTCAAGAATTCAAAGATTCAAGAATTCAAAGATTCAAGAATTCAAAGATTCAAGAATTCAAAGATTCAAGATTCAAGATTCAAAGATTCAAAGATTCAAAGATTCGAGAGTTAAGTTGGCAGTTGGCAGTTGGCAGTTGGCAAAAAAAACAATAAAGTGTTTCAGAGTTACAGAGTTACAATGTTTCAATGTTTCAATAGCTGGTGGCTAATATTTGCAGCACAGACATTCTAATTAAAGCCAGATTTCATCCAAAGTATCGATTAGACATTAGAAATTAGAAATTAGAAATTAGAAATTAGAGTTTTACTAGTTGGTGGCTGAGTAGTTTTAGTAAAGGCATTTTCATTAAAGACAGATTTCCCCCAACGTATCGATTAGACATTAGAAATTAGATATTAGAAATTTCAAACTTAGGTGAATTTATTCAACCAGAGGTTCCACAACGACCAGCACCTTGTTCGCATCAATGGTATCGCCTTCTGCGACGTGAATTGATTTGACCGTACCAGCCTTTTTGGCCTTAAATTCGCTTTCCATCTTCATGGCTGAAACGATAATGAGGGTCTGACCTGCTTCAACGGTTTCGCCAACTTTTACCGGTATTTTCACCACTTTGCCAGGCATGGGTGAAATAATGGTATTGCCGCTATCTGCCGAATCGCCTTTTGAACGACTCAGTCTGTAACGGGTTTGAGCATCAATGACTTCCACCTCGTAAATGTTGTGGAATGAGTTCACTGTATAATGCCTTGGTGACCCGTTTTCGATCATTTCGATGTTGTAAGATCTGCCTTTATAGATGATCGAGTATATGCCTTCACCAACCTTTAAAGCGTCAATTTCATATACATCATCATCTACCTGAACGGTTAACAGGTTGCCATTGCGTTTCAGCTCGGTAACGTTTGCAGTTCGTCCGTCAATGTTTATTTCAAATGCCATAATAATGTGTTTAAATATATGCCACGCGTTGCGGGTCTTTCCAGCGACTGGCAACAAGTTTACCAGCGGTATCGTTGGATTTTATCTTTTCAAGTTTAGTGGTATGCTCCAGGAAGGCGGCAATGAGTGCTATATCTTCACACACGCCGTCACATTCGTGTGGGCTGAAGAGAAAATCTTTATTATCCTCGATAAAGTGGGTGTTGTATTTACCAGAGCGGAAAGCAGGTGCTTCCATAATGCGTGCCAGGAAGGGAATTGAAGTTTTTACACCGGTGATTTTGTACTCATGCAACGCACGGCGCATACGGTCGATGGCTTCATCCCTGTTTTTAGCCCAGACAATCAGTTTGGAGATCATGGGATCGTAATAAATGGGGATGGTATAGCCTTCGTAAACATAACCATCGTGGCGCACACCCAGCCCTAGAGGTTCTGTAATGTGCCTGAGGGTACCGGGACTCGGCATAAAATTGCGGTCGGGGTCTTCGGCATAAATCCGGCACTCGATGGCGTGTCCGTTTTGACTCAGATCTTCCTGTTTGAAAGGCAGTTCAAATCCGTTTGCAATGTTGATCATTTCCTTTACCAGGTCAACACCTACCACCCGTTCGGTGATCGGATGCTCTACCTGAAGGCGGGTGTTCATTTCCAGGAAGTAGTATTTCAGGTTATCGTCAACAATAAATTCGATGGTTCCGGCTCCGTGATATTTGGCTGCTTTTGCTGCTGCCACGGCATGGGCGCCCATTTCGGCCCGCACTTTGGGGGTAATCAGCGGCGAAGGGGTTTCTTCCACCACCTTCTGGTGACGGCGTTGAACTGAACATTCGCGCTCGAAGAGGTGGAGGGCATTGCCGTGTTTGTCGGCCAGTATCTGGAATTCAATGTGGTGGGGCGACTCGATGTATTTTTCAATGTAAACTGCATCGTCACCGAAAGCCGATTTTGCTTCGGAACGCGCACCACGGAGCGCGCCTTCAATTTCTTCTTCCTTCTTTACCAGGCGCATTCCTTTGCCACCGCCGCCTGCCGAAGCCTTGATCATTACCGGGAGGCCGATTTCACGAATGGTTTTCAGGGCTTCATTGTAGTCAACGATCTTTTCAACCGTACCAGGAACAACCGGAACGCCGGCGGCGATCATGGTTTTCCGGGCTGTAATCTTATCGCCCATCTGGCGGATAGCATCCGGATTGGGGCCAATAAACTCAATGCCTTCCTGCTTGCAGCGTTCCGAAAAGGAAGCATTTTCCGAAAGGAAGCCATAACCGGGATGAATAGCGTCGGCCTTCGATTTTTTAGCGGCTTCGATGATGCGGTCGATGTTCAGATAACTATCAACCGAGGGGGCCGGGCCAATGTTATAAGCTTCATCGGCATAGCGCACGTGCATGGCCGAACGGTCGGCATCAGAGAATACAGCAACAGTGGGAATGCCCATTTCGCGGCATGATCGCATGATCCGGATTGCAATTTCACCACGATTGGCAACAAGAACTTTTTTTATCATATATTATAAATCAATGAAACAGCCTTTAAATGATCAGGGCATTTTCTGACTTGACCAATTTATAACAACAAAACACCTGTTTTGTTAAAATAACGTTAAGAATTTAAAGGCTCGTAGGTCGGGCGTTTGTGATTGATAGTTTACGTATGCAAATATATAAATATATTGCTATAACTGATCATTGCTGATATTTTTATGGCCCGGGCAGGGTTAATCCGGATGAAAACAGGAATAATTATGGTAAAAAAACTGTTTGAAAAAGGGGATAGTCAGGCTATTTGCTCCTGATTTGCCAGCGGCAGGGTGAAAATAAACCGGCTTCCTTTTCCGGGCTCACTTTCAACACGGATTTTGCCCCCGTTGCGTTCTATAAACTCCTTGCAGAGCAGAAGTCCGAGACCTGTGCCGGTTTCTCCTTTGGTTCCCTTTGTGGAATGCTGGGTTTCAACCCTGAAAAGCTTCAGTAAATCTTCACTATTTATTCCGACACCGGTGTCTGCGACTGTAATTTCTGCGATATTGCCTGACAACGTATGAGCGGTTATGTTTACCGTACCATTCTCAGGTGTGAACTTAATGGCGTTTGAGGCCAGGTTGCGGGTTACAGCATTCAGCATATTGGAGTCACCGTAAACTGTGAGCCCTTCCTCAATGTTGGCCGAAAGTTGAATCACTTTCCCGATGGCATTGGCTTTCAGTAGGCTTATTACATTGCCGGCAATTTCCTGAAAGGGTATTTTTACCGGTTTAAACTCCATTCTTCCGGTTTGCAACCTCGACCACTGGAGTAATTTTTCAAGCAGGTTAAAGGTATTCTGGCTCAAATCCCTGATAACTTCAATATATTCCTGCACTTCCTCACGGGTAAGTGAATCATAATCATTGGAAAGAATATCAGAAAAAGCCAGCAAACCATTAAAAGGGGTGCGCAGGTCATGGGCAATAATCGAAAACATCTTGTCTTTACTGGCATTGCTCTCACGCAGCTCTTCCGAGTATTTTTTAATGGCATCTTCTGCTTTTCTTTTCTCGGTTATATCTTCGGCAACTTTAATGTATCCGGTTAAATGGCCATCATTATCGTAAATGGGTGATATGGTGGTTGATTCCCAGAAAAGCTCCCCCGATTTGCGGGCATGACAGGTATTCCCCTGCCATTTAATTCCTTTGGCAACAGATTCAGTAATCTCTTTTACGATCTCTATTGGATTGTGGGTTGCGTGATGATTAAAAAGGTCGGTACCTTTGATATCGGAAAGAACATAACCAGTTATTTCAGACACTCTTGGATTAATATATTCAATATAGCCTTCTTTATCGGATATCATGAGCATGCTGGGACTTTGTTCCACGGCCATCGTGAGTTTCTTGATTTTCTCGTCCGATTGCTGTTTACGCAATGAACTTTCAACGATCAGTGGGAGCACTTTCATGTGCCCGAAGTCAACATCCTTAATTACATAATCGCTGGCCCCCATCTTGATGGCTTTTACCGCCACATCTTCATCGCCGGTTCCGGTAACCAGTATTACCGGTGTTCCTGAATGGATAATCTCCGGAAAGTATTCAAATGAAGTTCCGTCTCCTAATAGAAAGTCAGAGATTACAATGTCGAACCTGCCGTTTCGGAAAGCTTCAAGCCCTGTTGCTACAGAATTTGCCATCGTATAATCGTATGGCATTTGCTGCTCCCTGACCAGGCGTTTAAATGCCATCTGGTCAACCAGGTCATCTTCAATATAGAGAATTTTTATTCTCTTGTTTTCCATCAGATTTTTTCCGTTAGTTAAGGCAGTTCACTCAGCGACCAGTACATTTTAATAGCTTTAACCACTTCCACAAACTGTTTGTAGTCAACAGGCTTTACCATGTATCCGGCAACCCCCAGGCTAAAAGTATCAAGGCGGTCAACTTCTTCGAGCGATGTGGTAAGAATTACCACCGGTAACTGTTTGAGCTTATCGTCATTTTTGGCGATGCGTAGAAATTCGATCCCGTTCATACGTGGCATATTGAGGTCGAGCAGGATAATACCAGGCATCACTGTATCACTTTTACGCAGATAGGCAAGAGCTTCTTCACCGTTTTCGACAGTATGCACAGGGTTGATAACATTAAGCTCTTTCAATGCCCGTTTCACGGTCATCGCATCAATCATGTCGTCTTCAACCAGCAGAATGGGTTTATTCTGTATCATAGCAAGGGTAGTTTATTTTAGAATTGTAAAAGTAAAGGTTGTTTCTTCACACGGGACAGAACTAACGTTAATTATCCCGCCATTCGCTTCAATAATCTTTTTAACAATCGTAAGTCCTATCCCGGTGCTCTCAAATTCGTCCCTTGACTTCAGGGTCTGGAAAATCTGAAATATTTTTTCGAAATATTTCTCCTCAATTCCCGGACCGTTGTCGGAAACTGAAAATAGCCAGGCCTTATCAGCATCGGTACAGTGGATTTCTATTTTCCCCTCTTCCTTGTCATTGTATTTTATTGCATTGCTGATCAGGTTTTCAAATACCTGGAGCAGGCGTGTCGGGCCAAATGAAACAGTTGGGAGGTCTGGGTCTGTTGTTATTTTAAACTTTGCAGGAGGTGCAACCATTTCTATGGCTTCCCGCACGAGTTTGTTCATGTCAATCAGTTCCTTTTCCTCTTTTGCCCTGGTTACCCTGGAGTAGGCAAGCACTCCTTTAATCAGATTTTGCATGCGGTGAACGCGGCTCAGAAGCAGGTCAAGCTGCATTTTGCCGTCTTCATCAAGCTTATCGGCGTAATCAGCATGAATCCATTGCGAAATGGACCCGATTGCCCTGAGCGGGGCCTTCAGGTCGTGCGAGACGATGTATGCAAAATCCTTTAATTCACGATTGGTGCTATCCAGATCCCAGATAAGTTTTTCTTTCTGTGCTTCGGTTTTTTTGCGGATTTCAATTTCTGTTTCCAGGGCTTCCTGCTGTTCGAAGTACTTATCAATCAGTGCACCTATTGTTTTGAATTCACTTTTCAGGCTTTTCAGCTTCATCCGGTCATCACGGCTTTTGGTAAACAGCGCCTGTGAAATTTTCCCCAAAGGTACCTTCACCAGCATATTGAACGAGATGAAGAAAATGGCCAGAATTACCAGAATCAGGATGGCTAAAAACCAAATGGTGATGTTTGAGAGTCGCTGAAATACAGTTAAAAAGTCGTTTTCACGACTTAACTCAAGCCAGGCAATGGTTTTTCCTTCCCAGTCATTGAGTGGGTAATAGGTAGTGATTTTATTCCCTTTTAATTTTTCTGTTTCGGTGGCTTGTGTTGTAAGGGTGATTTGCCCACCGGTTAGTTTTTCAAGTTCAAGAATGTAAGTGCTGTCGAGTACCTTTGCCATAAAAAAATACCCCTGTGGCGGTGAGTTGCGGCTTTCATCGTTGGAGGGATGCATGGTAGCCCCATGAATTTCAAGCAACCCCTGTGCAGAAGGGAGATAATATGTAATGAACTTAGTCTTGAAAAGCATCGGGAAGACCCCTTTGTAAACAGGTGCCTGTTTAATTTCGACTGAATTAAAACGGGTTTCTTCAAATGCTGCCTTAAGGTCGAGGTTATACATCCAGACAACATTAACATGAAATGAGCTGAAAAGCGTGTATAAATTATTGTTTGCCCAGGTTGTGTCGGGCTGGTTCATGTAATTGATTAGTTCGTCCCAGTATGTATAATCGTAGAGTGTCCGGTAAACCAGGTCAGATTTGGCCTGAACGGCAGTTTTTAATATTGCGCCCTGTTGTTCAATTCCGGAGTTGACCAGAATTGAGTTTTGTTGTTTTTGTATATTCAGGATGATCATAAAACCTGCAAACATCAATATAGCAGTAATGATCAGAATGATCAACAACTTATTCTGAGTCTTCATTTTACCGTTAGTCAAATAGTTATATACTTTATCCTTTTGGACAAGAATTACTTTGTACAAAAATATAATGTCAAATATATTGGAAAGTAACAGGAAAAAATGTCAAACCATGCTAATTTAGAATGGATCATGATGATTCAGCACCTGGTCAGAAAACATACTATTAAAAAAAGCCACCTTAACAGATGGCTTTTGTTGTGACCCCGACAGGGTCACAAAAGCCATATAATTACATTTTCTTACATTCATATTTATACCCTAAAGACATTGATAAACAAGGCAGTAAAGATATTACATTATTTTGGATTAAATTAGGTTTATTGTAAAAAGGTATGTATTTTTGTATGTAACAATTTGAAACCTACATACCATTATGAAACACAGCGTTAAGATAGCACCCGAAAGGCGAAAAGACAAAGCCGGAAACCTGATTGAAACAAACGTTCCTTTGTTCGCTGATATCCGTTTTTCAGGAATCCGGATATTTTATTTCACAGGGTACCGGATCAATGCAGATAAATTTGATAATGAAACACAGCGGGCAAAAAAGAACAGCAGCGGTATTGAGGGCGTGCGCAAGATACCTTATAATGATATTAACAAAAGATTGAAGGCGATTGATGCGACATTGATATTATTTTTTGATGACATAAATTCAGCCACCAAACCGCAGGTTATTGCATTGCTGGACGATGTATGTAAAAAGGCAATTACCCCGGAGCCGGAACCCGATAACACCGGATTTTTTGAGATGTTCCGCAAATACCACGATGTTTGTGATTTGTCGCAGGGGCGCAAAAAAAGAATAAATGTTGCTATTAATCACTGGCAAAGATTTGAAGCAGCCAGGGGGCTGAAAATCACTTTTGAGAGTATTACGGTTGACCTGTTAAGGGATTTTGAATATTATCTAAGGAATGAAAGCACAAGCCCGAGAGGAAGGAGTAAAATATTCGTATCATCTCATTTAAGTAAAAATACTGTTTATTCCGTTATTTCATTAACACGTGCTTATTGGAACTTTGCCCGAAAGGAACTAAAGCGACAAGGCATAGAGCTGCAAAGCTTGTTCGGTGAAGATGGTCACCAGTTATCAGGTGAGGTTTACGGCAAACCTATTTACATCACAATAGATGAAAGGGACATTCTGTTTCATACTGAATTGCCTTCAGAACATCTGCAGCGTGTCCGTGATATCTTTGTACTGCAATGCCTGATTGGTACCCGTGTTGGTGACCTCTGCAAGCTCACTAAGGCGAATGTTCAGAACAATGCCATTACCTACATTCCACGAAAAACAAAGGACGGCAAACCGGTTGTTGTTTCTGTTCCATTGCACCCGAAAGCAGTTGAAATATTAAACCGTTACGATTTACCCGATGGCAGGTTGTTGCCGTTCATCACAGATCAGCGATATAATATTAACCTGAAGAACTTGTTCCGGGAAGTTGGTATTAATCGGATCGTTACAAGGCTGAACCCGAACACCGGAAAGGAAGAACAGGTAAAAATTTGCGACATTGTTAGCAGTCACATGGCAAGACGGGCGTTTGTTGGCAATCTTTACGGTAAGGTAGACAGCGGAATTATCAGCAGTATGAGCGGACACGTGGCCGGAAGTAAGGCGTTTACCCGGTATTACGATGTAAGTAAGGAATTACAGCAGGATGCAATTAGTAAGTTATAAACAAAGCCCCGGCAGGCTTGCAGGCCATAACCGGGGCGTAAAAATTTAAGACATGCACAAAGATAAGAAAAAAGAGGTTACAGGCAAAGTGTTGACCGA
>JBBQBC010000094.1:0-14060 GCA_038317155.1 Bacteroidales bacterium
AGTAAGAAGTAAGAAGCTTTTACGATATTTTGCCAACTGCCAACTGATAGATGGAGCGGGAGAGTTAGTGAAGTCAGAGGTCAGAGGTCGGAAGTCAGAGGTCAGAAGTCAGAAATGAGTAGTGAGTAGTGAGTTGAAGTAAGAAGTAAGAAGCTTTTACGATATTTTGCCAACTGCCAACTGCCAACTGATAGATGGAGCGGGAGAGTTAGTGAAGTCAGCCCTTCGACATGGTTCGACAAGAGCTCACCAACCGAGAGCTCAGGGACCGAGGTCAGAAGTCAGAAATGAGTAGTGAGTAGTGAGTTGTGAGTTGTGAGTAGTGAGTTGAAGTAAGAAGTAAGAAGTAAGAAGCTTTTACGATATTTTGCCAACTGCCAACTGATAGATGGAGCGGGAGAGTTAGTGAAGTCAGAGGTCAGAGGTCGGAAGTCAGAGGTCAGAAGTCAGAAATGAGTAGTGAGTAGTGAGTAGTGAGTAGTGAGTTAAAGTAAGAAGTAAGAAGTAAGAAGCTATTACGATATTTTGCCAACTGCCAACTGCCAACTGCCAACTGATAGATGGAGCGGGAGAGTTAGTGAAGTCAGCCCTTCGACATGGTTCGACATGGTTCGACAAGAGCTCACCAACCGAGAGCTCACCAACCGAGAGCTCAGGGACCGAGGTCGGAAGTCAGAAATGAGTAGTGAGTAGTGAGTAGTGAGTTGAAGTGAGAGGTCAGAAGAGATCAGGTATAAAAAGATCCAAAATGCCCAATCCCAAATGAGTATTGAGTGAGTAAGGGAAACCTCAACAACTGGGTATATTTTATTCCGGAAAGCCTTTTGATGACAATGGTTCTCAATTGATTTTATAAATTCAGAACCAGACCGGAAAATAAAAATTTAAGCAGGCCTTTGAACAATTTTGTATATCAAACGTCTTTTCAGTGGATGATTGGTCCACATTAGTAATTTCCTGATCAGATTGGAGAATAATCCGGGCATGGTTTAAAGTCAAAGCGTATAACGAGTTTGCTCATTAATATTTTTGTTATGGAATCTAAAAAAATCATTGTACCGGTAGATTTTACCACAGCTTCTGATCATGCAATAAAACAAGCCATCCTGATAGCTCAAAAAGCCGACTCTACTATCTGGCTTGTGCATATTAAGGGCAATGAATTGTCCAATAAAAATTTGACTGAACTTTCAACGGTTGAAGATAGTTTAGAAGCTTTGGCCATAAATGTGAAGGATCAGGGAATTGTTTGCCGGTACTCAATAGTAAATGGGGGTATTTTCAATGATCTGCCTGCATTTGCCAATAATGGAGAATTTTCAATGATGGTTATTGGAACACATGGGATAAAAGGCTTAAAACAGAAGCTATTAGGCGCTGATATACTGAAAATTGCCAGCAAGATCACCATTCCCTGCCTGATTGTTCAGGAAGATTGTATTTGCAGAAATTATAATCCCATTGTATTACCTGTTGGCGGACATCCGGGTTTCAAACAATTGGTCGAAGCGACTTCAACGATAGCCAGGCTGTTTAGTTCAGAAGTCCATTTTTATTCGATTTCAAGAAAGGGAGAGCAGGAGTACGATAGCATCAAGGAAAATATATTACTGGCTGAAAAGATTTTTAATGAAAAATCGATTACTTACAAGCGGGTCAGGGAGGAATCAAATGTTGTTTCTGTCGGTTATGCAAGGCAAACTCTTCAATATGCAAATCTGATCGATGCGGGATTGGTTTCCATTATGTCAGTGAAATCGAAAGAACATTACTATTTTGCCCAGGCAGATAAAGAAACAATGATCAACAACGAATTCAGAATTCCGGTACTTTGCGCTAGCGGCATGGTAAATTATTGAATTGGCTCTTCCAGTTAAGGAGACTAGAAGACGAGGAGACAAGAGGAAAGACAGGGACGGTTGTTGCATGGTGGCTGGGTTTCTCAATGACCCATGCCCTTCGCCTTCTACTCTGTGCTCTGTGCTCTGTGCCCCATGCCCCATCCCCTGTGCCCTTTGCTCTGTACCATTTCAAAGCGTCGGATATTCAATCCTTACATGATAAATGCTCATGAGTTTCTTTTTCAGGATTTTTTTGATGCGGGTGATGTCTTTCAGGGTTAGGTCAGAATTAACAAACTGGTTGGTTTCTATCTGGCTGTCAATGATTTTATCTACTAATTGAGCAATAGATGCTGTAGTTGGTATCTTTATGCTCCGGGAAGCAGCTTCAACCGAATCAGCCATCATGAGTACAGACGTTTCCTTTGAGAAAGGAACAGGCCCGGGATATCGAAATGATTTCTCACTTATCTCCCTTTCGGGGTTGTCGATACGCTGACGATTATAAAAATACTCAACCATGCGGGTTCCATGGTGGGTTCGGATAAAATCGACCAGAACTTCAGGCAATTTGTGCTTTTTGGCTTTCTCGACCCCTTTAATAACGTGGCTTACAATGATTCCGGCACTTTCTTCGTAGCTAAGCTCATCGTGCGGATTAATTCCAGACAACTGATTTTCAATAAAATACATCGGCATTTCCATTTTACCAATGTCGTGATAAAGAGCCCCGGCACGCACCAGGAGTGTATTGCCACCAATTTCATAAATAGCAGCCTCGGCCAGGTTGGCTACCTGCATCGAATGCTGGAAAGTTCCGGGTGCATACAACGACAATTGCCTTAAAAGCGGACGATTGGTATCCGAAAGTTCCATTAATGTAACATCGGTAACCATGCCAAAGAGCTTCTCAAATAAGAAAATGACGGGATAGGAAAACAGGGTAAATAAAGCACTTCCGCCAAAAAGCAGGAATTTGGAGGTATCAAGGCTGGAGAGGCTGCCATCCTGAATCAGCAACATACCAATGTAAATGGTGGAATAGGTAATAAAAATAGCGAGGGCGCTGATGAAAAACTGAGCTCTCCGGCGTAATTCGGCAACACTAATAATTGCAATGATTCCGGTAATCAACTGCTGAAAAATAAATTCAAATCCATTGGGAACCATAAAGCCGGTAAGCACCAATGTAACAATGTGCACGAACAAAGCCAGTCTGGTATCGAAAAATACCCTTATCACAATTGGCACCAGACAAAAGGGAAGCAGCATCAAAAGATCGGGCTTGGTTGTTATGGTAAAACCAGCCAGAGCGACCATCAGGTAAATTGTAAGCAGCAGAATGATCAGTCTCTTATTTTCAGCAAAAATGTCGCGCCTGAAAGAAATCATGAACAGGATAAAAGCCACCATGGTGAGCGTAATAAGCAGCGACTGTCCGATTAAAATGTTGCTATACCTTAAATTGCTCCCCAAACGTTGTTCATAGTCGGCCCTGAGTGATTCGAGTATCTGAAATTTTTCCGCGTTAACCAGTTCGCCTTTTAGAATGATCTTCTCACCACTCTGCATCATCCCCCTTGAATTCGGAATTTCGCTGATCAGGGCTTCACGCGCACGCTGGGTATTTTCCGGATCAAATACAATATTTTGCTTCAAAGCATTGAGCAAAAGGCCCCTGAGCATATCTACATGTTCCGGCCCGGACTGAGCAAGCCGTTGGGTAATGTATTTCTCGGCACTTTTAATGGTAAAAAGCCGGGAGAGGAGAACACTGGAGGCTGTATTGCCATCAACTACAAAGATTTCGTAATTGGAAGGTTTGTTTTCAATCTCGTTAATGATGTTTATAATTCCGCGGGAGAAAAGGGTATCCAGCACATTAATAATGACCTCAAGTTCTGCCTGACGGACAGTATTGTCTCCAACCTGACGCCCATACCGGTCAACCCAGGCGTTATTGAACGAATTGATCAGGTAGTTCATCTGCTGATCGGCCAAACCATGGAGGCGCAGAAAATAGGGCCGCGCATTTCGCAACGCAACTTCCTGTTCTGCCTTAAGTTCTCCTACGGGTTTCAGTATTGCGAAATCTACCGGAGAAATCAGGTCGTTGTGCTGCCATGGTTTTCCCCGCTGGTATTCATATCGAAATCTGCCCTCGCGCGGAAATATCATGATCAGCAGCCAGATAACCACCGAAAACAGGAAGATTTTCCCTACAATATCATGATGGTCGCGAAGCCAGAATAGGAGCCTGTTCATAGTTTGATTTCTAGAAGATAAGAGCAATGCTGTAAAGCACGAATATACAAAAAGATTATACATTGATTAAACCAATTCCGGGCCGCAAGGTTTAATTGTCCGAAATATAATTTTATGAAGTGCCACGCAATCAGACAGCAACAACAGTGAGCAGGTTAGACAATGAAAAGTTTTCAACATTCCGGCAAAAGCTGTTAATTACTTCTTTGCAGCACCCATGAATATTTCAATACATTTGTGCCAAACAACAGTGTTTACTATCAATGACAGGCGGTATCTGTTATCTTTCACTTGTTGCAGTAAGGGCCGAACCATCAGAGCGATCTGAGATGGTGAACCAGTTGCTGTTTGGCGATCTTTTAGAAGTAATCGACACTTCCGGCTATTGGCTAAAGATCAGAACTTTACATGATCAATATGAAGGCTGGTGCGACCATAAACAGATACAGATTCTGACCGACGAAACCCTTGAAATATTGAAAGAAAGCAGCCAGCAAGTGGTAGCCGATGTTACAGGCATGCTGGCTACGAGGGGAAAACCGGCATTAAACCTCGTTATTGGCAGCTCACTGTTCACCCTTTCGAACGGATTGTTTGCAGGTCCTGTCGGTGATTATCATCTGGCCGAAGGCGCAGCTTGCGTACCTGGTATTCATCATCCTGATGAAATTACAGAAACTGCTTCTCTATACCTGAATGCGCCTTACCTGTGGGGCGGCAGGTCCCCTTTTGGGATCGATTGTTCAGGACTGGTTCAGCTTGTTTTTAAAATGAAGGGAATCAACCTCAGGCGCGATGCAGCCCAGCAGTCTCTTCAGGGCAGGCTTATCAACCTGATCGAAGAATCCAGGGCAGGTGATGTGGCTTTTTTCGATAACGATGAAGGCAAGATCATTCATACCGGCATCGTAACTGGCCGTGGCAGCATTATACATGCATCGGGTGAGGTAAGAATTGATCCACTCGATCATCATGGTATTTTCAATAAAAATGAAGGAAAATACTCGCACAAACTCAGGTTAATCAGACGATTCACCGAAGTTTAGCAGGCCTTTCCCAAAGCATAAGACAAATGGCATAATTAATGTTTTCTTAACATCAGGCATCCAGAGACTATGAACCATAAAGCTACTTTTGCAGCACTTTTCAGGAAAGAATTCTCCTGATTTTTTCTTACTTCATTTTAATCCGTATTCAACAAATAATAAACCCAAAAAGAAAACAACACATTAACCAAAAGGACAAACCATGAGAAAAACAAACAATTTAATTCAGAGATTCGGCAGACAGCTAATGCTACTTGCAGTCCTCGTAATGAGTGTAACCACTGCTGTGGGGCAGGTTACAACCTCAGGAATGAATGGTAAAATAACCAGTATCGGAGGCGAAAGTCTTCCGGGCGCGACGGTGATAGCTGTTCATACACCTTCCGGATCGCAATATGGAACTACAACCGATGTTGACGGCAATTATCGAATTCCCAACATGAATGTGGGTGGGCCTTACAAAATTACTGTTTCATTCGTAGGATATGAAAGTTATGTCAACAACGAGGTTTATCTTAGCCTTGGTCAGACATTCAAATTGAACGTTAAATTGAGCGAAAAAGCTTCAACCATTACGGGAGTTGAGGTTGTTGGCTCCCGCTACGATATGTTTGATGGAAACAGGACTGGCACTGAAACCAATGTTAGCCTTGAAACTATCGAGCGTATGCCATCGGTTGGTCGTAATTTCTCTGACTACACCCGTTTAACCCCTCAGGCAAGGATAACCCAAAGTGGAGGTATTGAAATTGCAGGTACCAACAACAGATACAATGCTATTTACATTGACGGCGCTGTAAACAACGACGTTTTCGGTATAACAGATCAGGGAACCAATGGTGGACAAACCGGGATTTCACCCTTCTCGATGGACATTCTAGAACAGGTTTCGATTCAGGTTGCACCTTACGACATTAAGTTGGGCGGATTTGCCGGAGCTGGCATAAATGCTGTTACCCGACGTGGTAACAACGAATTCCAGGGCTCTGCATACTATATTACCCGTAATGAAGGCTTTGCCGGGAAAACTCCAACTGACGATGCAACTGTTAGTCGTAAAAAGCTCAATCCATTCACTTCAAAAACCTATGGGTTCCGTTTAGGTGGTCCCATTATTAAAGACAAACTTTTCTTCTTTGTAAATGCTGAACTTCAGAAAGATGAAACTCCTCAGCCTTTTGACTTTGCAACTTACAATGGCGATGTAACTACCGACCAACTAAGCCAGCTCTCGACCAAATTAAGTGGATACGGCTACGATGCAGGTGGATATACCGATGTAAACAGAACACTTGACGGAACCAAACTCTTTGCCCGTCTTGACTGGAACATCAATAAAGTTCACAAACTGATGGTTCGCCATCAATATACAAAAGCCGAACAAAACAGCCCCTCAAATTCAAGCACTACTTCAATCCGCTTTGGAAATTCAGGTGTTTTCTTCCCTTCAACAACCAATACTACAGCTATTGAGCTCAAGAGCAACATCAGCAATAAAATGAGTAACAGCCTCATCCTTGGATTAACCTCCGTCTTTGATGACCGCGACCCTATGGGAAGCAATTTCCCTTATGTCAGGATTAAAGATGGTAATTCAAATATTTATTTTGGCTCAGAGGAGTTTTCAACCGGTAACCAGTTGAAGCAGAACATTATCACCCTGACCGATAATTTTGAGATTTACAAAGGCAAACATACACTGACATTTGGAACTCACAATGAGTTCTATAAGATGTACAATCTCTTTATCCGTCAGAACTTCGGTTCATATCAGTTTAACAACATCGACGACTTCCTGACCGGTCAACCTGCTTATCAGTATGACCGTACTTTCTCGGCTGTTGACAATATTACCGGCGACGGCTCAAAAGCAGCAGCAGAATTTAACGCACTTCAGATTGGACTCTATGCCCAGGACGAAATCCAGGTTAACGACAAATTTAAAGTTACCCTTGGTCTGCGTATGGACATGCCAATGTTCCTCGACAAACCGTTATTGAACGAAGATTTCAACAACAACGTGGAACCCGTTCTTAAAGAAGCAGGCTGGGATCTTAAAGGTGCAAAAACCGGCCAGATGCCAGATCCCGCTATTATGCTGAACCCACGTTTTGGTTTCAATTATGATATAAAAGGAGACCAGAGTTTTCAGCTTCGTGGAGGTGCTGGCCTCTTTACCAGCCGTATTCCTTATGTATGGCCGGGTGCTTCATTCCAGAACAATGCTGTTACAACGGGTGGAATGCGCATAACTGCTGCAGGTTCTCCTGAACTAATTTTCAACCCCAACTGGGATCAACAACCTTCAGTTCCGCCAACCCAGCCATCAGGCCAGGTTGACATCTTTGCCAAAAACTTTAAATTCCCGAAAGTTTTCCGCACCAGTATTGCTGTTGACAAAAAACTCCCATGGGGTATGATTGGAACAGTTGATGTGACCTACACTAAGACTATGAACAACATATTGTACTATAACCTCGCCTACCACAAAACCGGCGAACTTACCGGAAGCGGCGACAATCGTCCTATCTGGTCAAAAATTGCACTTGGAAAAGATCCGAACACTGATAAAAACAGGGCTTATACCGATATTATCCTCGGCACCAATACCAAAAAAGGTTATACCTACAACATCTCTGCCCAATTGCAGAAAACATTCAGCAGCGGTCTTGCCGGAAGCATTGCCTACAACCTTGGTCATGCAAAATCAATGAACGACGGTGTTTCTTCACAAAATTCCTCACAATGGCGTGTCGCCAACGTCCGTGGTAAAAACGATCTTGATCTGGCAACCTCCGACTTTGATATGGGCTCACGCATAGTCGGTTTTCTCTCTTATAAAAAAGAGTATCTGAAGCATACAGCCACAACAGTTTCTTTGTTCTATACAGGCCAGTCAGGTGCCACCTTCTCTTATGGCTATGCTGATGGTTCATCAAAATACCTTGGTGAAGACAACAACAGCCTTGAGCTACTCTACATTCCCAAAGACCAGAGCGACATCAACCTGGTTGACATTACTGTTGGCGAATCGATACTTACCGCCGACCAGCAATGGACCGATCTGAATGCCTTTATCGAAGGTGATGATTACCTCAGTGGCCGTCGCGGCCAATATGCTGAAAGAAACAGTTCACGCGTTCCTTTTATGAATATGTTCGACTTCCGCATTGCACAGGATTTCTTTATCATGGCAGGTGGCAAGCGCAATACCTTACAGGTTGCTTTTGATATTTTCAATCTTGGAAATCTGTTAAATAAAGACTGGGGACGCATTTATTATTCTTCAGGCGCTTATTACAACAACTACCCATTGGTTAAAGTAGAAGGATTTGAGGCCGATAATACCACACCTAAATTCTCCTATAAGAAACCGAAAGCCGAAACGTGGTCTATTGACGATTCCGGTATCTTCAGTTCAAGGTGGCAGGGTCAGCTTAGCATACGTTACATTTTTAATTAAACAAATTTTTGAAATGACAAAAAGGGCTCCAGCATTGGGGCTCTTTTTTTATCTTTACCCGTAAAATTTGAATTATAGCGAATTTAAGGAAGTGTTTTGGTACATCATTTTCACTGCTTTTGCTGTTCCTGACAACTGGCAATATATTTGCGTAATGCAATGATGAGCAGATTGTTGTCGTGCTTTCGCTGGATGGATTTCGCTGGGATTATTCGCAGAAAACCGCCACGCCCACGCTCAACCTTATGGCGAAAGAAGGTGTGAAAGCAGTGTCACTTATTCCATCATTTCCATCCAAAACATTCCCCAACCATTACACCATTGCCACCGGGTTGTACCCTGCCCATCACGGTTTGGTAAACAACTCTTTTTATGACCCGGCTTCGGGCGAATCTTACGTGATCGGGAAAAAAGAAGCCCGCTATAATCCATATTTTTATGGTGGTGAACCCATCTGGATTACGGCCCAAAAACAGGGTTTGCGCACGGCTTCATTTTATTGGGTGGGCTCTGATGTGGCCATTCAGGATACGCACCCTGATTACTGGAAAACCTACGATGGCAGCATTCCCTTTAATCAGCGCATGGATACCATTATCAAGTGGCTCAACCTGCCCAAAATACAGCGACCCCGACTTATCATGGCCTATTACCAAGAGCCAGATGGTTTTGGACATGAGTATGGCCCCGATGATGCCCGCACCCTGAATAAAGTGCATGAACTCGATAGCCTTACCGGGATTTTTTACAACTATATCAAGGCATTGCCCAATGCGGATTGCATTAATTTTATTGTTGTTTCCGACCATGGAATGGGAAATATTGCTTCCGAGCGGAATATTGTGCTGAGCGATCTTATTCCCAAAAGCTAGAATGTCCGCATTGAGGGCGGTAATCCTGTTTACAGCCTCTATGCCGAAGGAGCCTGGGTTGATTCGGCTTATCAGCGGTTGAAGGCAGTTCCCCACATGCAGGTGTGGAAGGCCGGTGAAGTGCCTGCGCACCTCAATTAAACCAATAATCCGCGCATTGGCGACATCGTGATTGTGGCTGATTCGGCCTGGAGCATTACGCGTAATCCGCCAAAGAATTCATTTATAGGTGGAACCCACGGTTATGATCCCCAAAACAAAGACATGCACGCCATCTTTTACGCAGCTGGGCCGGCCTTTAAACAGGGATATGTTCAACCATCGTTTCAGAATATCCATATTTATCCTTTGCTTGCGAAACTTTTGGGCATAATTCCGGCCAAAAACGATGGTGATCTGGAGAAGGTTATCGGCATGCTAAAACCATAGTAAAGAAATCTTGAGTTCTCCGAAAACTAATTACTTGACGCCATCCCGATCCCATACGTACGTTATCGGGACACAAAAGCACTATCCACCAGCTGGCTGATGCTAATCTAATATGTTGATATACAATATTATGCGTAAATTAGTGGCTCCAACCGGAAAAATTCCTTAAGAATCCCGGACACATTGGCACTGGTACGCAATTATGGAATGATATACTTCAGTGGACCGGAACAAAATTGCAGACTTTTTGTAAGTTGCAATAATTCAGACAACAAAATGCTCTGGGAACAAATCATTGACCGGGAATAATCTGACTAGTGCATTGGCTTTATAGCTGTGGCCAAAGAAAAGAAACAGAACCATGCTTAAACAAAAAGAATTGTTCCAAATAGCGAACAATTTACATATATCCCCATTACTTCTTATAAAATAGTTGATCAATTATCACCCCATCAAAAGGGGAACCTGAAAAAGAAGTTTCATTAAACCACGACCATTCTTATGAAGCATAAATTTATCACGACACTATTGTTATTCCCTTTCATGCACCTGTTTGCCCAGGATATGCAGCGCGAAGAACCATTGATCTCACCCTTGCCACCCGCTTCAAGACTGGAAGTAACTTACATTGCCAATTCGGGTTTCCTGTTTTCAGCAGGAACTACCAGGGTGCTGGTAGATGCCTTGTACCTTAACGGTGATATCTGGGAATCCCCTTCAAAAAAAATTCAAAAAGCCATGACCTCCGGGGCGGCTCCCTTCAAAAACATCAGCCACCTGCTGGTTTCCCATTACCACGAAGATCATTTCAATCCCATGCTGGTTTCCCGTTTTCTGGTCAACAATCCAAAGGCAATTATGGTAACCAATAGTCAGACTGATTCTGTTATTGGACGGGTTTACAAACAGGATCCTCAGCTAAAAAGACCCGATCAACTAAAGATAATCACGGCACCCATGTTCGGATCAGAAACCTATGAAGCAAACGGTTTAAAAGTGAAATGCTTAGTTCAGAGGCACATGGGCAAAGACGATTACAAAGTAGAAAGTATGGGGCTTTTGATTGAAATGGGCGGCAAGAAAATTCTGCACATTGGGGATGCTGATTATACCGATGAGAATTTTGCAGGCTTTAACCTTCAGGATGAAAACATTGATGTTGCGTTTATTCACTATTGGTTTCTGCTCGACTGCGAAGGCCGGAGGATTATCGAAACCTATATTAAACCCAAAAAGATTGTAATAACCCACATTCCTTATGATGAACTCCGCCGCAACTACAAGCGAATCAAGGAATATTATCCCGATGCAGAAGTTTTCCTGAACAACCTCGATAAAAAGGTTTTTTAGATTTCATCATTATTACCCTATCCAATTTTAACAAGCAGAGACGCGATGAATCGCGTCTCTGCTTGTTAAAATTAAAATTGTCAAATACGGGCAAAATTGCATTGATTAAAACCCAAATTGAGCGATTTATAAAGAAAAATAGCTCAATCGATCAGGAAACTATAAGCAATTCGCAGTAAAACTGTTTCATGACTGTGGTGAATCGCAACAATGTCCAAATCGGGGTTTACCTAAGAAAAGCGCTTTTTCACTTTGCTTAAATCGCTCAACTTAGGTATAATTTGTAAGTTGTTCAATATGTCAGGTATCAACGGGAAAAAGAATTAAATCGAACCCTTCAAATGCACAATACATGTACATTTGCTCCGTTAAACCAATAAAAACCTGATAACCCCATTTTGCATGAGACTTTTTACCCGGAAAAGAATTATTGAAGCTGTTATTGTAGTTGTTATTGCGGTATTGTTGGTTTTTTCAGTCGATTACTATATGTCGGCTTTGCGAAAAAGTCCGCTGACCGATAATGCTTATGTGCCGGAGCCCAGGATAGAATATGGTATTGTTGTTGACTCGTTTTATGTGGTAAAAGATGTGGTAAAACCAAATGAGAACCTTTCAACTATTTTGTTGAATTACAATACTTCAATGATTACCATTGAGCAATTGGTGACAAAAGCGGCAGGAATTTTTGATGTCAGAAAAATAAAAACCGGCAACAATTACACCATTCTTTGCACCAACGATAGCACAAAAAGAGCCGAATTTTTCATCTACGAAAGTAACCCTACCGAATATGTTGTCTTTGAAATAGGCGATTCGCTGCACGTACACCTTGGCCGTAAAGAAATCGAAGTCAGGATAAAAACAGCCTCCAATAAAATCTCTTCCTCCCTATGGAATGCTATGGCTGAAATTAAATCCAGTCCTAACCTTACCATCGCACTATCAGAAATATACGCCTGGACAATTGACTTTTATGCCATTCAAAAGGGCGACAATTTCACCGCCATTTACGAGGAGCTCTATGTGGATGGTGAACCGATAGGATTGGGAAACATCCTGTCGGCAAGGTTCAACAGCGGAGGAAAGGATAATTTTGCCTTCAGATTTGATCAGGATGGCCAGTCAGACTATTTTGATGATAAAGGTCAAAGTCTTCGCAGGGCTTTTTTAAAGGCACCACTCAAATTTTCAAGAATCAGTTCACACTTTTCAAACAGCAGAATGCATCCGGTACTGCGTATTCGCAGACCCCACCATGGAGTGGATTATGCTGCACCCAAAGGAACTCCGGTTCATACGATTGGTAACGGAACAGTAATCGAAGCGCGTTATGCAGGCGGAGCCGGCCGTATGATTAAAATAAAACACAATTCGACCTATTCAACCGCCTATTTACACCTCAGTGGCTACGCGAAAGGAATAGATAAAGGTTCTCATGTTCAGCAGGGTGAAGTTATAGGGTATGTTGGCAGTTCAGGCCTTTCAACCGGGCCACACCTCGATTTCAGGTTCTATAAAAACGGGACTCCCATCGATCCGTTGAAAGTTGAATCACCCCCTGCCCTGCCGGTGAAAAAGGAACTTATCGATAGCTTTAATCTGGTAAAATCTGTTCAATTCAGAAAACTTGATTCACTGAATATGCCGGTAAAGCACACCATCCGGCCAATCTGACCTCGCCCCCCTGCTCCCTCCAAAAAATGGAGAGGGGGAGCTTTTTTGTTCCCCGTCCATCCTTTCATGGCAGGCTCTGATGCATCCAAAGTTCCAATAATTGATACTTTTGGGACACGACATTTCATATACCACGTCCAGGGAGATACGGAGCAGCACTGCCAGCCCCAGAGGGGCGCTACGTAAAAGCCCTTCCGGGTTAAATATTTATTTTAATTAGGTGGCGCTTGATAAATATTAAATCTCAGGGGCGATTTTTTATAAGGTTAGAAGATATAATAAGGTTCGAGGATGTGGTGGTCATGTCTAATTACTAAGGTTTTAAGAGTAAATAAGGTTGATTCTGAAAACCCGGGACACAGCATGGGTATCACGGACGAAGCTAATCTTTGCTCTTTCCCTTAATAACCTTATTTTTTCCTTATTACCTTAATAACCAAAATTCCTTACCCTCCGCTTTTTACCTTATTTTTTTCTTTCAACCTTATTCAGGGCTAGTCGTGTACCACCTTTTGGGAGATGCGCAAAATCCCTTCCAGCCCCAGAGGGGCGCAAGGTTGGTAGGTAAAATGGTAAGGTATTGATGAAAAGCCCCAGAGGGGCGTAACGTAAAAGACTTTCCAGATTAAATATTTATGAACGAATGTTAACGTTACGCCTCTCTGAGGCTTTATAACCTTTTTGACTTTATTGCCTACCAACCTTACGCCCCTCTGGGGCTTATATTCCCGCATTTTTTATAAGAGTTGGATTTGCAGGTTCTGCCTGCTCTCCGTTTTTCAATAATAAGAGTGGCAGGGAAAATGCATGTCGTGCACTAAGTTTTGGAAGATGCGCGAAATCCCTGCCAGGCCCAGAGGGGCGCTACGTAAAAACCTTTCCGGGTTAAATATTTATTTTAATTTGGTTGCGCTTGATAAATATTAAATCTCAGGGACGATTATTTATAAGGTTAGAAGATATAATAAGGTTCGAGGATGCGGTGGTCATGTCTAATTACTAAGGTTTTAAGAGTAAATAAGGTTGATTCTGAAAACCCGGGACACAGCATGGGTATCACGGGACGAAGCTAATCTTTGCTCTTTCTCTTAATAACCTTATTTTTTTCTTATTACCT
>JBBQBC010000095.1:0-13928 GCA_038317155.1 Bacteroidales bacterium
GTGCATAATCTGCATCGGCAGCCTTTGCAGCAATAACCTGATCATATTGCTGCATGGCATCTTTGTATTGTTTGGTCATAAAATAGCAATCGGCCAGCCTCAACTTTGCATCGTTCAGCATTTTTACGTTGGATGGCCTGCTTTCGGTATATTTCGTAAACGACTGCTTTGCGGCTGCGTAGTTCTTCAGCTTAAACTGAGCATACCCAAGATTGTAGTTAACTGAACTGTATCCGGAATATTTTTCTGCGCCGGGAGCAGCCTGAAACCTGGTGTAGTAATCGGCAGCGATCTCATCCTGATCGAGCCGGTAATAGGATTCGGCAGTCCAGAACAAAGAGCCGGCAACGATTTGATCATCATAAGGGTTCTCAAGTGATTTTTTAAACTGCCCGATGGCATCAAAAAACTGATTATCGGTGAATAGCTCCAGACCCCGGTAATAACTTATTTTTTGATAAATGGCGTTTTGGGCAGTATTCCGCTTTTTAATATTTTCGAGGGTGGTCAAAGCTTCCCGATAATTTCGGGTAACCAGGTAAAGGTTAGCGAGGTAAGTGTAGGCTTCGTCTCTTCGCGGCGATTTGGGATATTCGTTCAGGTATTGTTGCAATGCTTTAATGGCCTCATTGTATGGATTGTAGGATAACTCAATGGAAAGCTTTGCAAAGTTGAACAGGGCATCTTCAGCGATATCGGATTTTATGGGCACTTTCCAGGCTGAAAGGAAGGAAGCGGACGCAAATTTCTTTTGATCGGTTTTCAGGTAACAATCACCCAGATGATAAAATGCGTTTTGCGATAGGCTGTCTTCGTTGCTGGCAACAGACTGGAACTCGGGAATTGCTTTAATGTAGTTGCCGGTTTTATAGTACGAAAAACCCAGAAGATAACTTTCTTCCCTTGCGCCCTTTGTATGGCTGATGGTTCGGTATTCTTCCATAAGCCGGATGGCTTCATCATAATTGCCTTTGCGGTAGTTTACATCGGCAGCCAGCCTGAGTATTTCATTGGTGCGCTTGTTGCGTTGTCCTTTCATGTATGGCTGAGCCATATCCAGCATTTCGTCGTATCGTCCCTGCAGGTAATAAATCTGAATGATATAATACGGGGCAACATTTTTAAAGGTTTCGTCATCCTGCAACCGTTTAAAATCGCGCAGAGCGGTCTCATATTTGCCACTTGCATACATAATATGGGCATAATAGTAACTTGCCGGACCCGTATATTTGGTTTGCTGTTCCTTTATCACAGAAAAGGCTTCGGCAGCTTTGTCCAGATCTCCCTGTTTGAAATAACAATATCCTTTTTTGAAGGTGAATTCGGCATTTTCCTCGCTGTTCATATCGTAGTTATCCACCTTGCTATAGGCGTCGAGTGCCGTACGATAACTGTTGTTCCTGAACTGGAGATTTCCCAACTGAAACCAGGCCCGGTTCGAACGCGTATTTTCAGGATAGGATTTTAAAAATTCCTTTAGCAGTGAAGCTGCATCATTGTGCTGAAGCTCGGCAGCGCTCACGGAAGTATAGTAATCCTTTTCAGCATCAAAGCCCATCAGCAGGTCGGTAGCCGGCACCAAACGGGCGTATGCCTCACGCGTAGCTCCATACTTTTCCTTGGAGAACAGATCGTTTGCTGTCTGCATATCTGCAGCAGGTGATGAATATTGCGCACCTTGCTGGGCGAAGACCGCAAACTGCATCATCAATGACAGTATGGTAATCGCAATCACGAAAAATCTTTTCATTCTGAAAGTATTTTGAAGTCGTAAATTTAGCCTGATTGAGGCTTTAGAGACGATAGGGGAAACAGGATTTATCAACAATGTATGTTTGAAAACTTATGCACTTTAAACGCTTGCTTCCTCAGCTTATTATACAGATACCATATAGGATTTAACCTTTGGCAGATCAACCAGCGGAAAACCATGAATGGTATAGTCTATAACCTGCTGAATTTCAATGAAGCAGATGAGCCATCCGGATAGATAACCCTGGCGATATAAATCCCGGCCCTGAGATGGGAAGTATCTATGTTGATTTCGGATTGGCCGGCCGGTGGGTTTATAGTTTGGATGCAGGTACCGTTTAAACTGAAAATACTTACTTCGGTGGTATTTTCATTTACATTCATAAGGATCATAGATTGTCCATCATCACCTGGTTTCAGGACCAGGTTGTTCCTGATTCCGGAATTGTTCACCGATACAGGTCCGTATTCCAGACTCAGATCATCAACCCAAAGGGAGCTGCCCGTTACCGGACTTCCGTTGAGCAGGTTTGACGAAAAGAACATAATGTTCATGGTGTCGGGTATTGCCCAGATCAGATAATCGATGGGGAGGGAAAATTCCTGCCAGTCGGGGTTTTGCCCGCCAATTGTTTTGTAACCATAAGCAAGCGTATCGCGGCTGCTGCCATTCCATCTCGACAGGCCTATTCCAAGAATGCAGGAGTCGCCTGATGAAGGCAGATACCTGAACCATCCTTTGAGTGTGTTGGGTTGAGTGTTGATAGGAACCCCTCCATCAACGGTGCCGGTCATGTTAAGTACATCGAGCGTTATTACACCAAGCGTCAGGATCCCCGGCATGGTAACCGGCCCGACCAGGAAAATATCATGGGTAACTGTTTGAAGTCTTGCACAGGAGGTTCCGGTGTGAGGATTGGACTGGTCGCGGGTAACACAGATGAAACTGGTACCTAATATGCTTTGGTTTATCGTATTCCAGCCATCCGGCTCACCACCGCCCCATGTTTCAAACCCGGGGTTCGGAATGGGGTTCTGAGCGTGGGCAATGGTCTGGAAAGTTCCTGTTAATATTAATAAGATCAGGAAAGATAGTTGGTAGGAGCGAACTGGTTTTATCATTTTAAAAAAATAACGTGTTTGAGCAAGAATTTCTTTGAATCGCAAAGATAAACAAAATTAACTTGAGCGGCCTGACAGGCATTGCTGACAATGTGATGCAAGCCCGGTTTACACTAATTAAAGGGGTTGCCTTTTCAGACAACCCCTTCATTCAGAAATAACGGTGCCGTTCAACGATGTAAGCGGGGTTCTGTTCCACCCGAAGGTGACTTCTGTCATTTATCTATCCCTTATGTCGCCATAAGGTTCTAACGACCTACCCCCCGGAAAAGAGCGGGCAGCTCTCTGTTTTGCCTTTCGGCAGAACCTTCCGGTATATTTGGTCTTTCAATCCATTAGGTTTACCCGCGCAGGTTGTTACCAACCTGAGCCGTGGGCTCTTACCCCACATTTTCACCCTTATCCTGCTGCGATAAATCGCAACAGGACGGTTATTTTCTGTGGCACTTGCTGTTTCCGCCGGCTGCGGAACCTTCCCGTTAGGAAGTATGGCGCCCTGTATTGCCCCGACTTTCCTCTTCCGGCTCTGCAACCGAAAGCGACAGAACACGTTGATGTTTCCGTTAAGATTTAAGTTGATGCAAAAATACGAAAATATTGGATACCAAAGCAATAGAAGCTTTTCACACATCAGGCATTTTTCGGTATCCTCACCTCTATGGCACCATTTCCGTAACTGGCAAATGAGGCACTTCTGGATTCAATGCCCTCATAATCATTTAGTTTTGCTTTTATGGCCGTCTTTAGTGTACCATTGCCAATGCCGTGAATAAATACCACTTTTACATAATTAAAAGCTATCGCGCTTTCAAGCATCCGCGTAAAATAATCCAGTTGGAAATTGAGGATTTCGCTGTTTTGCATTCCGGAATAGTCGGTGCGGAGCGAAGAGATATGAAGATCAACCTCCGCCTCACGCGCTGAAGTTTTGTGAAGATCAATAAGGGCGGGCGGTGCTACAGCCATAACCTTTTGCTGGGCAGCCAGGTCAAGGCCCGATTTTGCAAGTTCTTCCTCTGCTGCGATAATTACCTGTCCGGCGATGTCACCCATATTGATCATGATGGCTTTCAGCCCGATCAGCGGAAAATCAAGATAGCTCGTTTCTTTATAAAATCTTACCGGTTTCATTTTAAAAGCAGCATGCAGCGGACTCAGCACCTGACTAACCTCACTCTTGTGGAAGAGTACCTGAATCACCCCATCGCACCAACCTTCAATATCCTCTCGCTGAATGCTCTCAATCAGCATTTTTGAAAAGGCTGGAATCACATCGTAATCAAAGCCGGAATAGTCCTTCTCAGTTTCTTTCAGGTAAATTGAATACAAGGCATTATAACTGGTATTGTTTACGAGAAAGATATCGAGGTTACCTGAAATCAGCCACTTTTGGTCACTGGGTGCAAAAGCGAGGTGAATGCCTTCAACCGTTTTCATACCCGACTGCCTATAAAGATAACTGATACGGTCATCGTCTTCAGATCCGGAATGAGCTTTCTCAACTGACTCCCGAACTTTTTCCTGATTAGAAGTTACCCTGTCGGGAACAGTAACATTTACCTGCCGGTCGAAAAACCTGCCGGCTGCACCTTGTGGCTCAATCAGGAGCAAATCCTTCATAAGTACGGGGACTTCAAAACCCTCTTCAATGGCTACATTCACCATTGTTTTACTGATGATGCCGGTGACAATTCCGCCCCCTATTTCGTTCAAAAACCGCACTTTGTCGCCTGGTTTCAATTCCATAATTTCTTCGTGTAAGTAGTTAAATGAGTTAGTGAGATTGATCTGAAAGTTCCCTGTTTGGAAAACCGAAAACCGGTGCAAAGTTAAGCAATTAAGACGGGGGCTGCTCAATCAAATCAGGCAGTATTTCATTTCCATATACTAATTTTTTTTCTATTATGATAAATGACAAGAATTCAAACCTTAGGTATATAACTATAAGCTATATATAATACTATTATTTGCTATTCATTTATATAGAGATTAAGGGAGAAGGACCGGCCATGTAAAAATTGCGTAAAGAAAACAGGCAGCGTAAAAGAGGGAAGGAACGCAACCGATAATGTGTAGCGAGGCACAAAAGATAAGTGTACAACGGTTTAAAATAGAGGAATACTGTTTCAACCCTGTCTGCCTGTAGCATACAGGCAGGCTCGTTTCTTCTTACCAAAATCGCTCGCCTGTTTTTAGCAATTTTTACGAAGCCGGGATTTTTTAAGCGCGAATCTCTTATTTTATTTGTGCGCTTGAGATCGCTTCGCTAAGTTGTTACTTTTTGATCTTGCAAAAAGTAAAAGAAAAAAATGCTCTGAAGTCAATTTTTAAGCGGGAAAAGTTTCACTTTGGTGAAGAAACATAAAGGTTTTGACATTTCAAGAAAAATCAATAATTTCAAAACTGATGTTTTTAGATTAAAACTGCTCTATCAAATCAAAATCGGATTCAGCTGCTTAAGGAAATCCGGATTGAAATTTCCAACTAAAATTATTCACCCTGCCGGAGCAAAAAAAATCAAGCTACTACTCACCATATTTGAGCAGAAATTCAGGGTTAATCGCTTTAAAACTGATCCTGCCACTGATGAAGTTGTTATCAGATAAAAGAGCAGCATGAGGCTCGTCCACTGAGCGGATAACAATACCTTCGGCCCATACATCAGGGCAAATTGTACTCCTGATCGTAGCCATTTTGATAATCTCATTCATATCGCCCGAAAGCGCATAATCCGTTGAGATAACCGGCACAGTGGGAAGTTCAAGGTCTTTCATAAGTTGAATAAAGTCATTGAAAGCCAGAAATTCAGACTTATCAATATCGAAGGCATTGAAAAACCAAACGATCTGGCCCCTGATTTTCAATCTGTTCCCCTGTATGTTATCGCCGATAAGTTCACCCTGTAGGGCCATATTGCGATTCAAAGAACGCAGTCTGGGTTCAATTTCCATTTTACGCGCCAGTATCCAGTAGCTGTTTTCTGAAGTCTCCACCAGTTCCATATTACGGCTGCATACCCCGAATTCGTCCTTGTTAAGGAAATAGGTTGCAGAACTGCCGTCTATTTTTTCAGTAACATAACATTTCTCCCCTTTATAGCTGTCGAGGATTTCCTGTAACAACTGCACCCTGGGTTCGTCCGTTTTCGGAATAAACGAAGGAAACCGTCCTTTCATGATGCCGCTCAGGCAAGCCGGTATTACAGGTTCATATTTAATAATTCCAAGAACTTGGGTACAATCCGCGTTTAAAGCAATTTCAAAATCATCGGGCAAAATCGACAGCGGAAAACAAATGCCCTGCGAAACCTGTCCCCGTAACCTGATGGTGCGAACCCTCATTCCCCTTGGTTTTAAGAATTCAAATTCAGGCCTGTCGGGCATCAGGCTGTCAATTTCACAATAAACCACCAGGTCGCCGGTTTTAAATTCGCCTTTCTTTACAACCAATTGCCAGCCCAGAACGCTGGCTTTTTCGATGGCTTCAGCGCCTTCAATCGGCTCCAGCGCCCAGATTCTTTGAATACTTGCCAATTTTCTCATAACACGATAAAAATAATAAAAAAAACAAAGTAAGATGGTTCAAAATTTGCGGACACGCCGTTTACAAATTGTTTATCGACCCTGCAAAGACCATCCTTATTCTTCTTCAGAACTTCCAACAGGATAATTGTTTAATTTTACAGCGATTCGACCATTCAATGAACAGCCTGTTCCGACCCGTCTTTCGTTTTTTCCTTTACAGCATCATTATACTGCTGCTTTTCTCCTGTGATGAAAAGGACCCGGTGCCCTACGTTCCGACCCTTTACACGCTTGAGATTCCAAAGTATTTCCCGACACAACTCAATATTCCGGCCGATAATCCATTGACTGAAGAAGGTATCATGTTAGGCCGATATTTGTTTTACGATGGCCGTTTATCAGGGCGCACAGATTCTGATTCGCTGATGAGTTGCGGCAGTTGCCATATTCAGGCCAACAGCTTTGAGCCGGGCATCAACAATACTGTATTTCACGGTGGCCGCACTTTCGGGCTGAACGGAGCCCCCACACCACATGTTGTCCTGCCTTTGATCAACCTGGTATGGAACCCGAACGGGTACCTCTGGAATGGGTTAATCCGGAAGGACAATCCGGATGTTAACCGGCGCAGGCTTGAGGACCTTGTGTGGATGGGTGTTGTTGCACCACATGAGATGGACGGCGATACAAACCGCACCAAGGCATTGATTCAGCAGGTGCCGGGCTATCCGGAACTGTTTGAAAAGGCTTTTGGCTCAAAAACGGTGACTATGAATAACATCAGCCGCGCCATTGCACAGTTTGTCCGCACACTGGTTTCGGCGAATTCAAGGTTTGACCAATACATGCGTGGTGAAATACAAATTACGCAGCAGGAATTGAACGGCTTTATACTTTTCACTACCGAGGAAGGGGCTGATTGCTTTCATTGCCATGGCAGCAGCGGTAATCCTTTGTTTACTACCAATCTGTTCTATAACAACGGAAAAGACACTGAACCGAACGATCCGCGCGACCGCTATGCTGTTACAGGCGATGAAAAAGATCGTGGAGCCTACAAAGCCACTACCCTGCGCAACATTAACCTGATGGGACCTTTTATGCACGATGGCCGCTTTCAAACCCTTGACGAGGTGATTGACTATTATTCGCATCAGGTTAAAATGTCGCCCTGGGTGAACCCATTGATGCATCATGTGGCGGAAGGTGGGGTTCAGCTTACGCCAAATGAAAAAGCTGATTTAAAGGCATTTATTCTTTCCCTACAGGATGAAAATTTCCTGACCAATCCCGATTATGCGCCTCCGGCTTTTTTTCCGGATGGTTCAACCTACGAGCAGGTAGCGGGAAGATTTTATCAGCAGAATTAAAAACATCATCTTCTCACGGTCGGATAGTGATCCTTTGGTTTTCATTGATTTGCTGTTAGAATTTCGAAAAAAAAGCCCCGATTTGCGTCGGGGCTATAAAACCGGGCATTCCTACAATTTTATTTAAACGTTGGACTCATGCCAAGATTGTACATGGTAAACGACCACATATCGGTTGCCTCTTCGATCATTTTCGAGATGGGTTTGCCGGCTCCGTGTCCGGCTTTGGTTTCGATACGGATCAGAGTGGGATTTTTGCAGGCCTGTTTCTCCTGCAGGGTGGCTGCAAATTTGAACGAATGTGCAGGAACCACCCGGTCGTCATGATCGCCAGTGGTAACCAGGGTTGCCGGGTAGCAGGTGCCCTCTTTCAGGTTATGCAATGGAGAGTAGCCCAGGAGGTAATGAAACTGATCCTTATCATCGCTCGAGCCGTAGTCTTCGGTCCACGCCCAGCCAATCGTGAATTTGTGAAAACGAAGCATATCCATGACGCCGACTGCCGGCAAGGCTACGGCAAAAAGCTCAGGCCGCTGAGTCATGCATGCCCCCACCAGCAAGCCGCCGTTGGAACCACCAGCAATGGCCAGCTTCGTAGGATTTGTATATTTTTTCTGAATCAGAAATTCAGCGGCGGCAATAAAATCGTCGAAAACGTTCTGCTTTTGCAGTTTGGTGCCGGCAAGGTGCCAGGCTTCGCCATATTCACCACCGCCACGAAGGTTGGCCATGGCGAAAATACCGCCATTTTCAATAAAGAGTAAACGGCTTACACTGAAACTGGGTGTAAGGCTGATATTAAATCCACCATAACCGTAAAGGTAAACCGGGTTGTTTCCATCAAGCTTCACATCTGCCCTGTGAACCAGGAACATAGGTATTTTTGTCCCATCCTTGCTGGTGTAAAAAACCTGTTCTGAGACTATCCCCGAAGCATCGAAGCCAATTTCTGTCGTTCTGAAAACCTCTGCCCGGTTTGAACCGATGTCATATTTGTATATTGTTGAGGGTGAAGTAAAGGAGGTAAAGGAATAGAATGCCTGCCCATCCTGCCAGCTCGCTTCAAAATCGTTGATGGTTCCAGGCCCCGGTAATGCAAGTTCGTGCAGCAATGTGCCATCAATGTGATAAACATAGACTTTGGTTGTGGCGTCTTTTATGTACTGACAGATCAGCATTCCGCCGCCACCATAAACTGATTGCAGTACTTCATTCATTTCAGGGACAACCTCTATCCGGTTTCCTTGTCCCGGTTTACCCAGATCTACTGATATCAAATGGTATTTTGGTGCTCCATCATTGGTTTTTATGAAAAAACGTTCACCGATGTTGGCAACTACCTCATAATCATACCTGAAACCATCGGCAATCTTTACAAAATCACTTTCACTTTTGCGTAAATCTTTAATATATAGGGCGTTACCGCTTGTGCTTTCTGTTTCTAACAAGAGCAGAAAGTCTTCGTCGCTGGTTGTCCGGGCATCATAGCTCCTGAGGGATTCATTTTTATTTTCATAAATAAGCTGATCACTGCTTTGCGGATCGCCAATTTTATGGTAATACACTTTTTTAAACTCGTTTTTCGAAGACAATTCATTGCCTTCCACCGGTTTATCGTATCGGCTATAGTAGAATCCTTTACCCTTCCAGGATATTTCAGAAAATTTCACCCATTCCAGTTTGTCGTTAAGTAGCTTACCGGTAGCTGTTTCAATCACATAGATTTCGTTCCAGTCGGAGCCGGCCTTTGCAATGGCATAAGCAAAATAACTTCCATCTTTCGATGCTGAATGGCCCGCCAGGGCGGTTGTACCATCGGCCGACAACTGATTGGGATCAAGAAAAACACGCGGTTCAGCATCAAGTCCATCCTGAACATAAAGCACACTTTGGTTCTGAATGCCATTGTTTTTGGTAAAAAAGTAATATTTGCCTTTACTGAACGGCACTCCGTAACGCGGATAGTTCCACAATTGGGTGAGGCGCTGCCTTAGCGCTTCACGGAAAGGGATTTTCTGCAGATAAGCCTCCGTAACTTCATTCTCAGCTTTCACCCAATTGGCGGTTTCGACTGAATTATCGTCTTCGAGCCAACGATAAGGATCAGCCACTTTTACACCAAAGTAGTCATCCACAACCGCTGACTTCGGGGCTGTGGGATATTTAATTACTTCCTTCTGGCCGAAGCCGCTACTTGCGATTATTCCCATAATTGTGATAAAAAGAATCTTTTTCATTATCTAAAATTTTTATGGATCCACCAAATGTATGGTCTGTTTGCGATGGTCAAAATTAGTAAAATAGACCGGTTTTCCTTTTCTTTGTATCACCATTTAAATATTCAGGACATGGAAAGAAAGATCAGGCAAATCAGTATTTATCGCACCAACCTGGCAGTAGCCGATCCCGATGATGACGATATTAACGGTGAAACCCTAATGAACTCAGTAATTACAGATGAAGAAGGGAATGAGACTGAACGCATCGCATATAACAGCGAAGGCATTGCGGATGAAAAGGTGTTCATCGTTTATCTGGATGGGAAACCGATTGAAGAAAGGATTGAGATGAACGGCGAACCGGCTGAGCGCACCACGCGCGAATTTGACAGCAATGGAAGACCGGTAAAGGAATTCAGGCATTATCTGGATGGAGAGCCCGATCAGATACTCTACGTTTACGATGACGAAGGACGACTGATTAAACGTCAGCTTACCGACAGCGATGGCGAAGAAGGTGAAAATAATCTGTTGATTTACGAAAATAAGCAACTGATGCGCGAGGAATCATACAACGAGTATGGCGATCTGGAGTCTTCAAAAGCATATACTTACAGCGAAGACGGAACTATAGAAGAGGTGATCGAACTGAGTTTTTCGGGTGGCGAACAAACAAGACTTGTAACCCTATACAATGAAACCGGAAAGGTAGAAACCGAAAAGCGCTATGATGCCCGGGGCCGGCTGACAGCACGGAATACCTATACCTACGATGAAGACGGCAATGTCATTACCATTGAGGAGGAGACTGTTGCCGGCAAAAACTTTGTTACCATTCATTATGATGAGGCCGGCAACAACATTTTGCAGGAGGAAACAGAGTCGGACGGAAAGGCTGTTTCGAGGATTGAACGATCATACAGCGAAGAAGGCCGTCCACAAACCACTGAGGTCCGAATGGAAAATACCGCCGTTCGCATGGGTCAGCACTACCGTCTAAGATACGAATACCTGTACTTCGAAGAGGAAGCTACTCAGTAATTACCTTCTTTTTTGTGACAAAACCGGCCATATCCTGCCTTGAATGACCCAGTCTTTTACCAGGGCATGATTAAAACAATTTGCCTACCTTTGCAGCGATTACAAACTGATGCTTATTGGATTAAGCCATCGGAATTTTAGTCGGCTGCCTTGATAAACCCGCCCTGTTGCAGCCCTGATATTGTTGAATTACCAATTAAATGTAGTGCTGATCCAACCCACAATCCGGAATGCGGGAAAAGCAGGTTTCTGTCAACCGGGTTAATCTGAAATAAAGTCTATGAATAGTTTTAATGGTTTTAATCTGTCGAGCCAGTTATACAGAGCAATTGAAGAACTGGGTTTCAGCAACGCCACACCGGTACAAATTCAGTCGTTTCCGGTTATTCTTTCCGGAAAAGATATGGTTGGCATTGCCCAGACAGGCACCGGAAAAACGCTGGCCTATATGTTACCCATCCTGCATGAAATGAAGTTTTCAAAACAACTCAATCCCAGGATAATGATTCTTGTGCCCACCAGGGAACTCGTAGTGCAGGTGGCAGAGATGATCAGAAGTTTTGCGAAATATACCAATGTTCGTGTTCTGGCTGTTTATGGCGGTGTTAACATTAATACGCAAAAACTGGCTGTTGCAGAGGGGGCCGACATAGTGGTCGGGACTCCGGGCCGCCTGTACGATCTGGCTTTAAGCGGGTCACTGCAACTTAAAGGAGTGACCAAACTGGTCATTGATGAGGTTGATGTTATGCTCGATCTCGGATTTCGCTTCCAGTTAGCCAACATTTTCAACCTGATGCCTGAACGCAGGCAAAACATCATGTTTTCAGCCACCATGACCGAAGAGGTTGATACATTGATTAACGATTACTTTAAAACGCCTGTCAGAGTGGCAATTGCTGTAAGCGGAACCCCCCTCGAAAACATTGCCCAGCGCTGCTACAAGGTGAAGAATTTCTTCACCAAGGTCAATCTGTTAGTCCATCTTTTGAATGATAAAGATGAATACCGTAAGGTTTTGATATTTGTGTCTGACAAGAAAAAAGCCGACAGGTTGTTTGAGTTACTCAGCGAACAATACGGCACAGAAACGGGAATTATACATTCCAATAAAACCCAGAATTTCAGGTTAAATTCAATCAGGCAGTTTGAAAAGGGTGCCATCAGAATTTTAGTTGCCACCGATGTTATGGCCCGTGGGTTAGACCTGGATATGATTACACATGTATTTAATTTCGATACGCCGGTTTTCCCGGAGAATTACATGCACCGAATTGGAAGAACCGGAAGAGCTGAACAGGAGGGCAAAACTATTTTGTTTTATACCGAAAATGAAACCCTGGCAAAAACGGCTATTGAAACCCTGATGTCACGTGAAATTACGGAGATTGATTTTCCTGAAAATGTCACAATTTCAACTGAGTTAACACCCGAAGAGCGACCGAGAGTCATTGAAATTAACAGTGGCCACCGGATTTCAGCAAAAGAACTGCAGGGTTCGGGGTTTCACGAAAAGAAGGAGAAGAATTTAAAGACCAACCAGGGTGGTTCATACAAGAGGGAACTGGCCAAAAAGTATAAAAAACCCAAAACCAGGGGGGATAAGAATTACAATAAGCATTATAAGAAGAAATAGCAAGAGACATCTGTCGGCCGGAATTGACAATTTACTTGGGTCGGGATTGAAAGTAAGATCAGTTAAAATAGCTGGTGATACAAGCTCAATAATAAGCAGGAATATAGAGATTTCAAAAAAAGTTATTCAGGTGTAATGACTCCTGGAAACTTTCTCCGGTCAGGATTCGCAGGTGTTTAATCAGGCTGATGAAAGGCAGAATCTTTATATCGGTTAACGGTATATTTTTCGGGTGGCACATGAACTGCATACTTTCCTGGCGTTACGAACTTGATAGAAATCACAAACTTTAATGATTGTGCTTCCCCGCCGCCGGATATATGGCAGCGTGTTTTGTGGCGCTCCAATTTCAAATTACCGTTATTGCTTTGAAAATTTCCATACTTTATCACAATCAAAACATATGTACGATTTCTTAAATATTGGAGATATTACGCTCAATATAAAATATACTATCACAGTCAATATATTTGGCTCTTTTCTTTTTCCAATATTATCAGACTGACAAAAAGGGCATATTTTTTTATTAGTTGTATTATCGAAGGGAATTATTTCAATCGCTACTTCCTCCGTATTTTCATCATTTATATATCCGCTTTTTTTTAAAATAGCCAATCCGTTTTCAAAATCACTTTCTCTAACTTGAAGTTTTACTCCTCCAATAGCATTAGAATAGAAATTATTAACTTGAGCCGTAAGCTCATCTTTTATCATTGTTTCTATTCCTTCTGATTCAAGGAACCCTTTTGCTAAATAGGCTTCTTGCGGAAGAGTAAATGTAATTATGGTTCTATAATTATTCATTCTAATTCATTTATAATGTGTTTCTTATCATTTTTCAAATTGTGAGCAAGTCATTTTAAATTGTTTTTAAATTCCAAATCCCTTTAATAAAACTCCTTATCATTTTAAAATCTAAACATTTTTTGGTGTCAAAACGCCACACAACTATCTCGCTAAGGTACATCTACAGCTTGAATTCTGTTGAATTTATATTCATTCAAAGACAACATAACGAAAAATTACGTATCCATCGGTTCCATGTCCCTGATCTTCACCACCGTCTTGGTTTTCCATTTGCCTGTCCGATAGTAGAAGTAGGAAAAAGCCATCCCGATAAACCACGCGATGGGAATGGCCCACCAAATGCCATCGACACCGATTCTATGTGAAAGCACCCAGGCAATAGGGATCCGGATAATCCAGAGTGCGAATAGGGTGATAAACATGGGTATCAGGGTGTCGCCCGCACCGCGCATAACCC
>JBBQBC010000096.1:0-13897 GCA_038317155.1 Bacteroidales bacterium
CCCCATACTCCGACCTTCATGGTGGAGCCATCCTCAATGCCACAATCAGCCTTTATGCTTATGCAACGATTGTTCCCCGTACTGATGGTAAAATCGTTTTCCATTCCATCGACAAGCAGGAGTACATCGAATTTGACTCAATTGAATTTCTAACAGTTAACGGAATTCTTAACCTCCATCGCGGAGTATACAACCGGGTGGTAAAAGATTTTAGCAGAAAACCGCTTTCATTCACTCTTTCAACCAGGGTGGATGCCCCTGCCGGTTCAGGACTGGGAACTTCCTCTACACTCGTAGTCGCAATTCTGGGTGCGTTTGCTGAATGGCTGAAATTGCCTATGGGCGAATATGACATGGCTAAACTTGCCTATGATATTGAGAGAATTGACCTTGGAATGGCAGGGGGAAAGCAGGATCAGTATGCAGCCACTTTCGGAGGGGTCAATTTTATGGAATTCTCGGCCAACGATAAGGTTATTGTTAATCCATTAAGGATAAAGGATATTTATCTGAATGAGCTGGCGCATAACCTGGTTCTTTATTATACCCAAACCAGCCGCTTTTCCTCCAGGATAATTGAATTGCAATCTGCCAACGTTGTAAATAAAAACCAAAAGTCAATTGATGCCATGCATCAGCTTAAAATTCAGGCTGTTATGATGAAGGAGGCATTGCTGAAAGGTGACCTTGATCATATTGGCGAAATTCTAGATTTCGGGTGGACCAATAAAAAACGGATGGCCGATGAGATTACCAATCCTTTGCTGGATGAAATATATGAAACAGCCAGAAAAAACGGAGCTTCCGGAGGCAAAATCAGCGGAGCCGGAGGCGGTGGATTTATGATTTTCTATTGTCCAGGCGAAACAAGATCATCGGTAATTAATGCCCTGAAAAAATTTGGGGGAGAATCGAAAAGGTATGATTTTACTACCTTTGGGCTGACAACCTGGACAATTTAAATTACAACTTACATATATGATAAATACTGCAAAGTAGGTTTTGCTTACTTTTGCACAAAACGCTTATATTCATGAATGAAAGAATCAAAGAGATTTTACAGGCTTCGATTGCAGTTAAAGCCCTGGTTTTAGCCGATGACAATCTGCTGAACAACATTCAGGCAGCAACTGATTTAATTGTTCAAACATTCCTTAATAAAGGGAAAGTGCTGTTTTGTGGAAATGGAGGAAGTGCCGCCGATGCCCAGCATCTTGCTGCTGAATTTTCCGGAAGGTTTTATTACGACAGGAACCCGTTGGATGCTGAAGCCTTACATGTGAATTCCAGTTATTTAACGGCTGTCGCGAATGATTATTCCTACGATGAGGTTTATTCCAGACTGGTTAAAGCCAAGGGTTCTGAAGGGGATGTATTAATTGCACTGTCAACTTCGGGGAACTCGTCAAATATTCTGAAAGCGATGGAAACAGCTTCTTCATTGGGTATGAAAATTATTGGCTTTACAGGGGAAACCGGTGGAAAGATGAAATTACTTTCCGACATCCTGCTTAATATTCCATCAACGGATACCCCCAGGATTCAGGAATCCCATATAACAATCGGGCATATTATTTGCGAGATAGTTGAAGCTAAGTTATTTCCACGTTAATATGTTTATGGATTTTCCTGATATTATTATTCTGGCAGGTGGTTTGGGTACTCGTTTGCGCGATTCTATCCAAAACCTCCCCAAGGCAATGGCTCCGGTTAATGGGAAACCATTTCTGGAATATCAGTTTGATTTTATCAATAGATTCGGTTTCAGGAGAATTATTTTGTCAACCGGTTACATGAGTTCTTCTATTGAAAACTACTTCGGGAATAAGTACAAGAACCTTGAGCTGGTTTATTCCATTGAACCTGAGCCACTTGGAACCGGTGGGGCTGTGAAGCTGGCATTTGGTAAAGTAACTACTCCAAATGCATTAATTCTCAATGGTGATACTCTATTCCGGATTAATCTTGATCTCTTTTTTCAAAGACACATCGAAGAACTGTCTAAGGTTACTATTGCCCTGAGACAAGTCGAAAATGCATCCAGATATGGACTGGTTGAATGTGATATTGATATGAATATTACTGCCTTTCGCGAAAAATCTGAAGATTCGTTTCCCGGATTGATCAACGGAGGGATTTATCTGATAAGATCAAAGTATTTCAGGAGTTTAAATTTACCTGATAAGTTCTCACTTGAAAAAGATTTGTTTGCCCGGATGCTTGACCCTGAAGGTTATAAAGCATGCATCCTGGATGATTACTTCCTTGACATTGGGATTCCATCTGATTATTTGCGTGCTCAAAATGAATTCAATGAATTTAAAGATTGATAATACCTGGTCGTTGTTTCTTGACCGCGATGGCGTTATCAATGAACGCCTGACCAATGATTATGTTAAATTCCGGGAACAGTTCCGGTTTATAAATGGTGTGTTGGACGCAATGAAAATTTTCTCTGAGAATTTTGGCAGAATTCTGGTAGTAACTAACCAACAAGGCATTGGCAAAGGTTTGATGACTGATTCTGAACTCGGGTTGATTCATAGTTTTATGCAACAGTCTGTAAAAGAGGCTGGGGGAAGGATTGATAAAATTTATTATTCCCCGTTTTTAAATAGTGAAAATCACTTTTCCCGGAAGCCATCGGTAGGGATGGGCCTTAAGGCAAAACGCAATTTTAAGGATATTTCATTCAAAAAGTCAGTCATGGCTGGCGATTCTTTAAGCGATTTAATCTTTGGTAAAAGATTGGGAATGAAAACCGTGTTTATCGGAAGCCCTTCTTTGGCGCGCATCAACCCACATTTAATTGATTTTGTTTTTCCTGATTTGATTACCTTTGCAAATTCAATCAGGACTTTTAATAACTAACTCTTCGAGGTGCAGCCGGTTTTATTCCTGTTTATTTTTATTGCTTATTCAGCACTCCTCTTCATCATCGCAGGAATAACCAGCCGAAAATCCACCAGCGAAACCTTCTTTGTCGGGAATCGTGCATCGCCTTGGTATATTGTTGCTTATGGTATGATAGGGGCCTCCCTTTCCGGAGTAACCTTCATGTCAGTGCCAGGTTGGGTTAAAGATACCCAGTTCAGTTATATGGTAGTCGTACTTGGATATCTGTTTGGCTATTTTGTAATTGCCATGGTTCTTTTACCATTATATTACAAACTCAGGTTAACGTCAATATATAGCTATCTGGACAATCGATTTGGGTTCTGGTCTTATAAAACCGGAGCGGCATTTTTTATATTATCCCGAACATTGGGTGCCTCGCTGAGAATGTTCCTTGTTGTGAATGTTTTACAAGTATTAGTATTTGATGCATGGGGTATCCCGTTCTATGTTAATGTTATGATTTTTATTATTTTAATAATAATCTCGACCTTAAAAGGAGGGATACGAACTATCATCTGGACTGATACTCTTCAGACGACCTTTATGCTTTTAGCAGTGGTTTTGTCAATAATCTATATCAGTAAAGACCTTGGGAAATCTGTTTTTAACCTTATTACGGTTATTGAAGATGCTGGTACTACAAAAATGTTTTTTACTGATTGGCACCATCAGCGTTTCTTTATAAAACAGTTTTTTAGCGGAATGTTTATTACGATTGTAATGACAGGCCTTGATCAGGAAATGATGCAAAAGAATCTAAGTTGCAAAAATCTGAAGGAAGCACAGAAAAATATGTTCACATTTTCCGGTATTCTGGTATTTGTAAACTTCATGTTTCTTTTTCTAGGTGCTTTGTTGCTGGTATATGCACAAAATAAAGGTATTTCCGTTGCATCTACAGATGACCTTTTCCCAAAAGTTGCAATGAGCTTAGGATCTCTTGCCGGTATTGTTTTCTTTATAGGTTTGATTTCAGCAGCTTTTCCCAGTGCTGACGGAGCGATGACATCACTGACCACATCATTCAGTATAGATTTCCTGGGCCTTGATGCTAAAAAAGGACTCAGCGAAAAACACAGAATAAGGATAAGGTATATAGTACATCTGGCAGTTGCCGTTGTTTTTTTTATATTCATAATGATTTTCAGGTCATTAAACGACAGGGCAGTAATTGATAAGCTTTTTACAATTGCAGGTTATACATATGGTCCACTGTTAGGACTTTATTCTTTTGGTTTGTTTACCAGACTGAAAGTGAGAGATCGGTTTGTTCCTGTAATTGCCTTGCTTTCGCCAGTGATATGTTACATTTTAAGTATAAACTCAGTTGAGTGGTTATGGGGTTATAAGTTTGGATTTGAGTTACTTATACTAAATGGAGCCATAACATTCCTTGGCCTCTTTCTGGTTAGGGAAAAACAATTTGATAAATAAATTTTGCCAGATGAAAATATTAATTATAACCCTGTGGGCAACAAAAATACTCCAGGTTTGTTTCCTTTCCTTGTTTTACTAAAATCATTTGTAAATGAGCAACATTAGATTTAGAACCCTGAAAATGGCTATGTCGCGACCGCGCAGACAGATGCCTGTTTTTCCTGACAGAATTTCTGACTATTATGGTGAGTTAACATTCAACCAGGAGGTCATGCGTGAGTATCTGTCTAAAGAGGCATACAATTCAGTTCATAGAGCTGCTGAGTTGGGCGAAAAGATTGACAGGCGGGTTTCAGATCAGGTGGCGCTGGCAATGAAGGCCTGGGCATTAAGCAAGGGCGCAACTCATTTTACACATTGGTTTCATCCACTTACCGGTGCAACTGCCGAGAAGCATGATGCGTTTATTTATCCATCAGGTAATGGTAAGGCGATGGAGGCGTTTAATGCCAATGAATTGATACAGCAGGAACCTGACGCTTCAAGTTTCCCAAGTGGTGGCATTCGCAATACCTTTGAAGCCCGGGGTTACACTGCGTGGGATCCTACATCACCATCTTTTATTATGGACAGGACGCTTTGTATTCCGACCATTTTCGTTTCTTATACCGGCGAAGCTCTTGATTATAAAACACCTCTGCTTAAAGCTTCCAGCACTCTTGACCGCGAAGCAACTGCCGTTTGTCAATACTTTGATAAAAATATTACACGGGTTTTTGCAACTTTAGGTTGGGAACAGGAATATTTTCTGGTTGATACAGCCTTGTTTAACGCCCGTCCCGACCTTGTCCTGTCGGGCAGGACCTTATTCGGTCACTCAAGTGCAAAAGATCAACAACTATCAGATCACTATTTTGGCATAATTCCCGAAAGAGTGATTGATTTTATGCGCGAATTTGAATATGAAGCCCATAGGTTAGGTATTCCGGTCAGGACAAGACATAATGAGGTTGCCCCCAATCAGTTTGAGTGCGCTCCGGTTTATGAAGAAGTCAATGTTGCTGTTGACCATAACCAATTGTTGATGCATTTACTCGAAAAAGTTGGTAAACGCCATGGATATACTGTGTTGCTTCACGAGAAACCCTATGCTGGTGTCAATGGCTCAGGAAAGCATAACAACTGGTCGATGAGTACAAATACTGGGGAAAATCTTCTTTCACCCGGAAAAACACCTCAAGCTAATCTTCAGTTTCTCGTTTTTCTGACGACCATTCTGAAGGCACTTGACACCCATGCCGATATTCTGAGAGCATATATAGCTTCTGCTGGTAATGACCTTCGTTTGGGTGCTCACGAAGCTCCCCCGGCTATTATTTCAGCCTTTATAGGAACCCAGTTGACTGAAACACTTGACCAGATTGAAAAACTTGATAAAAGAGCCCTGCATAATAAATCTGAAGGTAATGGGTTGAATATCAATATTCCTAAGATCCCTGAAATCCTTCTTGATAATACCGACCGTAACAGAACTTCTCCCTTTGCGTTTACCGGAAATAAGTTTGAATTCAGGGCTGTCGGATCTTCCTCAAATTGTGCAAAACCTATGATTGCACTGAATCTGATCGTGGCTGACCAGCTTAAGAAGTTCAGAGCCGAAGTTGATGAACTTACAGCGAATAAAGTTAAAAAGGAAGATGCCATTTTTCAGGTAGTCAAAAAATATGTGAAGGAATCGAAACGGATAAGGTTCGAAGGCAATAGTTACAGTGAAGAATGGGTGAAGGAAGCAGCAAAACGTGGATTGTCAAATATTCCAGATACTCCTCATGCTTTGAAAAGTCTCCTGAAAAAGGATGCAATCAGGCTTTTTGAAGAACATAATGTACTTTCGGAACGCGAGATTTATGCCCGATATGAGATCAGACTTGAAAACTATACCCGTAAAGTACAGATAGAATCACGGGTTATGGGTGATCTGGCTTTCAATCACATTGTTCCGATTGCCATCAGGTATCAGAACATGTTGATTAAGAATGTGAAAGGGCTGAAAGTAGTGCTTGATTCCAAGACCTATACGGCCTTGTCGAAAAACCAGCTTGATACCATTCGCGAAATTTCAGAGCATATTTCCGGAATAAGAAGCCAGGTTCTTAAAATGACAGAAGAACGGAGAGCTGCAAACGTATTGGATAGTCCTGAAAATCAGGCAATAGCGTATCGAGAGAAAGTGGTTCCATTTTTTGAGCAAATTCGCAATCATGTGGATAAACTTGAACTTCTGGTTGATAATGAACTATGGCCATTGCCCAAATACAGGGAACTGCTTTTTGTAAGGTGATTGGCTTAATGCAAAAATTTAAAACCCCGGATTTAATAATCCGGGGTTTTTAATGAATAATCTGCCTGGGGGAAATATTGGTTATTTCCTATTTAATTCATGTGGTTTCATTTACTGGTGTGCCTTTCTGTAAGCCTGCTTCCATGCCCTGCGAGCCCAGTAATTTTTTTTCCAGTATTTACCCCATTTTATTCCTGACCAAAATCGTTCATGAAAATAATAGATGGCAAGTTTTACGAAGAAATCTATTGCACTGATTAAGGTGGCGTCGCCCAGGCTTTCATTAAGAGTGCGCTTGGTAGTGCTTCTGAAAATGATAAAAAAGACAATAAACATCACACCAGAAGCCAATACCCGATAGGTAATTGCTTTAATAAAACTTCTTTGAGGGCTGTCGCGAAAAATAACTTCTTTTTCTTCAATGGACTCCATAGCCTTCACTTTCCGGATTGGTTTACTCATAAAATCATATAGAATTTTCAAATTCAAAAATACGAATATTAACGTTTCGTGAGGAAAGAACGGAAAGGTATATTTAAAGGAAATCCTGGGACTTCATAAAGAATATAAAACGTTTAAAAATAACTGTTAAAACAGGTAATTTTGAGCTTTGTTGTGTGCTGTCGGAATATAAAATCAACTCAAATACGTTTACCATTCTCGTTCTCACGGATCGGTTCTGAAAAATAAACTAACTTTGATGCGAAAATTATTCCTATATTCAATATGAAAACACCGCTCATTATGCCAATTGGAAGGCTTCTGTTTTTTCTTCTGTTTCAGGTATCTTTGCTGAGTTTCGGACAGATTAATGTAATTCCATTGAAATCCGGAACCCCATCACCGGAAAAAGATGGTTTAATTTACAGCCTGCCCCGGAATGTAATCAAGGTTGAGCTGGAAGTTGTAAAAACGGAAAATTTCAGGGGACCTTATGCTGCCTTTGCAGCTAAACTGCTTGGCTTAACCGGTGTTATTGAAGAAAATTCAACAAGTTTTGAAATTGGCATGGTTCAATTATCTTCATCTGCAGAAGCTGATCCCGATCAGGTTTATTTCATAGAAACCGATGCAAAATCGAAAAATGCAGGTTCGTTTATGGTCTCATTATCTGATGAAGGCTTTATCAGAGGTTTCACGGATATAAGTTCTACTAAAAAAGAAGTCAAAAATGCCTTAGCAACAGGAGATTCCGGTAGCGAAAGTCTGAACCCATTCCGCGATTTGCTGGAGCCGGTATTGATCGAAAAAGTTGATACTATTTTCAGACGTATCAGCATTGACACAACTACAGTTGTGGAAAAAGTACTTAAAAAGAGTATTCTCGAAAAAATGCCCGAACAGCAGGCCCGTGAAATTGCTGACCTTATTAATAAGATCCAGGATAATAAATTCAGTTTGATAACCGGCGATCAGGAAGTGAATTATTCCCGTGAAAGTTTTGAATTTATGCTGCAACAGTTGAATAAACTGGAAAAAGAATATCTGGCCCTTTTTAAAGGAACGAGTAAAAAATCAAAACAGGTTTATACATGGTATGTTACACCACAATCATCAAAAGAAGAATCACTGGAAACCATTTGCCGATTTTCGAAATTGAAAGGCGTGAGTGATAAGTCAACTTCAACCGGGGATGCAGTGAGTCTGGTTATTGCACCCCTAAACCGGAACAAAGTAATCGAAGACCTTGTTAAGCAGCGCAATCAGGTTTCAAAAAAGGTACACGGATTCTATTACAGGATTCCGGAAAAATCTCAGGTTACCCTCCGGGTTGGCGGAGTGGCGGTTGCTGAAGCTGAAATGATAATAAGCCAGATGGGCGAGGTTACTTTCCTGCCATCTGCCAATATCAGGGATGTCCGCTTCCATCCCGAAAGTGGTGCCATTATGCAGTTAATTCTGGAATAACTTTCTTTATAGATGGATCAAAAAACAAATCAGAACCGGATCAAAAACATTATTCTCTTTCCCCGTTGGGAGTGGAAGGTAATCAATCTTGAAAAGCGATCTCTGAAAGAAGTTTTTATATCGTATGCTTTGCCCCTGATATTTGCAGGTGCAGCTTCACAGTTCATCGGAAGCTTTTTATATGTCAGAAATGAAATGGATATTGATGCCTACCGGTTCTCACTCCCTTTGATTCATGCGGGATATTTTATTTTTGTGCAGGTTTTAACGCTGATGCTTACAACCGTTTTTGTTTTTGGAATTTCCGGAAGATTTATGTCGCAAAAGGATTATTCGAAGTCAGGTAAACTCGTTATATATTCATTTACCCCGGTTTATCTGTTGTATATTTTGGCTAATCTCCATTCCTCGCTGGGAATGATTATGTTACCAGGCTTTTACGCTGTAGTTCTCTTCTGGACCGGACTGCCGGTAATGTTACAAACCGGGTCCCGCAAATTGCCTGCTTTTGTATTTATTATTCTGATTTCTGTTTTGGGGATACTATTTATTTCTTCCCGCCTGTTGGCCCTGCTTACCATTATTATATTCCCCGGAGTGGTTTAATCAGTGCTTTCTTAATCTTTTTGTGTTTTTAAATAAGCCTGCCGGATTAATACCAGGTCTGTCAGCAATTTTTCGAGCATTTCAAGGGGTAGCATATTTGCTCCGTCAGATTTGGCTGAAGCCGGATGGGGATGCGTTTCGAGGAATATACCATCGCAACCAGCGGCTATCCCAGCCCTGCCAATAGTTGAAATCATCGCAGGTCTTCCGCCGCTAACTCCATCTTTTTGATTTGGCTGCTGAAGCGAATGGGTAATGTCCAGAATAACCGGCACATTCAGTTCCTTCATCTCCGGAATGGATCGCATATCAACTATCAGATCCTGATAACCGAACATGGTTCCGCGATCGGTCACCATAACATGTTTATTGCCTCGGTCAGTTACCTTATCAATGGCATATTTCATTGAATCAGGCGAAAGAAATTGTCCTTTCTTGATATTTATCCATTTGCCTGTATCTGCTGCCGCTTCGAGCAGGTCAGTCTGCCGGCAAAGGAAAGCAGGTATCTGTAAGGCGTCGGCATATCTGGCTGCAAGAGCTGCTTCCGCGGATGAGTGAATGTCGGTTATAACAGGAATGCCAAGTTCTCTCCTGACACCTGCAAGGCATTCGAGTGCATCAGTATCTCCTATGCCGCTGAAGGAAGATGATTTAGATCGGTTCGCTTTCCGGTACGATGCTTTGAAAATAAACGGAATTTCAAGACGGGCAGCTATTTCTTTAATTCTTACCGCAATCTCAAGTGGCATCGTCGTGTTTTCAATCACGCAGGGTCCGGCAATCAGAAAGAAATTGCCGCTTTTATATTTTTTTAGGCCTTCAATTAAAGGGTTCATTCCTGGATTTATTGTGTAATTGGTTAATATTTATACTTGTTCTTCCAGAGTTGTTTTAACTTTTGTCTGAACTCCTGTTCCCTAATATTATTTCCGGGATCGTAGAGTTTTGTTCCCGAAATCTGGTCGGGCAGAAATTCCATATCAGCAAAATTATTTTCAAAACTGTGCGCATATTTATAATCTGCACCATATCCAAGATTTTTCATTAGCCTGGTAGGTGCATTCCTTATTTGCAGCGGCACCGGTAAGTCACCTTTATTTCTGACCAGGGCAAGGGCTTCCTCAATAGCCATATAGGAAGCATTGCTCTTTGGGGAACAGGCCAGGTAGGTGGCACATTGTGAAAGTATAATTCTGCATTCCGGGTAACCGGCTTTATGGACTGCTTCGAAGCAGGTGTTTGCAAGCAACAAGGCATTAGGGTTGGCATTGCCTATATCTTCTGATGCCAGAATTAACATCCGCCTTGCAATAAACAGCGGGTCTTCACCCGATTCAATCATTCTGGCAAGCCAGTAAACTGCTGCATTGGGATCGCTTCCGCGCATCGACTTGATGAAAGCAGAAATAATATCGTAATGCATTTCACCTTTTTTATCATACAGGGCCAGATTCTGCTGAATGATGTTTAAGGTTATCGCATTGTCAATCAATATTTTATTGTTTTCAGGTTTTGAAGTTCCGACAATAATCTCTATAGCGTTGAGCAATTTACGTGCATCACCACCTGAAATCCGCAATAAGGCTTCATTTTCCTTTATAATCAATTCAATTCCAGTTGACTCCTTAATTTTCGAAATTGCTTTAACAATAATTGTCTCAAGGTCTTCCCGGGTAAGTGGTTTTAATATATATACCTGGCAGCGGGAAAGCAGAGGCCCGATTACCTCGAACGAAGGATTTTCAGTGGTGGCACCAATCAGGGTAACAATTCCTTTTTCAACAGCTCCAAGTAAAGAGTCCTGCTGCGATTTACTGAAACGGTGAATTTCATCGATAAACAGAATGGCGCTTGAAGCCGATGATCTGGCAGTGTCAATAACTTCCCTGATATCTTTAACCCCTGAGTTGATTGCACTTAATGAAAAGAAAGGCCGGTTCAGCGATTTTGAGATAATATAAGCCAGTGTGGTCTTTCCCACCCCGGGAGGCCCCCAGAATATCATGGAGGGTAACTGACCTGAGTCAACCGCAAGTTTCAGTACCCCGCGATTTCCTACCAGGTGCTGTTGGCCCACATAACCTTCAAAAGTATCAGGCCTGAGTTGTTCGGCCAGGGGTGGAAGCGTAATCATCAAACAGAATTTCAGTTAACCTGACAAAGATAAACCTTATTTTGCCCTCATTAAGTTGTTGGGCAGATTTATGAAAAAAGATGCTTTTCTAAAATTTGAGTTAAAATTAGCATAAAAAACGTCGATATTTTAAGGCCATTTTAATTTAGACGACCATGAAAATGAATATATAATTTATAAGTAATTGAATATCAAACTTATAAAACAATTAAAAAAATATTAAAATATTTTCAAAAACACTTGCTTTTTAATATCAGTTTTATCTATCTTTGCAATGTTTTAAAACTAACACTGAAACATGAAAACATTATCACAGATTTTAATTATCGCAGGTATGGCAACTTTAGTTGCTTGCGGACCAAGTGCAGAACAAAAAGCAGAACAAGCTCGTCTTGATTCAATCAGGGTAGCTGACTCTATCGCAGTTGTTGAAGCTGAAGCCATGAGGGTTCAGGATTCAATCAACGCAGTTGCTGCTGAACAGCAGAGAATCGCCGATTCAATCGCAGCTCTTCCTCCAGTTAAGAAAAAATAATTCTGAAGGTACTTCAAATTTCTCAAAAGAGGAGGTTTTACCTCCTCTTTTGTTTTTTATAAGCGACCTTTGTTATATGCTCTTTTGATATTATTGACTAATTTTGACTGCTGAAATAATCAACATGGATCCGGCCCCAATAACCAACTCAAATATGACTGAACTTAATAATGAAAATGATATCAACAGCTTCAGTCAGTTTGGATTTTCTGAAGGCGTAATGGAAGGGCTCGAATCTATTGGATTTGAAACGCCAACTCCAATCCAAATCCAGATTATCCCTCATGTTATGGCCGGACATGATGTGGTGGGTTGTGCACAAACCGGTACAGGAAAAACGGCAGCTTACCTTTTACCCATACTGCATCGCATTATCGAAAAACGGGTGGAAGGAATAAACACCATTATCATTGCTCCAACCCGCGAATTGGCTGTTCAGATTGCCCAGCAACTGGAAGGTTTCAGTTATTTTCTCAACATTAGCTCACTTCCGGTTTACGGGGGTACCGACGGAATGGAGTGGGAGCAACAGCGCAAAGCCCTCACACAGGGTGTCGATGTGGTAGTTGCCACCCCTGGTAAACTTATTTCATTTCTGAACATGGATATTGTGCCTGTTCAGAACCTGCAACATCTGGTGCTTGATGAGGCCGATAGAATGCTCGATATGGGCTTTGTTGATGATATTATGCGTATAATCAGCTATTTACCGGAAACCAGGAATACACTGCTATTCTCTGCAACCATGCCTGGACGCATCAGGGAATTAACCAAACGAATTCTCAGAAATCCTGTTGAAGTCAATATTGCCATGTCAAAGCCAGCCGAAGGTATTCTGCAGATAGCTTATATGGCGTATGATAAACAGAAAACAAAACTACTGGCCGGTTTGATCAGGGGGCGCGATCTTCCAAGTGTGCTGATTTTCGCATCAACAAAGGTTAAGGTTAAGTCAATTGCCAGGGAACTGGCTTCAGAAGGTTTTCAGGTCGCAGACATTCACTCTGACCTGGAGCAGTCGGAAAGGGAAAAAGTGTTGCTCCGGTTCCGAAACAGGCAACTTCAGATGCTTGTAGCTACCGATGTACTTTCCAGGGGTATCGATATTGAAAATATCAGTCTTGTTGTTAACTACGATGTTCCCCGCGATGCAGAAGATTACGTGCACAGAGTCGGCCGTACTGCCAGAGCTGAGCAAACCGGGATAGCCATAACCTTTATTAACGTAGAGGAGCAACAGCAGTTTTCAAGAATTGAGAAGCTCATTGGATACGAAATCCGGAAACAAATGCCACCCGAGTCGCTGGGTGCCGGACCTGTGTATGATCCGGTTATGAATAAACCAAAGCCAAGGGGAAGACCCGGTGCAAAACCAGGCAGAAAAAAACGTTAAATCCTCAACTGTGGACCTCAACCTGAACGACCGTTTTTTTATAGTTACCGGTGCATCCTCCGGGTTTGGAGAAGCGATTGTGCGTCAACTGATAGGAGAGGGTGCAAGGGTTCTGGCAGTGGCAAGGCGTATCAGTCTTCTTAATGAACTGGCTGCTGAGCAGGGGCCGCAATGTGAAATGCTGGCAGCAGATGTTATGCAGGATGATTTTCCCGATATTTTGCTGGATAGATTGAACGGTCGTATTCCGGATGGCATACTGATTAATGCCGGAGGGCCACCTGCCGGTGGTTTCAGCGAAATTACCAAAGAAGTGTGGACCAGGTCGTTTCATGATATATTTCTGTGGAAAGCTGTTCTGTTGAAAATGATGATTCCGCTTTTTGCCGGGAGAAATTATGGCAGAATTGTAATGATAGAGAGTATATCTGTTAAACAACCGGTCGAAGGATTGATTTTAAGCAATACCCTGAGGCCTGCGGTTGTTGGAATGGCCAGAACCATTGCCGGTGAGGTGGCTGCTGATGGGATTACCATCAATATTCTGGCTCCGGGGTATCACGAAACCAACGCTATGCAAAGACTTTTTAAAAGGAGGTCCGAAACCTACGGAATTTCTCAGGAAGAGGCCAGAGATTTGTTCGTCAGGGAAACCGGAATGAAAAAGATGGGTGATCCTTCAGATCTTGCCAGGCTTGCTGT
>JBBQBC010000097.1:0-13740 GCA_038317155.1 Bacteroidales bacterium
TCAAAGTCTAAAGCTCAAAGTAAAAAGTAAGTTCAAAGCTCAAAGTCTAAAGCTCAAAGTAAAAAGTAAGTTCAAAGCTCAAAGTCTAAAGCTCAAAGTAAAAAGTAAGTTCGAAGCTCAAAGTCTAAAGTAAGTTCAAAGCTCAAAGTCTAAAGTAAGTTCAAAGCTCAAAGTCTAAAGCTCAAAGTAAAAAGTAAGTCCAAAGCTCAAAGTCTAAAGCTCAAAGTAAAAAGTAAGTTCAAAGCTCAAAGTCTAAAGCTCAAAGTAAAAAGTGAAGAGTGAAAAGTGAAGAGTGATCATTTGATGCGACATTTTACATCTGAAAGAGCGCTAGCTTGGAAAAGCATAAGCCGGAATTGCAGTACTGCACCTCAATCAGAAGGGTAAATCATCTTCTTCTTTGGGCATAACCGGTGGTGGAGGCGCACTGGCTGGCTCATTCGATGAAGGGCTATAGGGTGATTGCTCAGCATTAGAACGGCTCCCCAACATATTTAAAGTATCTCCTTCAATTTCTGTAATAAATCTTTTCTGACCATCCTTCTCGTATGAACGGCTTCGGATACGACCTTCAATGTAAACCTGAGAACCTTTTTTCAGGTATTTCTCCGCTACTTCGGCCAATCCACGCCACAAAATAATATTGTGCCACTCTGTCTGTTCAATTTCCACCCCTTCGCGGTTGCGGTAGGTTTCGCTGGTTGCCAGTGAAAATGCTGCTTTCTTTACTCCCTTGTCAAAATTCTGAATTTCAGGGTCTTTGCCCAGGTTACCGATCAGAATTACCTTGTTAACACCTCTTGCCATGATTTTCGCTTTTAAGTTTAATTGAATACAAATATACGTTCATTCGCAACAAAAAACAAGAAGACAGTTTTACATTCAGTTCCAAAGTTGAATTTTAACCGCGCATAGAGAATTCCTGCAAAAAACGTTCGGTCAGCCTTGAGACCGGGAGACCTGACTTCAGCGGATTATCAACCATCCATTGGTCATTTTCAGGTAGCAATAGCCGGACTGGTTCACCCGATAAAATAAAGAACCTTGCATGAATAACCTGATGAGTCAGAATATGCCTGAAATCCTGAATGTCAGTGATAGTGGCCTGGTCATTACCCAAAAGGTTTCGCCATAATCCGGTTTTTTCAATTTCCTGAGCTGAAAAAAGTTCCGTGGACTCGTGCAAAGGAAGTTCCCAAAGGTTCTGCCATATATCCTTTTCTAACCGCTTGTATAGTACCACACCTTTTTCGGGCACTCTAATATACAAATAGTTGAAAAACCTGTTCCGGCGGACAAGCTCTTTCTTTTTCAAAGGTATTTTATCAACAAGGTTGTTGTTAAAGGCATAACAATCTTGCCTGAAAGGGCATGACTGGCAATTCGGATTAGCCGGCTTGCATAAGGTGGCACCAAATTCCATAACCGCCTGATTGAAATCACCCGGATTATCAGAAGTAATCAGTTCATTGGCTTTTGCATACACAAGTTTTTGCGATTGCGGCGAACCAACAGGTTCCAGAAAACCAAAAAGTCTCGAAAGTACCCTGACAACATTGCCATCAACGACCGGATATGGTTCATTGCCGCAAATTGACGAAATTGCCGCTGCGGTATATCTGCCAATTCCCTTCAGACTTAACAACGTTGTGTGATTTGACGGAAAGTTACCGGAGAACTTTGCCGCCACATATTTCGCAGTCGTATGCATATTCCGTGCACGGCTGTAGTAACCCAGTCCTTTCCAAACCGAAAGGACATCCTCTTCGGTTGCTTTTGCGAGGGAAATTACGTCTGGAAACCGCTCAAGGAAACGAATGTAATAATCATGCCCCTGATCTACACGGGTTTGTTGAAGAATAATCTCCGAAACCCATATTCTATAAGGGTCTTTGGTATGTCGCCACGGGAGTTCGCGCTTATTCAAATTATACCATTCAGTAATAATCTTGCTGAAGTTCATCATAGATTTTCCGAAAATCACTTAAAGAGAGGCAATTGAGTGCAAAAAAAACAGATAATTTTCTTATTGTCGCAAAAATCTTTATATTTGCACCCCGTTAAAAAATTTTATTTTCAAATCATTAAAACAAAAAATCATCATGACAAAAGCAGAAATTGTAGCTGAAATTGCTAGTAAGACCAATGTTGAGAAGGTTGCTGTACAGCAGACTGTTGAGGCTTTTATGGACGCAGTAAAAAGCTCTCTTGCCAACGGCGAAAATGTTTACCTAAGAGGATTTGGCAGTTTCACTACAAAGAAAAGGGCTGAAAAAACCGGTCGTAATATCTCGAAGAATACCACCATCATCATTCCGGCACATTACATTCCCGCTTTTAAACCTGCCAAGACCTTTGTATTCGACGTAAAGAACAAGGTTAAATAGGCAGTTGTTCATTTTAAAAAATATTTATCATGCCAAGCGGAAAAAAGAGAAAAAGACATAAAATGGCAACGCACAAACGGAAAAAACGTTTGCGCAAGAACAGGCACAAAAAGAAATAAGATTTCTTAGCCAAAGGAGTTCCATCATGTGTTCCTTGCAGTAATATTTCTGTAAGGAACACATGATGGGGGTATTCCCTATATCAACATTAACGGCACTTCTGGCAGATACTACCGGTTGGTTGTCGTTTTTGTGTAGCATTTACCTAATACATATTAAAAGTCAGGGTTTTGAATAAAGAACTGGTTATCGATGCAGGTCTTTCGGAGGTGAATATCGCGCTGCTGGAAGACAAAGACCTGGTCGAACTTAACAAAGAGAAAAGCAACAATAATTTCGCAGTCGGCGATATCTATTTAGGTAGAGTTAAAAAGATTATGCCCGGTCTGAATGCTGCTTTTGTTGATGTCGGGTACGAAAAGGACGCTTTTTTGCATTACCTTGATTTAGGCCCTCAGGTCAATTCGCTAAATAAACTCCTGAAGCTCACACTTACCGGAAAGCCTGAAATTCCTACGATTGCTGATCTTGAACTTGAGCCGGATATTGAAAAAACCGGTAAAATAACTTCGGTTCTTACCTCGAATCAACAGGTACTTATCCAAATTGCCAAAGAGCCTATATCAACCAAAGGCCCCAGAGTTTCGTCTGAAATATCTTTTGCCGGCCGTTATCTGGTGCTGGTTCCTTTTTCCTCAAGGGTTTCTGTTTCTCAGAAGATTAAAAGCGTTGATGAACGTAACAGGCTCAAACGGCTTATTACCAGCATCAAGCCCAAAAACTTCGGTGTAATCATCCGGACCGTTGCTGAGAATAAAAAAGTAGCTGACCTCGATGCGGATTTACGGAATCTCACAGCCAAGTGGGATATCTGTGTTGCAAAACTGGCCGGAGCCAAACCGCCTCAGAGAGTATTGAGCGAAATTGACCGGACAACGGCAATGCTGCGTGACCTGCTTAACGAATCTTTCAACAACATCCATGTTAACGAGCCCGGTATTTACGAGGAAATCAGAACCTACATCAATACCATTGCGCCTGATAAAGTTGACATTGTAAAGCTTTACAAGGGCAAGGTTCCTATTTTTGAGCATTTTGGAGTAGATAAACAGATAAAGAATTCGTTTGGAAAAATTGTAACCATCAAAAGCGGTGTTTATCTGATTATTGAGCACACAGAAGCCCTTCATGTAATTGATGTGAACAGCGGACATCGGGTAAACTCCGAAATTTCGCAGGAAATGAATGCCCTGGCTGTTAACCTGGAAGCGGCTACTGAAATTGCCAGGCAATTGCGAATGCGCGATATGGGCGGAATCATTGTTATCGACTTTATCGATATGCATGAAGGTACAAACCGGCGTAAACTCTACCAGAAACTCAAAGATGAGATGAGCCGGGACCATGCCAAGCATACCATACTTCCTCCCAGCAAATTCGGTCTGATTCAGATTACCCGGCAGCGCGTGCGGCCTGAAATGAATGTTCAGATACTTGAAAAGTGCCCTTCCTGCGGTGGAACCGGCGAAATTAAGCCCAGCATTATTCTGATCGATCAAATCGAAAATAATCTCCGTTATCTGATTCAGGATCAGAATGAACCCTTCTTAAAGATTGCTTTACATCCATACATTCATGCTTACCTTGTAAATGGGTTCCCTTCAATACAACTGAAATGGTATTTTAAATTCAAGCGATGGATACGGCTGAAACCAATGCCTTCCTATCACCTTCTTGAGTATCATTTCTTCAATAAACCGGGCGACGAAATTAAAATGTAGATTGCTTTCCGCATTTGACTTATTCGCAATTACAAAAAATTAAAGTTTTATTTTTGCAACAATGCCCGTCGTCGTTGACAGGCTAAAGATATACCCTTTTTATGGATACAGTTGTAAGCGGAATCAGGCCTACCGGCAATCTTCACCTTGGCAATTACTTTGGTGCCCTGCATAATTTTATCAAAATGCAGGATGAGAATTACTGTTATTTTTTTATTGCCGACTATCATTCGTTAACCACCCACCCAACGCCTGCCGATCTGCACGGCAATGTAAAAAGTGTGCTCGTTGACTACCTTGCAGCCGGTCTCGATCCGGAAAAAGCAACCCTTTACCTTCAGAGTGACCTGCCGGAAACCGCTGAGCTCTATCTGTTTCTCAATATGAATGCTTACATGGGCGAACTTGAAAGGGTAACTTCATTTAAAGATAAAGCCCGCTCACAGCCCGATAACATCAATGCCGGACTGCTCACTTACCCTACCCTGATGGCTGCCGATATTATTATTCATAAAGCGCACAAAGTACCTGTTGGAAAAGATCAGGAACAGCACCTGGAGATGACCAGAACCTTTGCCAACCGGTTCAACCGCTTATACAATGTCGATTACTTCCCGGAACCGGTTGCCTATAATTTTGGGGAGCAATTAATTAAAATTCCGGGACTCGATGGTAGCACCAAAATGGGTAAATCAGAAGGCGAAGGCAATGCAATCTTCCTTAATGATGAACCGGAAATCATCCGCAAAAAAGTGATGAAAGCAGTTACCGATAGCGGCCCCACAGAACCAAATCAACCAAAACCACAGGCTATTGAAAATATTTTCAACCTGATGAAGGCGCTTTCTAAACCTGAAACGTTAACTTTTTTTGAGGAGGAGTACAATAACTGCCGGATTCGTTATGGCGATATGAAAAAGCAACTTGCAATGGATGCAATTGCCTTCACCGAACCTTTCCGTGATAAAATCCACGAACTAAGGGCCAACGATCAATACCTTCGGAAAGTTGCAACTATAGGAAAAGAAAAGGCACACGAAAGCGCTTCAAAAACAATCCGTGAAGTCAGGGAAATAATTGGGTTCAAGCCATTCTGATATCTTTTCGCTCAGAATGCCGGTGCATTATCCTGCAATCTGGCTGAATCACAGGATTTTGGTTCTGCCATTTATTACAATTGGGGTTAATGAGCAGAAACAACCTTTCCGCTTTCAATCTTTACCACGAAAGCCTTTGTCAAACCTTTCCCAACCAGACTTTTCCTTAGATTTGCTGCTTCTTCATAGGTTTTTGTACAGCCCGACACATACTTATACCATTTTCCCGAAAAATAACTCCGTACATCCGGGGCTCCTTTCAGTTCAGGGTTGTTAAGCGGTATTTCAGTGACGGAGGCCAGTAATTGAACAGCATAACAATTTTCATTGTCACCAGTTACTACGGGCTGACTAACAATCGTCTGAGGCGACTGGGTAGCCTTAATGGTTGAACTCTGCTGTTTGGGGGGAGTTTTATCTGTCAATGGTTCATCATTGGTTCCAAAACAATTATGGAAGAATTCAGGATCAAATAAATAGACATCGATTTCTTCTCCGGCTTTGAATACATCGGGATTGAATTGCTTGTCAACCTCAGGTTTATCGAATGATAAAATCCTGAATTCGGTGCGACGATTTGCCTGATGCTCAGGTTCTGTGCATTCAACTCCATCGGAGCAGCGGTTAACAAGCCTGGTTTCACCATAGCCTTTAGCGACCATGCGCGATGGATCGATTCCCTGCAGCACAATGTACCTGACGGCCGATTCTGCTCTTTTCTGCGACAGTTCATCATTGTATTCGTTTGAAGCCCTGCTGTCGGTATGCGACGATAATTCAATACTGATGGGGTATTGCTTCAAAATACGCACAAGGTTATCCAACGGAGGTTTGGCGTCTTCGCGTATATACCATTTGTCAAGATCATAGTAGATGTTTTCGATCAGGAAAATCTTGTTAATTTCCAATTTGTCAGGTAACAGATCGCGCGGTGTTATCTGGTTTTGGGCAGTATCAGTCGGGGAAATTCTGAAATTGAGGCAATCGGTAAGATAATCGGGTTTGGCCGCTTTTGTCACGTAAAGTACGCCCTTTTCAACCGGGGTGGAGAAGTAACCATCGGAGTTAGTCTCCAACACTTTAACTTTATTGGTTTTGGTATTGAGCATAAATACCTTGGCTCCCGGAAGTGGTGATTTATTGGTTTTGTCTTTGACATAACCGCTTATCTGCAATTTATCGGCAAATAAGGGTAACCCCTGAATATCTTTTTTAATGGGTTGGGTTGCCTTTCTGAATGCATAAATATCGTCGCTACCCTGGCCATTTGGCCTGTCGGAACTGAAAAAACCTGAAGTAAGGTCCTTGCTGACTGCTATTCCAAAATCATCGTATGAGGAGTTGATGGGAGCCTTAAGATTTTGAGGAGCACTCCATTTTCCTTCCACCATTTTTGACACATAGAGGTCAAGTCCACCGTATCCGGGTAGCCCGTCAGAGGCAAAGTAGAGCAATGTATCGTTAACCAGGTGTGGAAATACTTCGTTCCCAAAACTGTTAACCTGATCCCCGAGATTCTCCGGTGTACTCCAGCTACCGCCGTCAAAAACGGATTTATACAAATCGGAGCCTCCCAATCCTCCTGGTCTGTCTGACACAAAAATCATGGTTTTCTGGTCAGAGTAAACCGTTGGATGCCCATTTGAAAATTTGTCACTGTTGTATGTAAAATCCTTATAATCAACTTTTCCGTCGCCCAATTTGGCATAATAGATTTTTAAAACGTGCGTACGAATGTCCTTTTCACCTTTTTTTACCTTCTCCATTGTAGTCCGGGTAAGATAAATCTTTGAATCATCAACAAAATAGGCTGGCCCATCGTGATAAGTTTGATTGAATTTCTGTGATAGTGAGGATGGCTCAGACATCTCACTCCAGTAGTCCTGGTAAAATTTAGGCTCAGAATAGTAAAGGTCGAGGTAGCTGAAGTTGGTCCAGTAATATGGTCTGCTTTCCAACAAACTCAATTGCCGGTCAGATGCCAGTACAATGCCGTTTTTATAAAAAGCGGGTCCAAAATCGGAATATTTTGAGTTGAGGGGGGTAGCGTTTTTTACTTCGGCAGAAGGCAGCAGATCCTTCCATTCGTTGATATTCAGGCAATAATCAGCATAAATCTGACCCCGGGTGTCTGAGGGTGAAAGTTCGGCAAATTTCAGAAACGCCTGCCTGGCTTCGTCATATTTTTCAAGACTTCTCAAAGCCTGACCGAGGTAGTAATAGTTTATCGGATCGGTATCCTTAAATCCGGTAGCCCTCAGGTACCATGATCTGGTTTCATTTACATCATTAATAAACCTGTAACAGTCAGCCAGTTTAACGGTAGCTTCTTTACTCACCTTTTCATTCTTACTCTGAGCCGCTTTTTTGTAAAGAGGGATCGCCTTTGAATACCTGAAAAGCTCATAATTCCTGTTTGCTCTTTTTATCTGTGGGAAAACCTGGAGGCTGAAAGCCATGAAAAGTACCGCGAAAATGATCTTTTTATTTTTCATTCGTCATTGTTATTTATGCCTGGTTACAAAGGTTCAATAATTCCGGGAATCCTGTTAGCCGTTAAAAATACCTGGGAGTCATCATCCGCGAATGGTAAAGATCGAGGTCTATGCCCAGCCTTATTTCATGCGACCCTTTGTTATGCGGTTGCAGCTCATTAAGGTAAATATCGTAAGAATAACCAACCCTGAATTTCTCGGAGATCCTGAATTCGGTGAGGAAAACAATCGCTTTTTCAGTCCTGTAGGATGCCCCTATCCAAAAGATATCGCCAAACAGGAAACTGGCATTGACATCTACCTGAAGAGGGGCATTCTTTACAAATTTAGCCAATATTGAAGGCCTGAAAACAATTTTATCATCAATTGGGAATGCTGCTCCGGCCATGCCATAAAAGTGGCGCAGAAGCTTGGTATAGGTTGTTTTATCACCTACTGTTGCCATTCCGTATTCATTTTGAAAAAGTTGTTTTGACGAAAGACCTGCGAAAAAACGGTTACTCTGGTAATACATGCCAAAGTTCGCATCCGGGGAAACCCGCTGAATATCCTGTGGCGTGAAGGTATAGTCAGGATCTTCAACATTTATTTTCATCCAGTCATAATCAAAATATTTGATCCCCGCCTGAAGTCCGAATGAGAGGGTTCCCCTGCCCAGCAATAACCGGTAGGCGTAGGTGGCCATCAGGCCCTGATTCTTTGTAGGCCCCAACTCATCCTGGTAAGCATAAATTCCGAGGCCAACTTTGTTGTTTCGGGTAGCCATGTGGGCGCCAACAGTAAAGGTTCTTGGCGCACCATCGATGCCCACCCATTGATAGCGGTCGAGCAAATCAATGGTGAGCACCTCGCGGCTGCCGGCGTAAGCCGGGTTTAATGCCAGTTTGTTAAACATATATTGGCTGAACAATGGATCCTGCTGGGCAAAAGCCGAGAAACTGATTAACAGGAAAACTAAGCCGGTTATCTTTTTCATAATAATTGTTGTTTTTATTGTCAAAATCAGTTTTCGCTCCTAATATAAATCCATCCTGTAAACGTTTTCAGGTCTTTGATTTCCAGTATGTAATAATACGTTCCATCAGGTACCAGTCCACCATTCGAATTGGTGGCGTCCCAGAATACATTTACGTTATCATAGTGCGACAGGTCTGTGATCTTATCACCCCAGCGGTTGAATATCTTCACCGAATTGTCGGGGAACCCTTCAATGCCCTTGATTATCCATGTATCGTTGTTGCCATCATGGTTGGGAGAAATCCCATTGTAGATTACGATGTCATCGATGTTTGGTTTGGGCAATACGTGTATATAAACCATTGCGTCGTCGCACATAACCGGGATGCCCTTGTCGCAGATTGTGTAGCAGAGACTGTCATCACCCGAGAACCCTTCGTAAGGTGTATAGGTGATGGTTCTGTCACTGTTAAGCACGACCAGTCCGTTGACCGGATAACCGCAGAATGTTACTGTCAGCCCGCTACCCTCAGGATCATAATCGTTGCCGAGAATATTGATCCTGATAGAGGTGTTATACTTTGTAGTGTCATAGTCATCATTTGCAACCGGCGGATAGTTGATTCCATCGATAAACACCATCATCGAATCCAGATCCTGACAACCGGTCACCACATCTGTTACCATCAGGATAAACTCAGTGTGGTCAGTCAATGGCCTGGTTTCAGGATTGGTTGCATTGAAATTGATTAACAATGAGGATGGCTGCCAGCTATAGACATAGGAGCCGGAACCATTTGAAGCACTGCCGCTCAATACTGTTGCAGAATTGTACGCGATAGTCTGATCAGTTCCTGCATCGGCAATAACTCCCGGTTTGATTGTCAGAATCATTAAATCTGTAGCAACTACGCCACCACATCCTTCAAATCCGGTTACATTCAGGGTGAGAATGATGTTGCCTGTTTCGATAGGTGTTGGCACATAAGTCGGCGTTAGTGTATTGATTCCTATCATTGAACCTTGTCCTGTATAAGTCCAGAAAACTGAGGAATAGTTGCTGGCAGATGCTGTAATGATCTGAAACGGTTCTCCCTGACATACCGACATATCAGGGCCGGCATCTGCAAGTGGCAGACCCTCGATGAAGAGTTTCATCTGATCTGTCGCCGATGCGCAGCCGGTTGCAGATTCAACCCTTATTGTCAGGGTAACCTGGCCATTGGTGATGTCAATGATACCTGGGGTATAAACAGGGTTGAGCTGATTCGGATTATCAAACGATCCGCTTCCTGATGTTGTCCATATAACGGAGGTATAGTTTGTTGCGGTGGCACCTGCTATCAGATATTCAGCCCCGGCACAAATAGTGGCATCTGCTCCGGCATTGGCCGTTGCCTGTAATGATATGGTTAGTACCATTGCATCGGAAACGGTTTCACATGGAGAGGCTGAAGTCGCTGTCAGAGTAAGTGTTACCGATCCTGCAGCTATATCCTCAGTACCTGGTGTATAAACAGGGTTAATGATGGTCGCGTCATTGAAGGTTCCTGTCCCGTTCGTACTCCAAATAAATGAAGTTGCAAACTGTTGGGTTGCCTCCGCCAGTGTATAGGTTCCACCTTCGCAGATTGTGTGATCATTACCTGCCGTAACTATGGCCTGTCGTGAAATAAACAAGGTCATTTCATCCAAATCACTTCCGCAGGGAGAAGCTGACATTACCAACATTCTCAATGTTACATAACCATCGAGTATATCATTCTGGCTTGGTATGTAAGTTGGGTTGGCTATGGTCGGATTGTTAAATACGCCCGTACCGGTAGTAGTCCAGAGAATTGACGTTGCATTGGTCGCTACAGCATCTGTAATGGTATAATTAGATTCGCTGCAGATTGTAAAATCATTGCCGGCAAATGCAACTGCCTGCGGTGATATAGTAAGAATCATATCGTCGCTTACTGCTGAACAAGGTGGTGCTGCCTGACCGGTTACGGTAAGAATAACTGATCCACTGGAAACATCTGCTGTGCTAGGCGTGTAAACCGGGTTGAGTAACGTCGGATCGTCGAATGTACCTGTTCCGCTGCTGCTCCAGAGTACAGACGTTGTATTGGTCTGGCTTGCATCAGAAAGGGTGAAACTGCTTCCTTCACAAATGGTCGCATTAGCACCGGCATAAATAATGACCGGTGCGGAGAAGGTTAATACCATTTCATCAGAAGCATTACCACAAGGAGCATTCGAGTATGCAGTCATTGTCAGAATTACTGATCCGTCAAGGATGTCGTTCTGGCTTGGTGTGTAAACCGGATTAACAAGGTAAGGGCTGTTGAAAGTTCCGGTACCGGTTGTAGTCCAGTAAACAGAAACATAATTCAATGCACTTGCACCTGTTAATGCATAGTTCGCACTTCCGCAGATGGCAGCATCCGGACCCGCGTTTGCAATGGCCTGGCGTGAAATATCAAGTACCATTACATCGCTTGTCGAACCGCATGGTGAGGCCGACTGAGCTGTCAATGTAAGGGTTACTGATCCACTGGCAATATCGGGTACACTGGGCGTGTAAACCGGATTTAATATAGTTGGATTACTGAATGTTCCGGTACCTGATGTTGTCCATAACAGGCTTGTAGCATTGGTTTGGGTTGCCTGGTTGAGTTGGTAGGTAATTCCTTCACAAATGGTCGCATCTGGCCCTGCATATACCACTGCCTGACGTGAAATGGTCAATACCATTGCATCATTGGCACCGGGGCATGGTGAAGCAGCGTTTCCATACATGGTAAGGGTAACCGTTCCGTTCAGTATATCGCTCTGGCTTGGGATGTAGGTCGGGTTTACTGCTGTAGGATTATTAAATACTCCGGTACCATTGGTAGTCCATAGGATTGAGATGGCATTGGTAGCAACCGCATCTGATATGGTATAGGTTGATCCTTCGCAGATGGTAGCATCAACTCCCGCATAAGCAGTTGCCTGATGGGAAATGGTCAGAATCATCAGATCAGACAACGGGCCGCAAGGCGCAGCCGATTGACCTGTAATTGTCAGGTTAACTGAACCCGCTGTGATATCAGCGGTGCCTGGTGTATAAACAGGGTTCAGTATAGTTGCATCGTTGAATGTGCCTGTTCCGCTGGTTGTCCATAGTATGCTGGTAGCAAACTGCTGGGTAGCACCAATTATCAGGTAGGTTGAACCTTCACAAATTGTTGCGTTGGGACCTGCATTTACAAACACCTGTCGTGAAATATTCAAGATCATGGCATCGCTTACTCCAACACAAGGAGAAGTTGAATTGACAAACATAGTAAGGATAACATATCCGTCAAGGATGTCGTTCGGGCTTGGAATGTAAGTCGGGTTAACCAATGTTGGATTGTTAAATATTCCTGTCCCTGATGTTGTCCACAACACCGATGAAGCATTGGTTGCCGTGGCATCTCCGATAAGGTAGGTTGAACCTTCACAAATGGTATTGTCAGTGCCTGCATAAGCCGTAGCCTGCTGCGAGATGGTAAGTACCATTGCATCAACGTCAGATCCGCATGGAGATGCTGACTGAGCTGTGAGGGTAAGAATAACCGATCCGGAATTCAGGTCTGCCAAACCTGGTGTGTACACCGGATGCAAAAGGGTAGCATCGTCAAAAGTTCCTGTTCCGCTGCTTGTCCACAGCAGGCTGGTGGCAAACTGCTGAGAAGCTGCATTCAGTGAAAAGGGAACAGCCCCACAAATGCTTGCATCAGGTCCTGCATAAACATTAGCCTGTCGTGAAATGGTCAATAACATATCGTCAAAGTCGCCGCCGCATGGAGGATCTGAATTGACAATCATGGTGAGCGTTACAAAACCATCCAGTATATCGTTCGGACTTGGGGTATAGATCGGATTGGCAATGGTCGGATTGTTGAATGAACCCGTACCTGTAGTTGTCCACAAAATGTTCGCGGCATTGGTCGCAACCGCATCCGAAATCAGATAGTTTGAGCCTTCACAAATTGTTGCATCAACACCTGCATAAGCCAGCGCCTGAGGAGAAATGGTGAGTACCATATTATCCGTTGCAATCGGGCAAGGCATGGATGATGGCGCAGTTAAAGTTAAAATGACTGAACCGGCAACGATATCTGCTGCACCTGGTGTGTAAACCGGATATAGTATAGCAGGATCATCAAATGTTCCTGTTCCGCTGCTGGTCCAAAGCAGGCTGGCTGCATTTGTCGCATTTGCAGACATTGGAGTAAAGGTCTGTCCTTCACAAATTGAAGCATCAAAACCTGCAAAGACCGTGGCCTGCTTGCTGATGGTCAGTACCATCTGGTCAACAGATCCCACACAAGGTGCGGCAGAAGTTACCGTCAAAGTCAGGATAACCGAACCATTCAGGATATCGGCCGGGCTTGGCGTATATGTAGCGTTCACAAGGTTCATATTGTCAAACGAGCCGGTGCCATTGCTGCTCCAGGTTATCAGAGTAGCGTTGGTGGCATTGGCGGTAGTTAATGTGTATGATGATCCTTCACAAATGGTGGCATCCACACCTGCATTGGCCGTGGCCTGCAGACTAATGGTCAGTACCATGGCATCGCTGGCTGGTCCGCACGGTGCGGCTGACTGCGCAGTCAGGGTCAGGATAACTGAGCCTGAGGCAATATCGGCTAAACTTGGGGTATAAACCGGGTGCAGGATGGTAGCATCGCTGAATATACCCGTTCCGCTGCTGGTCCAGAGTAAGCTGGTGGCATTGGTGGCTGTAGCAGTGCTTAAGGTATAGGTTGATCCTTCACAGATTGTCGCATCAACACCGGCATTTACTGTTGCCTGTTTGCTGATGGTCAGTACCATCTGGTCAACAGATCCCACACAAGGTGCGGCAGAAGTTACCGTCATAGTCAGGATAACCGAACCATTCAGGATATCAGCCGGGCTTGGCGTATAGGTGGCGTTTACTAAG
>JBBQBC010000098.1:0-13497 GCA_038317155.1 Bacteroidales bacterium
CTTACTCAGGCGCTGTTCCCAATGAAAAGATCACCTGGGGCAAACTCGACATCGACACTCCGAAATATATAATTGAAAGTGATGCCACCATTGTTGCCCCGCTGATTTTCGCCTGGTTGCTTGGATGGTAGGTTGGGAAAGCTCAAAGTTAAAAGTCTAAAGCTCAAAGTCTAAAGCTCAAAGTCTAAAGCTCAAAGGAAAAAGTAAAAAGTAAAAGATTAGGAATCCTGGGTCGGCAACGGACTATATTGGTAGGATCTGCCTGCAACCGGTATTTAAAAAGAAAAGGAAGGACAAGTCCAAAGCTCAAAGTTAAAAGCTCAAAGTCTAAAGTAAAAAGTAAAAAGGAAAAAGGAAAAAGTCAGGAATCATAGGTCGGCAACGGACTATATTGGTAGGATCTGCCTGCAACCGGTATTTAAAAAGAAAAGGAAGGACAAGTGAAAAGCTCAAAGTTAAAAGTCTAAAGCTCAAAGTAAAAAGTAAAAAGTAAAAAGTAAAAGATTAGGAATTATAAGTTGGAAGCGGATTATTTTTGTAGTATCGGCCTGCAACCGGGATTAAAAAAGATTAGGAAGGACAATTCCAAAGCTCAAAGTTAAAAGTCTAAAGCTCAAAGTAAAAAGTAAAAAGTAAAAAGTAAAAGATTAGGAATCCTGGGTCGGCAACGGACTATATTGGTTGGATCTGCCTGCAATCAAATCCGGTTGAAGCTAAAAGAAAAATAGTTGTATTTCTGAATTGAAACTGAAATAAAGAGACAAAAAAAACGTCAGATAACTGGCGTTTTTTTATGCTTATAGTCCTTTGAATGAAATCAGGTTTATTTAAGCGTACCAGCAAACCGGTAGGTCAGTAACTGTGCTAACAGTTTTGCAGCCAGCAGATTGGGTGCTTTGTTATATTTGATCGGGCATAGACCGGTTACATCAAACCCAACAACAATCGATTTTTCTACAACTGCCTGAAGGATTTCAAGCACCTGATACCAGCCCAGCCCCCCTGGCTCAGGATTGGCGGTGGCGGCCATAATTGCCGGATCAAACACATCAAGATTAATAGAGATATAGACATGTTTGTCCAGTTTATTCAGAAAATCGTACATCCAGGTTTTGCTGGAACCAACCAGAATGTTGTGTGCATAAAATATGCGTTCAGGCTTAATGCCGTCTCTCTCTTCGGCACTCATGCTTCTGATTCCGACCTGAAGCACAGGCGCGAGTTCTGAAGCCCTCGCCATTACACAACGATGATGATAAGCTAATCCTTTAAAGTCGGGCCGCTGATTGGCATGGGCACCCAACTGCAATACACAAAAATCCTTATCCTTGTAATAATCTGCGCAGGCTTTTATAGATCCGATACCGACAGAATGCTCACCCCCAATGATAACAGGAAATTTTCGTTTTTTAAGCAACTGCATGGTGCGGGTTTCGACCTCCTTCACCATTTTTTCGTGTGATTTCCCCTCTTTAACCGCTTCTGAAGTATGAATTCCCAGCTTGAAAAGCTCAAAGTCAGACTGGATATCGTAGAGGTGCATGGAAGCAGAGGCCTCAATCAGTGCATCGGGTCCTTTATCTGAACCATTAATCCAATTGGTGCCAGATTCAAAAGGTACCGGCAGGATCACTACTTTGGCATTTTCGAAAAGTGAATTTTGATCAGTTAACCCACCGAATTGTTTTACTCTCATGGTTAAGGAATTAAAAATATTAACATCTCCGGGAAGCAAGAGAACCCCTCCTCTTTATATCCGGCTTTTATTAAGGCCTGCTAAAGTAATAAAATTGGAACTAAAAATCAATAGCCAAGTATCCGAAGCATCGATTTATGAGATTGCTCTTTTGCAAAAAGTTTGGTGGTATATTCCCCTTCTTCATCCACATCGATAATTATGTGCTTGGGTGCCGGTATCAGGCAGTGCTGAATGCCACCATATCCACCAATCGATTCCTGATAAGCCCCCGTATGAAAAAGTCCGATGTAGAGCGGTTCGTCGTTATCCATTTTGGGCAGAAAGATAGCATTTGAATGGGCTTCGGCATTATAGTAATCCTCGCTGTCACAGGTAAGTCCTCCAAGGAAAACCCGCTCGTATTCCGAATCCCATTTGTTGATTCCCAATAGGATAAACCGTTGGTTCAACGCCCAGGTATCGGGAAGTGTGGTCATGAATGATGAATCAATCATGTCCCATAATTCCCGGTCGTTCTGTTGCTTTTGGTCAATGATGGAATAGAGGGTAGCCCCGCTCTCACCGACAGTGTATGAACCAAACTCAGTAAAAATATCAGGCTCCCGGATGTTGTTGCGATCGCAGATCAGTTTTATCTGTGCAATAATTTCTTCGGCCATATATTCGTAATCATAATCAAATGATAAAGAGTTCTTTATGGGGAAACCACCGCCAATATTCAGGGAATCCAGCTCTGGGCAAATCTGTTTCAACTGACAATACATATTCACACACTTCGAAAGTTCATTCCAGTAATAGGCCGAGTCCTTGATGCCGGTGTTGATAAAAAAGTGAAGCATCTTTAACTGAAACTTTGGATTGTTCTTGATCTTCTCCTCATAATACGGGATAATATCGTTGTAACGGATCCCAAGTCTTGAAGTGTAAAACTCGAATTTAGGCTCTTCTTCCGAAGCTATGCGTATTCCGATCTTGCATTTACGTGTAATGTTCTTGTCAAGCTGGTCAATCTCAAATTTATTATCAATAATGGGAATGGTATTCTCAAACCCTTCGTTTATCAGATTACTGATGTTTTCGATGTATTGCGGCCTCTTAAAACCATTACAGATAATGTAGTTATCGAGGTTCATCAGTCCTTGTTCACGAAGTGATTCCAGAAGGAAGATATCAAATGCAGAAGAAGTCTCCAGATGCACATCGTTTTTCAACACTTCTTCAAGTACAAATGAGAAATGCGAACTCTTGGTACAATAACTATAATGGTAATCTCCCTGGTAATCGGCTTTGGCCATTGCAACATTAAACATCTTCTTAGCCTTCTGAATTTGCTGGCTGATTTTCGGAAGGTAACTGATTTTTAAGGGAGTGCCATATTGTTTGATAATATCCATTAATGGGATATTATGAAAATGAAGTTCATTATCTTCAACCTTAAATTCATCCTGGGGGAAATCAAAGGTCTGTTCGATCAGATCAATGTACTTGTTTTTCATGTGCGTGATTAATCATTTAAGTTAGAGGTTTGCAAATATAAGCGATATTGTAATTTGGTTAAATCAAATTAGCATTTTTTTTCCGACTAATCCGGAATCAGGATTTAGATATAATCTAAACGTTTCAAAATTGGTACAATATAATTCAGATAAATAAATATCTATGTGTTATACAGTGTTTTATGTTATTTTCAGAAATTTAGACCCATTAAAAATTGATGTGTTTTCAGTAATCCGTGTAAGTTGGGTGAATAATAAATATTAAATCTGGTTACTTTGCTTTAGTTATTTCACTTTGATACACTGATAGCCGGTTGATTGAATTAGAAAACTATAACCTGATAATTCTCAATAATTAAAAATATAGAATTTATACGGGAACTATTTTCCCAAGTAAAAACAATCTACCAAAACTTTTCCAGATCCGCCTTCCCCGAATTGGCTAATGGGAAAATCTCAACTGCATCCGATAAACCGGGAATAAATCGTTAAGTGAATTCCAACCTGGGTTTATTCGTACTGAAGCGCCTCAACCGGATTGGCTTTTGCCGCACGGTAAGCTTTAAATACAATGGTGAGAAAGGCAATAACAAAAAGCAAACCTACCGAGAAAATCATGTAAAATACACTGATATGAATCCGATAAGCAAACTGACTTAACTGCTGATCGAGGAGGAAATAAGTAACCGGCAAGGATATAATACCTGCCAGAAACACCAGAATCATATAATCGCGGATAAGTTGAGCTGTAATTTTCCAGATCGGGCCACCCAATACCCGCCTGATTCCGATAATTTTAGTTTTCTGCTCAATCAGCAATGAAGTAAGTCCAAATAAACCAAGGATGGACAACAACCCTGAAACAACAGTGAAATAAATAAACAGTGAAAACAGTTTCTGATCATTTTTATAACTTTCCGTAGCATATTCGTCTGCAAGAACAGGCTGAAAAGGCGTTTCGGGGAAATAACGCTGCCATTTACCTTCAATTAATTTTAGTATTTTGTGCTGATCAGCTTCGTGATAATATCCTATTACCAGCCCACGAAACCTGTCGGGCGACATAATATAAACAGCCGGCTCAATCAGGCTTCGCAGGGAATAATAATGGTAGTCGTTTACAACCCCGATTACCTCTGTTTTAACAGTTGTGTCAGCGCCCATCACGGGTTTAAATTTCTTACCAATCGGATTGTCCCATCCCAATTTACGGGCTGCCGCCTGATTGATGATTGCCGTTCCTCCTTTGTCGGATGCTATTTTCCGGTCAAAGTTCCGCCCGGCAAAAAAACTGACGCCCATAGCATCAAAAAAGTCGTAGTCAACATAGCCAAAACGCACAGTCAGTTTGGTTTTGGCAGAATCATCAACGAAAACCGGCCCCTGGCTTCCACTCACTCCATTCAGGAAAGAGCAACCTGCCACACTTTTAATTCCGGGATCCTTCAGGAGTTCGGCTTTCAGCGGTTCAAAACGCAGGCCTGAATCTTCATCGCCAAAGTAAAGAAAAACCGCATCACGGTAATTGATGCCCAAATCTTTCTTTTGCATGTAATTTACCTGATCGTTGATTACCAGAACTGAAAACATAAGACCCACCGAAATCATGAACTGAAATACCACAAGTGCTTTACTAAGAATGCCACTGCTGCTGCCTCTGACACTCTTGCCGCCTTTTAAAATATTAACCGGTTGAAGTCTTGACAGATAGAATGCCGGATAGGAACCTGAAGCAAGACTAATCACAATGATCAACGCGAACAATCCGGCATTGAAAAGGTAGTTTCCACTGAAATCAAGCCGGAAATCGGTCGCAAGCAATTTGTTCATTTCGGGAAGTGCCATTTCGACCATTCCAACAGCGATTATAGATGCCAGCAATGTTAACAGGAATGATTCGCTGATAAACTGATAAACCAGGCTGAGCCTGTTGGCTCCCAGCACCTTTCTGATGCCGACCTCCCGAGATCTTTTTACAGATCTTGCTATGGAAATGTTGATGTAATTAACGCAGGCAACCAGCAAAATAAGTATTGCAATAACACTGAAAGCAATTACCAGGTTGATATCGCCCAAAGCAGAAACACTTTGAAACTTTATGTGCTGCGATTTGAGATAAACTTCATTCAACGGCTGGAGATACATCTCCAGAAATTCCCAGCCTTCATCCTGGCTAAAGACATGCTTTTTCAGAAAATCAGGAAAAGCTTTTTCGATGACTGCCTGTGATGATGGGTTATCCAGTTGGATATAGGTTATGAGTGAATTAGAACCCCAACCCTTCATCCACTCAAAATCAGCCAGGTTTTCAACCGATGAAATTGATACAAGAATGTCAAAAAAGAAGTGGGTAGTTACCGGTTGATCTTCCATAATGCCGGTAATTATGAAGCTTCTTTTACCCAGCATCATCGATTTACCAATGACATTCTTTGTTGAACCAAAATATTTAAGGGCAGTCTTTTCAGAAAGCACAACCGACATAGGTTCAACCAGGGCAGTATTGGGGTCTCCCTGAAGGAAGCTTACACTGAACATGCTGATTACCGATGGATCAACATAGTAAAGGCTTCGTTCCCTGAAGAATTTGTTGCCATGGTTGACAACCTGTATATCGAAACCCGGCATAAACCTGGCGGCATTTACCACCTGGGGGTAATCTTCTTTCAAAGTTCCGGCAAGGGGACCCATGGTAATGGCAACATGCTGCTCACCAACTCCGGGTTCATTCTGAATTTCAACGACTCTGAAGAGATTATCCCGCTTGCTCAGGTGCTTGTCGAAGTTGGTTTCGTGCTGAACATAAAGAGAGATCATCAAAAATGAAGCAATGCCGACAGAGAGCCCTGTCAGATTGATCAAGGTATATGATTTCTGTCGCATCAGGTTACGCAGGGCGGTTGTCAGATAATTAGAAATCATAGTATATCAGGTAAAAACATATTGATAACCCGAACAGCCCGGCAATTTATACTTTAAATTACAGGCATTTCCGAACGGCCTGACTTAATGTTCTCATTGATAATCTGACCATCGAAAAGGCGGATGATCCTTTGGGCATATTCGGCATCACGTTGCGAGTGTGTAACCATAATGATGGTTGTACCTCCCTGATTGAGCGATGCCAGTAAGTTCATAACTTCCTCACCGTGGGCTGAATCGAGGTTACCGGTTGGCTCATCGGCGAGGATCAGGTGAGGGGTGGCAACAACTGCCCTGGCAACAGCAACTCTTTGCTGCTGCCCACCCGATAACTGCAGGGGAAAATGTTTGCGGCGGTGAGTAATCTGCATCTGTTCAAGAGCCGATTCAACCCGTTTCTTCCGCTCAGCAGTGCTCATTCCCAGATATATAAGCGGCAACTCCACATTTTCATAAACATTCAGTTCATCGATAAGGTTGAAGTTCTGAAATACAAAACCAATGTTCTGCTTACGGGTATTCGCCCTTTGTTTTTCAGAAAAATTCGATACTTCTTTGTTCAGGAAATAATATTCACCTTCGGTTGGATTGTCGAGCAGGCCAAGAATGTTAAGAAGGGTGGATTTACCACACCCTGAAGGCCCCATGATGGCAACAAATTCGCCTTTTTTTATCTCGAACGATACTTTGTTGAGTGCAGTGGTTTCAACTTCATCGGTCCTGAAAATCCTGGTGAGGTTAACTGTTTTTATCATCGCTGTTGTTATTATAAAATTAAAATTGGTTTTAGTTTCTGAAAATCAATTTGTCTTTTCCTCCAAACGAATCATAAGAGGAGATGATAACCTGTTCACCAGGTTGAAGTCCTTCGAGAATTTCATAATGGCTGGTATTCTGACGGCCAATTTTTATGTTACGTTTAGTGGCAAAAGTACCGGATGGGTCAACTATGTAAATCCAGTTACCCCCGGTTTCCTGAAAAAATCCTCCCCTGCGCACAATGAGCGCATCGTTGGCACCCGAAAACTGAACCCTGAGCTGCACTGTCTGCCCTCGTTTAATATCATCAGGAGCGTCTCCTTCAAACAACAAATCAACCTGAAAAGAGCCATTGGTAACATCCGTGTATATTTTGCTGATTTCAAGACTATAAATTCTGCTTCCCAGATCAAATTCGCATTTCTGCCCGGTAAATACCCTCGAGATATATCGCTCATCAATGTTGGCCCTCAGTTTAAAACCATCCATCAAGTCTATCTGCCCCAGGTGCTCACCGGCTGACTTGGTCTGGCCGATCTCAACAATAAACGATGATAATTTGCCAGCGGCGGGTGATTTTATGGTCATGTTATCCATGTTGCGTTTGAGCAGTGATAGGTTGTTACGCATACGATCCATTGACGAATTAATCTGCGAGCCCTGAACTACCCCTGATATGGAGTCAAGTTTTCGGAGGCGGAGGGTAATTTCGAGTTGCTTCAGCGAAAAATCAAAATCACGCTTTGCGTCCTCGTATTCTTTAAGAGATACCAGGTTATCCCGATAAAACTGCTCTTTGCGGGTGAAATCTGTTTTAATTTTATCGATTTCATATTGCAACTGAATAATCTCCTTTTGCCTTGTATATCGCAATTGCTCAAGGCTGATACGTGTATTTGAAAGGTTATTGATGGCATCATACATTCTGGTTTCCTGATCCATATAACTGAGTTCCATATTTGCATTAGCAAGTTTCAGGATCGGATCGCCTTCTTTGAGAATTGCGCCATCTTCTACAAATACTTCCTCAACAATTCCACCCTGCACCGCATCTATGTAAATCGTATTGCGGGGAAAAACCACACCATCAACCGGGATAAATTCCTGAAATTTGCCCTTTTCAACCTGAGCTATTGTTAGCTGGTTTTTCTCAACATACAAACGACTGCGGTTATCCCGAAAAAAAAGCATCCATACAATTAATACCAACATAATAAAGCCACCACCAATTGACAGCAATTTGCCGGTAGTCCATTTTTTCTTTTCAATTATCCTGTCCATGAAACGACCATTATTGTGTCACCTCTTTAGCGAATACTGTGCCATTATTGCTAATAGCTTGTTTATCTGATATTTGTAAAGTTTTATATTTTATTAACAATTTGGTGATGTTCAAAGCCGTTCTAATACTTGTTCGTTTCCGAACAATGTTTGTATATTAGCTGTTCAAATATAGTAAATAGCCGGGGGCGGGCAATTAACCACAATCATTTTTTTATGAATAAAATAGAAGCCAGAATCCTGATTGTTGACGATGATCAGGATGTCTTGTTAGCAGCCAAATTGTTTCTTAAACAGCACTTTACAATTGTTCATACCGAAAAAAATCCGGAAAATCTTCCTGATCTGTTGAAAAATGAAAATTATGATCTGATCTTGTTAGACATGAATTTTTCGCGGGATGCGACCAGCGGTAAGGAGGGATTTCACTGGCTGAACAAGATTATTGAGATTGATCCGCTGGCTGTGGTTATTTTCATTACCGGCTATGGCGATATCGAACTGGCTGTTCAGGGAATAAAAGAGGGAGCGACCAATTTTATTTTGAAACCATGGGACAACAAGAAATTACTTGGAACTATTACTGCCAATCTGAAAGTCCGTCATTCCAAAGAAGAAATTGAAGACCTGCGCAGTAAACAGAAGGTGCTGATTGCCAATCAGGATCAGGCATATGGAAATCTTATCGGTCAATCGGCTCCCATGCAAAAAGTGATGGCAACCGTGGAAAAGGTGGCAAAGACCGAGGCAAATGTTCTGATTCTTGGCGAAAACGGAACGGGTAAAGAACTCATTGCACGTGCAATTCACAAATCGTCAGAACGCAAAGACGAGGTCTTTATCAGTGTTGACCTGGGGGCAATCAGCGAAACGCTCTTCGAAAGTGAGCTGTTTGGATTCAAGAAAGGTGCTTTCACCGATGCGAAAGAAGACCGGGCTGGCAGGTTTGAAGCAGCAAACAAGGGTACAATCTTCCTTGACGAAATCGGGAATCTGTCTTTTAGCCTGCAATCAAAACTGCTAAGTGTCGTTCAGAACCGGAAAGTAGTAAGATTGGGAACAAACCGCGAGATACCGATTGATGTACGTTTGATCTGCGCTACCAATATGCCGCTTTACCAGATGGTCAATGAAGGTAAATTCAGGCAGGACTTGTTATACAGGATCAATACGGTTGAAATTCATCTTCCTGCGCTTCGTGAGCGTTTCGATGATATTCCGCCGCTTATTGAGCATTTTCTGGCTATTTATTGCAAGAAATATAAAATGCCGCTGAAACGGATAAATCCAACAACCTACCGACGGCTTGAAAAACACACCTGGCCCGGAAATATAAGAGAACTGCAACACGCCGTGGAAAGAGCGGTAATTCTGAGCGAAAGCAATATTCTGATGCCACAGGATTTTTTCCTGTCTCAGGTTGATGACAACGATCAGTACGACGAATCCGATGATATCACTAACCTGGAGGAAAGGGAAAAGTTACTGATTAGGAAGGTTATCGACAAACACGGAGGAAATATAAGTAAGGCTGCGAAGGAATTGGGACTAACCAGGGCATCGCTCTACCGGAGAATAGAGAAACATGGTCTTTAAAAATTTCAGATTTTGGATATTTATCAGGATTGTGCTGATAACAGTCAACCTGTTTCTATTCATCATTCTGATTAACCGGCAACAACACGAAATAACCTCGATGATTGTCGGGTTAATCGCGATAGTGCAGGTAGGCGGATTGATTCGTTATGTTGAGCGGACAAACCGCAAACTGACCCAGTTTCTGGAAAGCATCAGGCATTCCGATTTCAGTACATCATTCAGCGATAAAGGGCTCGGACACAGTTTCGAAGGACTAAACCGGGCATTTAATGAGGTGATCCGTGAATTCAGGAAAAACAGGGCCGAAAAAGAGGAGCATTACAACTACCTTTTAACGGTGGTGCAGCATGTAAGCATCGGTATCATTGCGTTCCGTAAAGACGGAAAAGTTGACATCTTTAACAATGCCGTTAAACGCTTACTGAAAATTAACAATCTGAAAGAGATTCAGGAACTTGAATCCGTTAAACAGGAACTTCCGGGTTTGTTGTTGAACATGAAAGCCGGTGATAAACAACTGATTAAATTAGTTGTAGAAGATGAATTGCAGCAGTTATCGGTATATGCAACTGAATTCAGAATGCGTGGCGAAGAATTTCTACTGGTCTCACTCCAGAATATAAGTTCTGAACTGGAGGAAAAGGAAATCGAATCGTGGCAAAAGCTGATCAGGGTGCTTACCCATGAAATTATGAATTCAATTACTCCGATTTCATCCCTTGCATCCACGGTTCAGGACATACTACTCGAAGAATCGGATAGTAACATCCGAATGCGTGAACTCGATGATGATGATATCAACAGTGTTCATCAGGCGCTTTCAACCATCAGCAGCCGAAGCCAGGGTTTACTCACCTTCGTGGAAACCTACCGCAACCTGACCAGAATTCCCAGACCCAATTTCAGGTATTTCCCGGTAAATGAACTCTTTGACAGGGCACATTCGTTGCTCAGGCCAAAAATGGAAAAATTTGGGATCCGGTGCACTGCAAGAGTGTTTCCGGGCGATTTGATGATTACTGCCGATCCGGATCTTATTGATCAGGTAATCATCAACCTGCTGCTGAATGCAATGGATGCAGTAAAAGAATCCGTGGAACCAATCATTTCCGTTACGGCCGCTTTTAACCCAAGTGGCAGAGTTAGCATCGATTTTGCTGATAATGGTACGGGGATTAAGCCAGATATCCTGGATAAGATTTTTATGCCTTTCTTCACTTCCAAGAAAGAGGGATCGGGAATCGGACTCAGCCTTTCCCGACAAATTATGCATCTTCATAAAGGAACCATCACTGTAAAATCAAAGCCCAATGAAGGTGCTGTTTTCACACTGGTATTTTGATCAATGGTTTATTTAAACCAAAATCCAATAATTTTTGTAATAACTAAAAATCTGAAATGAATATTAAAACTGCCCAAAACGATTATCCCATCCATGAATTGCTTCGCGAAAGATGGTCACCCAGAGCTTTCAGCAATCAGGCTATTGAAAAGGAAAAACTTCAACACCTTTTTGAAGCTGCCCGATGGGCACCTTCTTCCTCCAATCTTCAGCCCTGGCGGTTCCTTGTCGGATTTAAGGGTGATGATACATATAATAAAATTGCCGGTACCCTGGCTGAATTCAATCAGTTGTGGGCACTAACGGCCCCTGTGTTGCTTCTGGCTATTGCCAAAAATACAAACATTCGGGGCGAACCCAACGGAGCAGCGCTTTATGATCTTGGACAAGCGGTTGCCAACTTAACTTTTCAGGCAACAGCAGAAGGCATATACGTGCACCAGATGGGTGGTTTTAGCCCGACTCAGGCGGCTGAACTTTTTAACTTTCCGGATGAGTACAAAGCAGTAACAACCATTGCCATTGGCTACATCGGCGATCCGGAAATTTTGCATGAAAACCTCAAAAAAATGGAAATCGCCCCCCGTGAACGTCGAAAATCCAATGATTCGGTCTTCACGGGAACCTTTGGTCAATTCACGGAAATCTTTAACTCTTAGCTTCTTATAAGATGAAAAATAATAATTTGATTATCTTTCTGATTGCTGGTACAATACTCTTCACAATTACCGGCTGTTGGGACAACACAAAAAATAAACCTGTCAAAGACGGGAAGGCAATGGAAAGCAAAAGTGTATTTGTACCTGAGTTCAATGCCGATTCGGCCTATGCCCATATTGAGCGTCAGGTAGCATTCGGGCCGAGAGTGCCCAACACAGCCGCGCACAAAGCCTGTGCAACCTGGCTTGAAGCTTCGTTAAAACGTTATACACCCAATGTGGTGGTTCAAAGGGCAAACCTGCAGGCCTTTAACGGCACAATGCTCGATTCAAAAAACATCATCGCTGTTTTCAATCCTGATATCCGATCCAGGGTTTTGTTATGTGCCCACTGGGATTCAAGACCATGGGCCGACCATGATCCTGATCCCGCAAACAGGAAGAAACCGGTACCGGCTGCCAACGATGGTGGCAGTGGCGTGGGGGTTTTACTGGAGATCGCCCGCCAGATGAGTTTGCACAACCCAGGTTTGGGTGTTGATATCGTACTTTTAGATTCTGAGGACTATGGCGAACCACAGGACATACAGGGTACAAACGAAGATTCATGGGGACTAGGCTCGCAGTACTGGTCGAAAAACCCGCATGTACCAGGTTACTCGGCCCGCTACGGCATTTTACTGGATATGGTCGGAGCTGAGGGCGCCACATTTACGATGGAAGGCACTTCGATGTACTATGCACCGGAAATTATGCGCAGGGTATGGGAAATCGCCCACCGCCTGGGTTATGAGGAGTATTTTTTGACCAAAAAAACCGGAGCCCTTACCGATGACCATGTTTATATCAATCAAATCCTGGGAATCCCAACCATCGACATCATCGACTATGACCAGGAAAGAGAAAAAGGTTTCTTCCAATACTGGCATACCATTCATGACGACATGAGCAGCATTAGTAAAGAAACTCTTCACGCTGTCGGCCACACTGTGCTTACGGCTGTTTACGAATCAAATTAGCAATGGCAGGTAACCGGAAGGCAGTAATGTTCATCGCGATGAGTCTCGACGGCTATATTGCAGATCAACACGGTGATATCAGTTTCCTGAAAATCGTGGAAGAAAAAGGGGAAGACTATGGCTACCAGGAATTTTTCTCAACAATTGATGTAGTAATTTTGGGCAGGAAAACCTGGGATACCATACTTTCCTATAACATACCGCAACCTTACGAAGGGAAACAAATATTTGTGATTTCCCACACCCGCAAAGGCATTGTAGGAAATGCCAGATACTATGGGAAAGAGCTGCCCGCACTTATCAGAAAACTAAAAGCTGAATCAGGCCTGGATATATTTATTGATGGAGGTTCACAATTAATTCACACACTCCTGAAAGAGCATTTAATTGACCGGTTGACCATTTCAGTTATTCCTGTATTACTGGGTTCGGGAACACCTCTCTTCAGACCTGATGTACCTTTACAGAATCTCAGGCTGACTCAGGTCAGAAATTTTCATACCGGGCTTGTTCAGCTCGAATATGAGGTTCTTACGGAGAAATGATCATCAGAAATACCGAATTTAAGAAAAATTATAGAATAGGTATATACGCTTAGACCGCCTACTTAAATATTTGACAATAAGCGCTTAGGATCATTGAAAACCATTTTTACGATAAGCAAATCGAATATAGTGTCCATATTGTTGCGTCTATTGAACCGATAATTAAATTCATCTAA
>JBBQBC010000099.1:0-13450 GCA_038317155.1 Bacteroidales bacterium
AACCCTTACTTCCACTTAATAGTTTCCAGTAAATGCTGAATATCGCCTTTAATAAAGTCGATTACAGGAGCCAGTGAGTCGTTGTTGGGAATAACGCTGAAATAGAGCGCGCCACGAAGAAAGTGTCTGGTACTGTCGGTAACATAAAACTGATAAGGTGAAGCAGCCCCGGCTCCCTGAATATTGTATATCAGCCCGTAAACCCTCCGCTCCTTGTTTTCGATCCGGATTTCTTCAATGGCAGAAGCTTTTGGAATATGTTTCATTACCAGCGAATGGGCATCTTCGGTATAAGTGCCCAGATTATTACTGACTTGTTTGTAGCTAAGATGTAACCGGCCTTTGAAACGGGGAAAGTCAATGTTTATCCAGTTGGCTTCGGCCGGTGCATGAATGTCCTTTGAAATTTTAGCATAAACAGGATATTCGAAGCTGTAGGGGAAAATGCTGTCGAGCAAGCGATACTCCCGCTTTGGCAGGTCTATCCGGAAATAACCGGCGGGCTTGGGAGTTGGCGTATCACCGCATGAATTAAAAAGGAATAGCCCCCCGATACTAAATATCAATAGCCCAAAGCGATAATTTACATGAGAAAAAAGGGAAGACTTCATTTACAAGGATTATTGGAATTAACCGTAGGAAAGAAATCCATCACGATCAGATTTCATTTTCAATTATTACGCGTATGCGTTTGATTCGTCTTTTGTCAACGGTTTCAGCCTGAAAAACGTATTGACCGAACCTAAACTTTTCACTGGTATCGGGGATTTTACCGGCCAGCTCCAGCATCAGTCCTGCCAGAGTATCTGATTCACCCTTGGCTTCAGCAAAAATCCTGTCCTCTATTCCCAACACTTTGCAAAAGTCGTTGATCAGGGTTTTTCCTTCAAAGATATAGTTCAGGTCATCGATCTTCGAAAAATGGATGTTATCGCTTTCGCTGTCGAATTCATCGTTGATTTCACCTACTATCTCTTCAAGAATATCTTCGAGAGTAACAATGCCTGAGGTACCGCCATATTCGTCAACAGCCACGGCCAGATGGATTTTTTTTGCCTGAAATTCCTGTAAAAGGTCATTTATACGTTTGTTTTCAGGAATAAAAAATGCAGGTCGTTGCAGTATTTGCCAGTTAAAGTCATCTTTACTGTTCAGGTGGGGCAGGAGGTCTTTTATATAAAGAATTCCGGTAACATTATCGAAACTGTCGTGGTAAACAGGAATGCGGGAATATCCGGATTCGAGAATGGTAACCATCAGTATATTGTAAGGTGTTTTATCTTCTATTGCAGTGACATCAATTCGAGGACGCATAATTTCGCGAACCGCAGTATCACCGAATTTCACGATACCCTTCAGAATTTTCTTTTCTTCTTCAGGGGTCTTATTATCTTCGGTTGTCAGTAGAAGTGCTTCCGAAAGGTCATCAATCGAGATATTGTGACCTTTTCGTTCAATCTTCCTGTCGATGATTGTTGTTGATTTTACAAGAATTGAACTGAGGGGGTAAAATAACCGCCGTATTACCAGAATTGGCCGTGCCATCAGGTGAGCCACGGTAATGGCATTTTGCGAGGTATAAATTTTGGGCATTATTTCACCGAAAAGAAGGATCAGAGCTGTGACAGCAATTACCTGGATAACAAAGCCCAGCAGGGGAGAAGCCGAAAAATCGAAAAGTCCGGCCATGACGAAAGAGGAGATAATAACGATGGCTACATTTACGAAATTGTTGGCAATCAGAATGGTGGCTATCAGGCGCTTGGGCCTTTCCAGGAGATGAAGAATAAGCTGGCTCGATTTTCCCTGATTGCTGCGGAGTTCATTTAACTGCCTTGGGCCCAGAGAAAAGAAAGCAATTTCAGAGCCACTGATAGCGGCTGAAAGAACCAGTAAAATGACCATTACCAGCAAGCTGGCAATTATTCCGGGAGTAACCGGGCCTGTGAAGATGCCGAGAAGGATGTTCAACACCTGAGTTAATGGCACAAGATCGGGGTCTTCCAAATCCGAAAGTTTTTAAAGGTCTGATTTATAATACAGACGGCACAAAGGTAATAAAAGAAATGTTTGAGTAGTGTTAAGTCTGAAGCAATACTCTGTATGGTTTCGGTATTATGAGATTGTCAACGCAAACAGACAGGCTGGACGCAAATGCAAAAATCAAGGTATTATGAAGTTTTACTATTTAAATATCAATATATTACAAAATATAAAGTTTGTTGATTAGCGACAAGCTATCAAATTATTTCGGCCAGCCAGGGGAAACCATGGGTGGACTAAAATAGAAATATGATTGAAAATTCCGTATCAGAACCGGTTCTATTTGTATTCCAACACTTCAATTTCGCCTTTAATTACCCCGATTGCATTCATTGCCAGGGCGTCAATTTCATTCTCATCCGGATAAATTGCAATTTGGGAGATTTTTTCCACTTTTTTGGTTAAGTGAGCCGTAAAAACGGACTGATGGAAAAGGTCGCCGGAAAGGATGATGGCATCAGGCTTTCCATCGAGTACTGTGCACATAGCCCCGATTTCTTTAGCTAGTTGATAAGCCATGGCATACATGATAAATGTTGATTTTTCATCACCCTGATCAACACTTTTTTCGATGGTATTGAGGTTGGTAGTGCCCAGATAAGCATATAATCCGCCTTTGGCAGTGATCATTTCCATGATCTCCGGCTGAGTGTATTTTCCGCTGAAGCACAACTTTATAAGGTCGCCGACTGGAAGCGAACCTGCACGCTCCATAGAGAAAGGGCCATCGCCATCGAAAGCCTGATTTACATCTACCACCCGGCCCAGCCTGTGAGCTCCTACCGAAATGCCACCACCGCCGGCATGGACAACGAGCAGATTAAGATCTTCATACTTGCGGCTGATTGATTTTGCATATTTTCTGGCTACAACTTTCTGGTTGAGCGCATGGAAAATGGATTTACGTTCAAACAACGGGTGTCCTGAAATCCTGGCTACATCGTCAAGTTCATCAACAACAACGGGGTCGGCAATGATTGCCCGGGCATTTGTCAGGGACGCAATGTCAGCAGCAATGATTCCGCCGAGATTGGTGGCATGCATTCCCATTACTCCGTTTATCAGATCCTCCCTCATGCGTTGATTAACTTCATAAACACCTGATTTAACGGGCTTTATTAATCCGCCACGTGCTACAACTATTTGAAGCTTATTTACATTGATGTCATTCTCTTTAAGTTCCTCCAGAATAGCTTTTTTGCGCATTTCCAACTGTCCGGGAATGTCACCGCATTCAGCTAATTGTTCATCGGTATATTTGATGGTTTTCAAAAAACACATTTTAGAGTCTTTGTATACGGCTATTTTTGAAGAAGTGTTTTTGGGGTTGATAACCAGAATAATACCAAGGGTCATGGCGAACAGATTTAATTGATTTCGGATGTAAAATTAAGCAAGTTTCTTAGAATGATAAACAGGCTGACAAAAACTTTGTTTACGGGTATTCAGGCCAGCAAGGCGACAATTTTTTCAAGATAGAGCGCATCTGTTTCATCGAATGAGTTGATGGATTTACTGTCAACATCAAACACAGCGGTTATGTTGCCCGCTTTGTCAACCACCGGAACCACTATTTCACTCAGTGAACGGGAGTCGCAGGCTATATGACCAGGAAACTGATGCACATCAGGAACCAAAATGGTTTTCTGCTGATTAACAGCCGTCAGACAGACACCGCGTCCTTCAAGGATCTGGCAGGCGACCGGTCCCTGGTAAGGACCTACAATCAGCCGTTTACCCTCAACCCTGTAAAAGCCACACCAGAAAAAATATTCCATTTTATGATGCAGAATAGCAGCAATGGTAGCCATAGCAGCGGTTTGATCGGGACTCTTTTCCAATAAGCCTGCAATTTGAGAACATAACCTCAGGTAACGTCCTTCTTTTTTTCCTTTATCCATAAACCTTTTTGATTTGGGGTAAAAATATAATTCATAACAAGTGGAACGATTCAAAGTTAACTCAAATTGTTGATTCTTCAGAAAGTGGGGATTACACTAATTCGGTGAATATTGGGTTTAATCAGGTTAATTGGAGAAATTGCTTTGGTGTTTTTACTGAACCTGTTGCGCGTTTTTAATTGAAATATTCAAAACTGTTTTGGTAATATTTAGTACTTTTGCGCACCACAAAATTAACAAAGGGAATGTAGAAAGCGATAATAATCTTCAATAAAGCGGGAGGGCCCAATGATTGAAACCATTAAAATAGGCACACTAAAGTGGCATCATATACTTGACCCCACCGACGATGATTTACAATTTCTGAGAGACGAATTTCATTTCCACCCCCTCGATATCGAAGACTGCCGCAGCCGGACTAACCAAAGGCCTAAGATCGATATTTATGATGATTATTACTTCATGATACTTCACTTCCCCTACTTCGACAGGTGGAACCGTTTTCTGAAGGTTAAGGAGGTCAAGATTTTCTGGGGTGACGATTACATTATCACCATAGGTAAATCGCATTGGGTAGTAAAAAACCTGTTCAACAGCGGCCGCGAGCCTGAAGATAACTATCAGGTGAGGCAGGTAGGAACCAGCGATGCACTGCTGTATAAAATTCTTGAGCATCTGATGCTTGAATCCCTTTCACTGCTCAGTAAACTGGGAGTTGAAGTAGAATTGATAAACCGTGACCTTTTCAATAAAAAAGCAGAACGCACTATTGAGCGGATTTCACTTACCAGAAAAAATATAATCCTGGTTAATACCGTTTTCAAGCCGCAACTCAGGCTGTTTCACAAATTTGAATCCGGAGATATTGAAGGTTATGCTGAAAATATGGAAGAGTACTGGGGTAATATCCTCGACTACTACCAGAAGATGTGGGATATGACCGAAGACTATCAGGAAATTGTTGAAGGGCTTTCCAAGACTTTTGATTCGCTTCAGACCAACCGCACCAATGAGATTATGAAGGTGCTGACGCTGATTTCATCTATTCTGCTTCCCCTTACCTTTATTGCCAGCCTTTATGGGATGAATGTGGGTTTGCCGTTACAGAATAATCCTTATTCGTTCGTTCTGTTAATGGTTTTTATGGTTACTCTGGCTGGGTCAATGATATTTTTGTTTAAAAAGAAGCGTTGGATGTAAACGCCCATCCCGATAAATCGTCTTCTTGAATTTATCATTTAAAGTTTGAGCAAAATAACTGCTCATTTTTTTGTTGAAATGTATGATATCCGTCTATGGGTTTAATTTATCAACTTAATTTCCCTTGTTATTTCTTTCCATCTTTCTGATTTCAGATTCGCTTAATTTTGTGTAATTTAATTGAAACGGATGTTTAATTATATGATAACTATGTATTTATTAACTGGAATCAGTTAAAAGACAGCGGTCGGTTGCAGTAGAAAACAAGAACAATCTTATTTGGAATTTGTCTAAATTGACGAATTGAAATGATCAGAAACAAGTTCTGACGTCCATATTTGCGTTTAAATCATGTAAAATAAATTTACATCCCTCTTTTTTCTCCTGAATTTGTGTTTTAAATCAAGGATTGTAGCGCGTTATGGCGAAATATTGACTTATTAACAATTCTTTCAGGTTAGTAACATTAAAAAATCAATAGAACATATACCAGACAAGGGAAGCAGAAGAAAATACTGAAAATGGGAAATGAATTTAAATTGAAAATTTCTTAAAATCAGATTCTTTTGATTCGATAAGAAAATATAGTTGTTTATTGTCGGGAATTATGAATCTATTAATTAATATTTGCAGTTAAAAAGTTTAAAATCAGGATATTAATTTGTGATTGAATAGTCCTAGTGAGATCTTATGTTTCCAAACGCAAATTAGAAGTCATAGTTTGATTATTTTATTTTTGTAAAGTTTTCATCCATCCTGGAGAGAAAAATTGACAATTAACAGTCCGGTGTTTATAAGTTACAATAGTGTTAATAAATTATTAACTGAGACCAAGTTAATTTTACGAACAGAATGCCCAATTTTTAAATTCAAGGACTATGTCAGGAAAAGTACATTTCAATCTATCACAGAACCAGAACACGAAAGCGTCAAAACTTCAGGCATTTTTATTTGCAGTTTTGTTTTTTTCGGTCATTTTTCAGGTTCAGGCCCAGAACTGTGCTGTCAACGCAAATGTTAACCAGTTGGTTTGTGCCAATGAAACGCTCACGTTGGTTGGCTCGAAAGCGGGATTATTTGCCGGTGTCGGAACAACTACCTGGTCGCAGGTTGGAGGGCCATCGGCTATAATTGTGTCTCCTAATTCACTTATAACCGATGTTACAGGGGTTGTAGGAGGTTATACATACACATTCCGGTTGTCAACCAACTGTTTGGATGGATCCCTTGTTTACGATGACGTAGTCTATACTGTTCTGCCCATCAGGAATGCAACTGCCGGGCCCGATCAGTCATCCTGTCCGGCTTCACCTGCCGGCACTCTTTCAGGCAATGTACCCGGAGTCAATTCAACAGGGCTATGGACAGTAGCAGGAAATAATAACGGGGTAACCATCCTCAACCCAACCTCTCCGACTTCAGATTTTAATCTTGCAGCAGGACAAGGTCAAACGACCCTTCGCTGGACCATTACCCATGAAAACGGATGTTTGTCTTTTGATGATATGGTAGTCACAAACATTGGAGGTGAATTACCGGTAAATGCCGGGCCCAATCAGGTTTTGGGCAATTGTTATTCTTCAACACAATCTACCACGCTCACCGCAAGTTTTGGTGGTGATGGTACAGCAGGCCAGAGCGGGGTGTGGACCGTCGTCAGTGGCCCGAATATTCCACCTATTGCTATTCCAACAAACAGAATTACCGGTGTTTCAGGACTTGTTGAGGGGGTTTATATTTTCAGGTGGACTGTTTCAGGCCCCTGTGTCAATGGTTCTGATGAAGTGCAGGTAACTGTTCCGGCACCAACTTCTGATGTAACTTCAGCGATTATTATCGGAGGAAGTCAGATATGGTGCGATGGAAGGACTTCAACAGTTCTTTCAGGGACACCACCCTATTACACCAATGAAACTGTATTGTGGCAGCAAACAAACGGTCCCGGAGGTGTAACAATTGAAAGTCCCAACAATCCGGTAACCAATATTACAGGTCTGGATGGAAGCAGCACATACACTTTCAGATATACCATTATCAATAACGTTACCGCTTGTTCAAGTTCTGAAACGGCCACTGTCTCTTTTGCCACGGCTCCGTTTATCAATATTGTTCCTGATCAGTTATTTGCAAGTTGTGGTACCGGGTCAGTATCAATTCCTTATACTGCCGGTGGATCCGGGATTACTCAGTGGAGTATTATCAGCGGGCCTTCAACACCATTTTACCCGACACTGCCAACTGGTTATTTTAATGCCAGTGCCTCCCCTCAGATTATTACCGGTCTTTCTGAACAGGGTACTTATGTTGTGAGTATGCGAAGGTATTCGAATATAGGGGTTTCATGTGAAACGGCATTTGACATTGTTTCCCTGGTTGTTTCGCAGCCACCAACCCCATCAAATGCCGGCACACGACAGGTATTGGCCTGTAATGTATTTCAGACGGAACTTACAGGTAATGTGCCGCTGGTAGGTACCGGAAGATGGTCGCAGGTGAGTGGGCCTGGTGTTGCCACGATTGCAGATCCAAATTCTCCAACCACCATGGTTTCAAATCTGCTGAACGGACAGTACCGTTTTCGCTGGATTATTTCAGGGGGGCCTACCTGCCCTGCAAATCAAAACACAACATCTGTATTGGTTGCTGCGGTAACTCCAACACAAGCTAATGCCGGACCCGACCAGAATGTATGTATAGGAACACCGATATTTTTGTCAGCAAATTACCCGGTATTAAATGAATTTGGTGAATGGTCAGTTACACCGAATACTCCGGGACTGACTTTTTCGAATATCAATTCTCCGGTAGCAATGGTTACGGGTCAGCAAGCCAATACTATTTACACTTTTACATGGAGCATACACAATGCCTGTGGCACTACAACTGACAATTGCCTGATCAATACAAATAATACTGTAGGGCCCGTAATGTCGGATGCTGGTAGCGATCAGTGTTACAATGGCGGTACAACCTCAATTACCCTTGCAGGTAATGACCCGGCACCCGGAACCGGCTTCTGGACAAAACTTACAGGCCCTGCGGCAACAATTTCTGCCCCGACTTTGTACAACACTGCGGTAACGGGATTGACCGATGGAAACTATACGTTTGAATGGGTTATCAACAGCGGCGGATGTTTACCTACCCGTGATACGGTAATGGTTACCATTTCAGTACCTGTTACACCTGCCAATGCCGGAACCGATATTGAACTTTGCGGAACCTCAACAACACTAACGGGCAATAACCCGATAATAGGAACTGGTTTCTGGACACAGGAAGGTGGGGCTGGTGGCGTAGTTATCGGCAATCCGGCATCACCCACAACCAATATTTCAGGATTGACAGACGGGGTACATACTTTTTATTGGACAATAAGTAATTTTGCCTGTCCATCAAGTGTTGACAGTGTTAATGTTTACGTGTCATCTCCGGGCTCTATCGCCGATGCCGGGTCCGATCAGTTGATATGTGCCCAGAATTCCACGACTATGGCAGCCGCAACACCATCGGCTGGCACAGGTATATGGGCCATAGTTATAGGGCCCAATTCGCCAAATATCGTTAATCCGACTTCACCAACAACTGTCGTTAATAACCTGGTAACCGGAACCTATACTTTCAGGTGGACCGTAAGCGGGGGTACTTATTGCCCCACAACCTCTGATGAGGTAAACGTTAATGTGAACCTTGCTGCCGATGCAGGTCCTAATCAAAGCTATTGCGAAGCCACTACCGCTGTTAACCTTACCGGTACGGTTTCAACAGCCGGTACATGGACACAGGATAGCGGACCAAATACGGCTATCATCACAACTACTTCTGCAAATACAGCAGTTGCATCCGGGTTGATCACCGGTATCTATGTTTTCAGATTTACTATTTCTACGCCAGGTTGTGAATCATCCGATGCAATGATTGTAACGCTTTATCCTCCGGCCTCAACAGCAGTTGCCGGACCTGATCAGAATTTGTGCAATGAAAACAGTTTTTCGCTTGATGGCAATACTCCAGCCTTTGGCACAGGTTTATGGACAAAACTGGCCGGTCCCGGGTCAGGTACCTTTTTACCAGATGCCAATACGCCCAATGCCACCTATACAGGCGCTCAGCCAGGTATTTATGTTTTTGTGTGGACGATTTCTAATGGCAATTGCAGCAATGGTGATCAGGCGCGTATTGAAAATTCAGCTCTGCCAACCAATGCAAATGCCGGGCCCGATCAAACACAGGTGTGTTCAGACCAGGCAGTCATGGCAGCCAATCTTCCGGCAATCGGTGTTGGTAACTGGACTCAAATTAGTGGTCCGAATACAGCCAATATTCAATCGGTTATACTTCCAAATACAGTTATTGACGGAATGATCCCCGGAACCTATACCTTCAGGTGGACGATCACCAATGGAACAATCTGTCCTGCAAGTTTCGATGAAGTTGAAATTACCGCTTTATTAACTCCAACCCCGGCCAATGCAGGAGCCGATCAGTTGCTTTGCAATCAGATGTCAACTACCATGGCAGCTACGCCGGTTATTATCGGAACAGGTGCATGGGCGCAGATCAGCGGACCCAATTCAGCCAATTTTGTGGATGCTTCCGACCCGGCAACAGTTGTAAATAACCTCATATTTGGAACTTATATTTTTGAATGGACAACCACCGAAGGTTTTTGTACTTCTGTTGATCAGGTCACTGTCCAAAACTATGCCCTTCCAACAATTGCCAATGCCGGAACCGATCAGGACATCTGCTTGTTCAGTCCGCTGACACTTTCGGGCAATACACCAATTTTTGGAACCGGTGAATGGACGCAGACTTCCGGCCCTATCTCAGTCAATATTTTATCTCCCAATTCGCCAACCACATCAGTTATCGGTGCATTATCGGGTACTTATACATTTTCATGGACTATCGGCAATGGTAGTTGTCCAACAAGTACCGATGAAGTAACGGTTTTGATCAATGATATTCCCGATCAGGCACTGGCCGGACCTGACCAGAGCCTGTGTAATACTGATAATACTTTTCTGAATGGGAATAACCCAACAATTGGCACCGGAACCTGGTCGCAGATTAGCGGTAGCCCGGCAACGATTGTAGATCCTTTGGACAGGCAGACTCAGGTGACAAACCTGATTGCCGGAACCTATGTGTTTCAATGGCAGATTGCCAATGGTTCATGTACTTCATCGGATAATATGATTATTGTCCGTCACCCTGACATCAGTGTAACGGGGCCAGCCGATGCCTCCATTTGTAACGGTGGCACACAGATTCTTAGTGTTTCAGCCATCGGCGGAACCGGAGGATACACCTATCAATGGGAGGTTAGTGTTGATGGGAATATTCCCTGGAATGCGATTGGGGGCGCAACTTCTGCAACCTATACCACACCAGCACTGGCTGCCGACAGATATTACCGTTGCCTGGTTACGGCCAGTTGCGGAAGTGCTTATTCAGCAATAGCACATGTAATGGTAGTGCCAGATCCGGCCATCACTTCACAACCTGTTAATATTACTATCTGCAGTGGAACCACCACGGTTTTATCGGTAGTTGCTTCGGGAGGAACGCCATCACTTAATTATCAGTGGGAAAGCTCGCCGAACGGAACCAGTGGTTGGGTAAATGTTGGGTCGAACAGTCCAAACTACACAACTGCTTCGTTAATCCAAACGACATATTACAGAGTAACTGTTTCGGCCACGGGCAACGGGTGTAATCCGGTTACTTCGAATGTTGTAACTGTAAGCGTACCCCGCATCACTACTCATCCTGTATCTTCAACAATTTGTACCGGTGGAAGCGTGAATGCCCTTACCCTCGTGGTGGATGCAGGAAGCGCGACCCTGGCTTACCAATGGCAGAGTGCTGCAGCCTTAGCCGGGCCCTACGCAAATGTTACCGGTGGAAGTGGTGCAAATACTGCTTCGTATATTACAGATGTATTAATAGCTACTACTTATTTCAGGTGTGTGGTTACGGTTACTTCACCTAATTGTGCCGATCTGATTTCGAATGTTGCTACTATTACGGTAGTTCCCGATCCAACTATCAATACCAATCCGGCAGGAACTACCATTTGTGTGGGCGGAACCCACACCCTTAGCGTTGCAGCCACCGGAGGTACGCCATCCTTAAATTACCAATGGCAGAGTTCAACAACAGGCGGAGCTCCGTGGACCAATGTAGGAACCAACAGCCCCAATTATACTACAGCAGCACTGGCAGTAACTACTTATTACCAGGTTTTGGTTTCAGCAACCGGAAATGATTGTAATACAACTACCTCAACGGTAGCAGAAGTTACCGTAGTTCCGGATCCGACAATTTCTGTACAACCCGTTGGAGCAACTATTTGTGATGGTGGAACCCATACCATGAGTGTTACCGCAACAGGGAATGTACCTCCGGGCACATTAGGCTACCAATGGCAAATTTCAACATTGCTAGCTGGACCATATAATAATATTTTAGGTGCCAACAGTGATGCTTACACAACCACAGCCCTGGCGGCAACAAGATATTACAGGGTGATAATTACCCAAACCGCTTCGGGCTGCAGCACAACATCAACCGTCGCAACGGTTACCGTTGTAGCTGACCCAGCAATCACGACTCAGCCACTTGGTGCTTCCATCTGTTTTGGGGGAAATCATTCCTTGACGGTTGCTGCTACAGGAGGCACACCTGCGCTGAATTACCAATGGCAGATATCGACCACAGGAGCCGGTGGGCCATGGTCTGATCTTACAGGAGAAACGGGAACAAGTTATACCACTGCTGCGCTTATTGCAACAACCTGGTATCGGGTTGTGGTTTCAGCAACCGGGGCCGGATGTGGTACAGTTAATTCGAATGTTGTGGCAGTTGTTGTTGAAGGAGACCCGCAAATCACGCTGCAGCCCGTTGGCGCTGAGGTTTGCAATGGTGGGAATCATTCAATGAGCATCACTGCCACGGGAGGAACCCCTTCTCTTAATTATCAGTGGGAGAGTTCAACAACCAGTGCCACCGGCCCCTGGACTCCGATTGCCGGTACAACCAACACGACATACACCACTCCAGCTCTGGCTGTTACAACCTGGTATCATGTTGTAGTTACAGCACCGGGCAGCGATTGTAATACCAGCATAACCAATACAGCCGAAGTTACCGTTGTCCCTGATCCGGCCATTTCCGTTCAGCCGGCAGATATTACTATATGTAGTGGTACAACGACTATTTTAAGTGTAACCGCGATAAACGGAACGCCTTCGCTTGCTTACCTCTGGGAAACATCAGCCAATGGAACTTCTGGCTGGACGACAGTGGGTGGTAACAGTAATTCCTATACAACAGCTTCATTAACGCAAACAACCTATTACAGGGTAACGGTATCAGCAACAGGAAATGGATGCAACTCAGTTACATCAAACGTGGTAAAGGTCAGTGTTCCGAGAATCCTTACCCAACCTGTCGGTGCTGAAATCTGCTCAGGTGGTTCACACAATATGTCTGTTGTGGTTGAAAGCGGAAGTGCAACCCTGGGCTACCAGTGGCAATTCAGCGATTTTGACTGCAATTCAGGATGGTCGCCGATAGGTGGAGCCATTACCAATACCTACACAGCTTCGATTCTCCCTCCGGTTGGGACACGATACTATCGCTGCGTCATTTCAGTTTCTTCGCCCAATTGTGCAGATCTTGTATCAAATTGTGTTGCAGTGGTTGTTGTAGCCGATCCTGCCATTACCCTTCAACCGGCCGGTACAACCATCTGTGAAGGCTCGACCCACACAATGACGGTTACGGCAACCGGTGGAACCCCATCGTTGAATTACCAGTGGCAAAGTGCATCTGCACTGGCTGGCCCTTACGGCAATGTTACAGGTGGAACCGGCGCCAATACTGCCATTTACACCACAGCGGCATTGAGTACGACAACTTATTATCGGGTGATTGTTTCGGCATCCGGAACCGGATGCGGAACTGTTACATCCACACCGGTCAGTGTTGTTGTAAATGCAACACCAACAGCCAATGCCGGAGTAAATGCCGCAATATGTAGTATTAATACCTATGCCCTGTCAGGCGCAACCGCATCGGGATATACCAGCCTTCTCTGGTCAACATCCGGAACGGGAACATTCAATAATCAAACAGCGCTGAATCCTATTTACACACCAAGTGGTGCTGATATAAGTGCAGGCTCCGTAATTCTTACCCTTACAGCTTTTGCCAATGCACCCTGTGTGAACGCTGTAAGCCAGATGACACTTACCATTTCGACCAATCCAACAGCTTACGCCGGAACTGATGTAACT
>JBBQBC010000100.1:0-13404 GCA_038317155.1 Bacteroidales bacterium
AAGGCCAGCAGGTACTCAATGATACAAATTATGACCCGCGATACTATTTTACTCAGGGAAACCGTTATATATCCCTGGCCTGGCAGAGAGCAATTCAAACATGCGTTCGTTTGGAATCAGATTCCTGACGATGATCAGACCATAGCTCAGAAGAATCTGGATAAAATTGAAATGCGTGAAAGGGCTGCGGCGATGCCAATGGATGGAAGTATGAACTACCGTAACTATATGAGTCAACAGGTTGATAAATTATACTACCGCGGACAGATTCAGCCCATGAATATTTTCAACCCCTTTGCCTGGGCAGAGTTTATCCAGGCATGGAAAAGAGGCGATTTTAAAAAGAAAAACTGAATCAGTATTATGAAAACGAAAATCAATAAAAATGATTTGAGAAAAGTGTTTGCAAAATTATTTATTAGGAGAATCAGAAAGATGAATTCATACACCAAGATTATTTTGCTTTGGCATTGAATTACTTTCTAAAGAGAATGAATACAGAATCAAAATTGAGTCCACTCCGAAAACTAATTATTTGGACACCAAGCCACAAAAACACCAAATCTCGTCAATTCCAATATGCTGATATACAATATTATACGTAAATTGGTGTCTTGGAGAATTGGTGTCTGTTCTTTTTTATTGACTTTTCGGAACAGGTTCAAAATTAAAATTTACATTTACAGATTCCCAGATGGGACAATATTGAAAATGGAATGAAAAATAATTTATTCATCGCCTTTGAAGGCATTGACGGTAGTGGTAAAAGCACACAAGTAAAACTTTTGACTGAGAGTTTGAAAAAAGCGGGTCATAAAGTTTATCCTACTTTTGAGCCAACTAACAGCCCCATTGGTGCTGTTATCAGAAACATTTTCAATCACAGAATTGAAGCAGACCATAGAGCAATTGCAGGACTTTTTATTGCTGACAGATTAGACCATTTGTTAAACAAGACAAATGGTATTTTAAAAAAAATGGAAGAAGGTTATACAGTTATAACCGACAGGTATTATTTTTCTTCTTACGCATATCACGGAATACACATGTCTTTGGATTGGGTTATTGGAGCAAATTCTTTAAGTGCTGATTTACTTCGTCCGGACTTGAATATTTACATTGACTTATCTCCAGAACTTAGCATGAAGCGATTAACAACTGGGAGAAGTTCAATGGAACTTTATGAGACTATTGAAAACCTTCGCAATGTGCGAGAAAAATACCTGGAGGTAATTGACAAACTGAAATTCAAAGAACAAATTTTTGTTACAGATGGCAATCGTTCAGCAGAGGCAATTGCTTCTGACATTTGGCATGAGATTTCAAACATGAAAGTTGGAACTAAAACGCGATAAACTTTTTATCAATGAAAGATATTTTTAAAATAGTCAGACAATCATTCTCTACTGAATTAGCGACTGAAGGAGATGTTTGGAGAATTCTTAAAAAGGGAACTTTGGTTGACTTAATCAAATTAAGTTTCTATCATTTTCAGCAAGACAAGACAGAGAAACATTTGATTGACATGATAAATAATGCAATGAAAGTAAAATTGCTTTCACGAATTAAGGCAATAGAAGTGAAAGGAACTTTAGACGAAGTTTCAAAACGATTCAATAGAGAACCTGAAAATATTTTGAAACAATATGACATAATCTACAACGAACTTCAACCGGGTTTTAAGAATTATACTTCAACAAATCTTAATGACCTTAATAGGGAAATGCAATACATCAAAGTCATAAATGAATTGGAAATTGATTCTTATGCTGATGATGTATTTGAAGAAATAATCGGGATAACATACATCTTGCTGCTTGTAGAATAATGTCAGCACAGTAGTCACACACATTTGCAAGCCGCAAAAGCCAATACAAAGACCAAAGCCTGTAAAAGAGTGCGTCTGTCAAGCCTAAGAGAAGTATTTTAAATACCCCCCACGCTAAAGAATAAAAAATTAAAACACTCTTACACACAGGCGACACAGCCAGACAAGAAAATGAGGCTAATTTGACAAGTTTAATATGATAGTGAAATTTGATACTGAAACAAACCGAGACAAAAACCGCCAGTGTAAAACAGACGCCATTTTTTATTGCCCAGATAGCGCTTGTTTCAACGTTTCTATAACTAATAAACTCTCGTTTAACTTAATAGGAAAGTATTTCGAAACAGGCAATAAAAACATACCGCCAAACAGAACTACACTATATTCCAGATTACTGTTGATCATTCTGATTCAGGTCTTTATCTCAGTTTCCGCTTTCGCTCAGGAGTTTGCTGAAGTTTATGGTCGGATTACCGATGTAAAAAACCAGCCGGTTTCCCTTGTCAATATCGCCATTGCCGGGCAGCCGGGCGGAACCGTAACGAAAGAAAATGGTAGTTTTTCGTTGAAAGTACCTGCCAACCGTGAAATTACGCTGGTAATTTCTTTCGTTGGTTTCAATCCCGAAAAGGTTAAAATCAACCTGAAAACCGGGGAGCGAAAAGAATTGAACAGACGCCTGAGTGAGTCAACTACCCAATTGCCGGATTTTGTAGTCGAAGACAAGCAGATCAGATCTTCAAACCTGAATACGATTGATCCCAAACTGGCAACAATGATACCAAGTGCCTCGGGTGGTATTGAGGCCCTGCTGAAAACCTTGCCGGGGGTAACATCCAACAACGAACTTAGCTCGCAGTATTCTGTAAGGGGTGGAAATTATGATGAGAACCTTGTTTATGTGAACGATGTGGAAATCTATAAGCCTTTTCTGATCCGATCCGGACAGCAGGAGGGACTTAGTTTTCTGAATTCAGATCTGGTCGCCTCCATTCTTTTTTCAGCAGGTGGTTTTGAGGCAAGGTATGGCGATAAATTATCCTCTGTGCTGGATATCCGCTACAAGCGCCCAACCAAAACGGCCGGTTCAGTCAGTGCCAGCCTTTTGGGAGCGACCATGCATCTGGAGGGCTCCTCTAAAGATCGCCGGTTAATGTACCTGATGGGTTTCCGGCAAAAATCAAATCAGTACATCCTGAAAAGTCTGGAAACCAAAGGTGATTATAAGCCTTCGTTTACCGACATGCAGGGAATGCTGCTTTATGAAGTGAATCCCAAACTCGAATTTTCTGTGCTGGGAAATTATGCCAGAAACTCTTACAAGATTGTACCGACAACCCGCGAAACCAGCTTCGGTACCATCAACGAAGCATTGCAACTCACCGTTTATTTTGAAGGCAGCGAGGTTGACCGGTTTATTAATTACATGGGAGCCTTTACCACTACTTATAAACCTGATAAAGACATATCACTCAAGTTGATAGTTTCTTCTTTTCAGACCATCGAAAGTGAGACCTTCGACATCATGGGTCAATACTGGATTGGCCAACTCGAAACAGATCAGGGCAGCGACTCATTTGGCCAGGTGCTGGAAACGAAAGGTGTTGGTACCTACCTCAACCATGCCCGTAACTATCTTGATGCCACTGTAAGTAGTGTTGAACACCGGGGTACGATGGTTGGCAACACTTCCACAACCATGTGGGGTGTAAAATTCCAGCATGAGTTGATCAACGACAGGCTGAATGAATGGAATATGAACGATTCGGCCGGATTTACCCTGCCATTTTATCCGGGAACACCCGGGCAAACCGGTAATCAAAGTGATATCGAGTTACAGGATATTGTCAAGACCCGGGTCAACCTGACATCCAACAGGTTCACGGGTTTCCTGCAGAGATCCTGGGAACCTCAAAGCAACACCGGTAAATGGGGGCTAACTCTCGGTGCCCGCTGGAATTACTGGGACCTGAACAAGCAGTTTCTGTTCAGCCCGCGTGGATCAGTCTCTTTTAAGCCTGACTGGGATAAGGATATTGTCTTCAGATTCTCTTCAGGATTATATAACCAGCCACCTTTTTATCGTGAACTACGCAACAGGGCAGGGGAGATCAACCGTAGCCTGAAGGCCCAGACATCGCTGCATTTTGTTGCCGGCTCCGATCTCAACTTCATGGCATGGAACAGGCCATTCAAATTTGTTGCAGAAACCTACTACAAATACCTCGATAATCTGATTCCCTACGATGTTGACAATGTTCGTATCAGGTATTATGCCACCAACAGCGCCAGTGGTTATGCTGCCGGCATTGACCTGAAAGTAAATGGTGAATTTGTAAAGGGCGTTGAATCCTGGGCCAGTCTTTCGTTGATGCAAACCCGCGAAGATATTAAGGGTGATATTTATGTCAACTACTACAATGATCAGGGTGAACGAATTATACCAGGTTATACTACCAACAATATAGTAGTTGACAGTGCCGTTTTTCAAGTTGGGAGCATGCCACGCCCTACCGATCAGCGGCTCACTTTCGGGCTTTTTTTTCAGGATTATCTGCCAAAAAATCCAACTTACAAAATGCACCTGAGCCTGTTGTTCGGAACCGGACTGCCTTTCAGCCCCCCGGGCACTGTGCGTGCACGAAATGCTCAACGAATGCCTTCATTCAGGCGGGTGGATATCGGGTTCTCGAAGCAGATTGTTGGTAAATCCGGCGATGGTACCAGTTCATCTACTCCTAAAAAAGGAATGCTCAGGCACCTAGATGATATATGGATCAGTCTCGAAGTACTGAATCTCTTACAGGTAAACAATACTATTTCCTATATCTGGGTAAAGGATGTCACCAACCGGCAGTATGCTGTCCCAAATTACCTTACCCCGCGCCAGTTGAATCTCAGGGTTACTGTTAAGTTTTAGCGTCCTGATTTGTTTTCATTAACAATCTGAGCTATTTGGTTAAACAAAAAGCCTCCGGAAGTGTTATTTGTATAAATTCTAAATAACATTTACTAACTGAAAAAATACCGGAGGAAACATGAATTTCGAATTCCCAGCACTACCTTACGCTTACGATGCTCTTGAGCCACATATTGACAAGCTCACGATGGAAATACACTATACCAAACACCACAAAGCCTATTTCGATAAATTTGTGGCAGCTATTATTGGTACTGAATACGAATCAAAATCGCTTGAAGAAATATTCAAAAACATCAGCAAAGCACCGGTTGCTGTTCGCAACAATGGTGGCGGTTTTTATAATCACAGCCTGTTTTGGCAAATTCTGTCACCAAAAGGTGGCGGTGCTCCAACGGGTAAGCTCGCGGATGCAATCGCAGCTGATTTTGGTTCTTTCGAAGAATTTAAAACCAAATTCAACGATGCTGCGGCTACTCGCTTTGGAAGTGGTTGGGCCTGGTTGAGTGTTAAACCCGATAAAAGCCTGTGTGTCTGTTCATCGGCCAATCAGGATAACCCATTGATGGATGTTCACGATTGTCAGGGCATACCTTTACTCGGCCTTGATGTTTGGGAGCATGCCTATTACCTTAAATATCAAAATAGAAGACCTGATTATATCAATGCTTTCTGGAGTCTGGTTAACTGGGAAAAAGTTAGTGAAAACTATCAGAATGCCCTTTAATAAAACAATTTGTTTAATAATTTTTTAAAACATTTCAACAACCGGCTTGTTTAATACAAGTCGGTTTTTTATTTAACAATAATTTTTAAAACATGAAAACTAAAATTTTAATGACATTTGTTGTTGCATGTGCAACGATTCTTTCAACCCCTTCATTTGCTCAGGTCAAGGTAAAGCCGGTTAAATCGAAAACTGAGGCAAAACCGGCTGTTACACCAACCCCTGATGCTAAAGATCAGGCAATTGGCCAGATTAAGAGACTTCCTCCTGTTTATAGTGGTATTTCTGATTGGTCTGCTCCTGCCGGAGAGCTTGCTTTTCCGGCACTTCCTTATACTTATGACCAGCTTGAACCGGTTATTGATAAGTTAACCGTTGAGATTCATTACGACAGACATCACCGGGCATACTATAATAATTTTATGAAAGCAATTGCTGAAACGAAGATGGCTTCTATGCCGGTTTCCCGGATTTTCGCGAATATAAGTGAAATGCCGGATGCCATAAGGAACAACGGTGGCGGTTTTTACAACCATGTTCTCTATTGGGAAAATCTTTCTCCCAAAGGGGGAGGGGAGCCAACCGGCGAACTGGCTGATATGATTAAGAAACAATTTGGCGGATTCAAAGAATTTGTAGAAAAGTTTAACGATGCTGCCAAGACGAGATTCGGATCGGGATGGGCGTGGCTTTCAGTTGATCCGAAAAACGGTGAACTTTTCATCTCTTCATCGGCTAACCAGGATAATCCATTGATGAATACTTCTGAACGCATTGGAGAGCCCATTCTCGCACTTGACGTCTGGGAACATGCCTACTACCTGAAATACCAGAACAAAAGGGCCGATTATATTACAGAATTCTGGAAAATTGTAAACTGGCCTGTTGTCGAAAAAAGATACATGCAAACCAAAATCAGGAAATAGGCAATTTGATTGCAACTGAATTAATCCTCTAAACAAAAAAGGCTGTCATTTTTGGCAGCCTTTTTTGTTTCATTATGTAACCGATCAGAGTTTTCGTTTTATTTCTACTTCTTCGTAGCCTTCAATGATATCTTTTACTTTAATATCGTTGAACTTATCGATGTTCAGACCGCATTCATAGCCGGCAGAGACCTCCTTGACGTCGTCTTTAAACCGTTTTAGCGAGCCAAGCATCCCTGTGTAAACTACGATGCCATCACGGATAATCCTGATTTTGGTATTGCGGGTAATTTTTCCGTCGAGAACCATACAACCGGCAACTGTGCCAACTTTTGTGATGTTGAATGCCTCACGCACTTCGAGGTTACAGATAATTTTCTCCTCAATATCCGGGGAGAGCATACCCTCAATAGCCGCTTTTATTTCGTTGATAGCCGTGTAAATAATTGAATAGGTTCGGATATCAATTTGTTCCTGCTCGGCTAACTTGCGTGCACTAAGTGACGGACGAACCTGGAATCCAACGATAATCGCATTGGATGCTGAAGCGAGAAGCACATCGCTCTCGGTAACTGCGCCCACCGATTTGTGTATAATGTTAACCTGAACTTCAGGTGTTGACAACTTCATCATTGAATCAGAAAGTGCTTCAACGGATCCGTCAACATCACCTTTAACGATAATATTGAGTTCCTTAAAGTCGCCAATGGCTATCCTGCGACCAATCTCATCGAGGGTAATATGTTTCTGGGTACGTATTCCCTGTTCGCGTTGAAGTTGCTGTCTCTTGGCTGCAATGTTTTTGGCTTCTTTTTCATCGCGCATAACTTTGAAAGTATCGCCGGCCTGAGGGGCTCCGCTTAATCCGAGTAACAACAGTGGTGTACTTGGGCCTGCTTCTTTAATTGGCTGATTGCGTTCGTTATACATGGCTTTAACCTTACCATAAACGGTACCGGCAAGAACCAGATCACCAGGTTTAAGTGTACCTGTTTGTACAAGGATTTTAGCAACATAACCTCTTCCTTTGTCAAGTGATGATTCAAGAACAGTTCCATGGGCAAGTCTGTCAGGATTTGCCGTTAGTTCCAGAAGTTCTGCTTCAAGCATAACTTTTTCAAGTAGTAATTCAACGTTAATTCCCTTTTTGGCTGAAATCTCCTGGCTTTGGTACTTACCACCCCAATCTTCAACGAGAATATTTCGTTTTGAAAGTTCCTCCTTGATTTTTTCAGGGTTGGCATTGTTTTTATCAATTTTGTTGATAGCAAATACAATAGGAACGCCGGCTGCCTGAGCATGATTAATGGCCTCAATTGTTTGTGGCATTACCGTATCATCAGCAGCTATTACAATAATTGCGATATCGGTAATTTTAGCTCCTCTGGCACGCATAGCTGTAAATGCTTCGTGACCGGGCGTATCGAGGAAGGTAATATTCTTGTCATTGTCGAGTTGAACTTCATAAGCTCCGATATGCTGGGTAATTCCCCCGGCTTCACCGGCGATAACATTCGAATGGCGGATGTAGTCAAGCAACGAAGTCTTACCGTGGTCAACATGTCCCATTACGGTTACAATCGGTGCCCTCGGTAAAAGATCTTCAGGCGTATCGGCTTCTTCGCCATCATCACCTTCATGCGCTACTTCGAGACCCACGAATTTGACTGTATAACCGAATTCATCGGCAACCACCACAATGGTTTCTGCATCGAGGCGCTGGTTGATTGAAACAAACAAACCCAGAGAAAGGCAGGTAGAGATGATCTGGGTAACCTGAACATTCATCAGGTTGGCTAATTCATTGGCTGTTACAAATTCGGTAACAGTAATTATTTTTTGATCATCAATGAGTTTCTGGGCCTCTTCGGCCATTTGTGCGCTCACATGACTGCGTTTCTCGCGGCGATGCTTCGATGCCTTCGATTTGCCACCTCCGCTTAGTCTTTGAAGCGTTTCTTTAATTTGTCTCTGTATATCTTCAGGGGTAAGCTCTACTTTTGGTACATCGCGACGCGGACTGCCTTTTTTATCCCTGACAGGTTTTCCTTTTTGCTGACCTGGTGCACTACGTGGTTGGGTACCACCTGGTGTCTGTTCTTTAGCCTGAACAGTAGTTTCTTCACCTTGTTTTTTGATGCGTTTGCGTTTCTTCTTTTTAGATTTATTAAGATCATCAGATGAGGAAGCGACAGGTCTTTTCGGCTCAGGTTTTTTGATTTCCGGAAGCTTCATGGTACCTAAAATGGTAACACCTTCAAGTTTCCTGAAGTCGGTTTTCATAAAATTGGATTCCCGTTCAACAACTGGTTCAATAGCTTTTTCGGGCTGGGTTACTGAAGGTTCAGTTGTTTTTTCTTCAGGAACAATAACTTCCGGAGCAGTCTCTGCTGGTTTAGTTTCAGTTTCAGCAATTGCTCCAACAGGTTCTTTCCGGGGTTCTTCAACGACCGGACTTTCAGCTTCAGCGACTTTGTCAGCTGTTGTTTTACCTTTTGAATCTTTTGATTTTCGTGAGGGTTTTTTAAGGGTACTCAGATCCATTTTTCCGAGTACTTTTAGCTGACCGATTTGTGGTTTTTCTTCTACGGCTGGCTCCTTATGCTCTGGTTTGTCATCAGCAGATACATCAGCAGCGACCTTATCGGTTTCTGCACTGGGTTGGGTTTTTGTTTCGGATGGTGTTTCTGCTGGAATAGCTTCCTTAGCCGGCGTTTTTGCTACCGGTTGTTCAGGTTGAGCAGGCTTTTCAGGTTCTACAGGTTCAATTGATTTAATGGGTTCATTGGGTTCAACAGGTTGGATTTCGGGTATTACCTTATCTGCATGTTTCTTAGTTTCAGCTTTTGGCTCAGCGGTAACAACCGGCTCTGCAGGCTTTTCAACAGCCGGTTTTGGTTCAGCCGGAATTTCTTCGACGACAGGTTTTGCCTTAACAGTTTCATGCTCGGGAGGCATATTGCGGATAAAGAGTTCCTTGCGTCCGCTGTCAGTCTCATATTCGTCGTCAGTTGCCGGCCGTTTATCAGCAATTGATATGGTTTTATGCTGGGTGTATTCAAGTTCAATCTTTTTGGAGAGATCTTTTACATTCTTCTCCGATTGATACTCTTTTACCAGCAAAGCATAAACCTCCGGATCGAGTTTCGAGTTGGGGCTATTGTCAATCTTAATTCCCTTTTTGTTCAGGAATTCGACAATAGTAGGTACCCCGACGTTGAACTCCTGCGCCGCTTTCCCTAATCTTGTGCTTTTGCTTACTTCTGACATATTGAAATCTGATGTTATGCTCCGCCTGCTCATGCGGATTTTCTGTAAAATTACGCTAATTAAGTTATTCAAGCGGTGCGAATTCCGGAATTCTCCTGTAAAACAATAGTGTTTATTTAAACACGCTATTCAAACTCAGCACGCAAAATCCTGATAACCTCTTTAATGGTCTCTTCTTCAAGATCAGTCCTGTTAACCAATTCTTCGATGCTCAGGTCAAGCACGCTGCGGGCTGTGTCGCAACCAATGGTCTTGAGCTCGTCGATAATCCACTGATCGATTTCATCGGCAAATTCCTGAATATCAACATCTTCATTGTCAAAATCAGTATCCCTGTATACATCAATTTCGTAACCGGTCAACTTACTGGCAAGCTTGATATTATAACCACCTTTACCAATCGCGAGTGAGACCTGATCGGGTTTCATATAAACATCGGCCCGTTTCGTACCTTCATTAATGGTGATCGATGAAATTTTGGCCGGGCTCAATGCGCGGGTGATATATAGTGACGGATTCGTTGTAAAGTTGATGACATCAATGTTTTCGTTACGCAATTCGCGCACGATACCATGTATTCTCGAACCTTTCATTCCAACGCAGGCGCCTACCGGATCGATGCGGTCGTCGTAGCTTTCAACTGCGAGTTTGGCCCTTTCACCCGGAACCCTGACAATGTTACGGATGGTGATAAGACCATCGTACACTTCAGGAACTTCAGCTTCGAAAAGACGTTCCAGAAATGCCGGTGAAGTGCGTGAAAGCACGATCACCGGGGTATTATTTCTCATATCAACCTTCGAAACAACGGCTCGCAGGGTGTCACCTTTCCGGTAAAAATCTGAAGGAATCTGTTCCGATCTGGGGAGTGTTAGTTCAATATACTCATCGTCAAGAACCAGAATCTCCTTTTTCCATACCTGATAGACTTCGCCGGTGATAATTTCACCGATTTTTTCCTTGTATTTCTTGAAAATGTTGTCTTTTTCAAACTCCTGAATCTTGGCCATCAGGTTTTGGCGAATGGTGAGAATTTCACGTCGTCCGAAATCTTTCATTTTGATTTCTTCGGATACTTCTTCGCTTACCTCGAAGTCGGGTTCAATCTTAATGGCCTCAGAATAGGCAATCTGCCTGTTTTCGTCTTCAACTGCGCCATCTTCAACGATTTCGCGGTTCCTCCATATTTCAAGATCGCCCTTATCGATATTGACAATTACGTTGAAGTTCTCGTCCGATCCGTGTTTTTTGATCAACATGTGCCTGAACACATCTTCAATGATGCGCATCATGGTTTCACGGTCGATGTTTTTAAACTCTTTAAACTAGGAGAAAGTTTCGACTAAAATAATTTGTTCCAATTTCTTAAATTTGTTCCTTACAATGGATGATGATTTGATTTATTTGAAAGAGATGATCTCTTTGGTTTTCTTTATTTCGCTGAAAGGTATTTGCCTGGTTTCTTCAGTCTCAACCTTTTTAACTTTTGTTTTCCGATAAACCGTAATCCCGGTTTCATCCGCGGCTAAAAGTTTACCTGCGTAAGTTGTTTTATCAAGCAATGTAACATCAACTTCACGGCCAATATTTTTCAGATATTGACGCAGCAATTTATAAGGCTGATCAATGCCTGCCGACGATACAATCAGGTTGTAATCCTCAGTTTCCCTGTCAAATACCGATTCAATCAGTCTTGTAACAGCGATGCAGTCGTCAATGATGATGCTTGTATCGCTATCGAGCAAAACGGTAATATGATTGCCTGCTTTCACCTTAACTTCAACCACGAATTTATCGGTTGATTCAAATTTCTGCTCAATTGTTTTGCGAACTTCTTCCGCGTTGATCATTTTTATCAGTTTAATAAAAGAGGGGACAAATCAGTCCCCTCACAATCGTTTTCGCCTGAAAAAGTAACCGGTATAACCCGGCAGGCGGTAGGATCCAATCAGTTGTCCGACTAGGGCTCGAACCTAGACTCTTCTGAACCAAAATCAGACGTGTTGCCATTACACTATCGGACAGACTCCCCTCAAAAAGGTGTGCAAAAATAGGTATTATTTTTGAATTACGAAAATTTGTATTTTAAAACTTTGAATTTTCTGATGATTTGATCTCTACATCATTAACACTTATTGTTTATACAGGTGGCTTACAGTAAATCCAAATTCACTAACTTCGCACCGTTTTAGGTTTTTTTTCAGTCATTAATTTTTCATGGATATTTATTTGACTGAATTTCAGTTAGATATATTTTTTGTTTTGCCGTATTTATATAAATCATTTTTTAAGGATGAAAAATTTCAAACTGCTCAATAACATCTTCGGCTGGTTTAGCTTTCTCGTAGCCGCAGTTGTTTACACCCTTACCATCGAGCCAACGGCCAGTTGGTGGGATTGTGGTGAGTACATTGCTACCGCCTTCAAGCTTCAGGTTGGGCATCCACCGGGAGCTCCGCTTTTTCAGATGGCCGGAAGATTTTTCTCTCTTTTCGCAATGGGCAACAATGATAAGGTAGCCATGATGGTTAACCTGATGTCAGCTCTTGTCAGTGCTTTTACCATCCTGTTCCTTTTCTGGACAATCACCCACATGGCAAAGAAACTGATGGTTAAAGATCAGGAAATATCTAACGGACAAATGATTGCAGTGCTTGGAAGCGGTCTGGTCGGTGCTTTGGCATACACCTTCAGCGACTCATTCTGGTTTTCAGCCGTAGAAGGTGAAGTATATGCCATGTCGTCTTTCTTCACGGCCATGGTTTTTTGGGCTATACTGAAATGGGAAGAGCAATCGGAACAGAAACACTCTATCCGCTGGATTGTCTTTATTGCTTTCCTTATGGGATTATCGATTGGAGTCCACCTGCTCAATCTGCTTGCTATTCCGGCCATAGCTTTTGTTTACTATTATAAAAAGTATAAACCGGCCGCCAGGGGGATAATCATCACAGCTGCTGTTTCCATTTTTCTTTTAGCATTTATTATGTATGTGATCATACCGTGGGTGGTTGATCTGGCAGCTAAATTTGAACTTTTCTTTGTTAATAGCATCAGGCTTCCTTTCAATTCAGGTATAGTAATTTATTTTGCCCTGATTATCGGCTTGCTGATTTTTGGTATCTATTACACCCGCAATAAAGGTAAACTCATTGCAAATACTGCTATTCTCGCACTGACATTCATTCTGATCGGTTATTCATCATTCTTGATGTTGGTGATCAGGGCGAATGCCAATACACCCATTAATGAAAACAACCCTGATGATGCCGTCAGCCTTCTTTCATACCTGAATCGGGAACAATATGGTTCATGGCCGATATTTTACGGACAATACTACAATGCGCCGCTCGATGCTCAGAATCCCTATTCTGATGGTACTCCTGTTTATATAAGAGATACTGAAAAAGGGAAATATGTGATTACCGATCCACGGAAAAGTGCCGATCCCAATTATGACCGCAATTTCAGTACCATCTTCCCCCGCATGTACAGTGCACAGGAAAATCATATCAAGGCTTACCAGAGTTGGGGTAAAGTTAAGGGTGTCCCGGTGACAACCACTAACAGCGATGGTGAAACTGAAACGCTGATGAAGCCTACTTTTGGTGAAAACCTGCGTTTTTTCTTCCGTTATCAGATGGGACACATGTATTTTCGATACTTTATGTGGAATTTTGCCGGAAGACAAAACGATGTTGAAGGACATGGAGGTATCAGCAACGGAAACTGG
>JBBQBC010000101.1:0-13403 GCA_038317155.1 Bacteroidales bacterium
ATTAGCAGGAAGAAGCAACTCAAATCTTACATTGAGACTAACCAGCAATACTTCCTTAACTATTATAAAACCCTTGCTCCGAATGACCTTAAAATACAGAAAAATATAAACAATCAGCAAAATGAAGAGGAAAAGGAGGCAGTTTATTCAGCCTGGGCGCAGGAACAGTTCAATTTGCTGTTGAGAAGATTTTAAAATTGACAATTCCTCTATATACTGAAACAAAAAGGAGGAATTGATATCCGGGATAGCAATTCCTCCTTTTTCAAGTAAAGGAGAGCAGACTAGAACTCGAAAGTAACTTTGAGATCGTCGAAATAAGCAGGTGCATTTGCATCAAATGCGAAAATCTTTATCTGCTGAGAAGGTTTAATGGGTTCATCAATGGTAAATTTAGCATTAAATTCATTCCACTGATTTAGAGGTTTCTGATCGACCATCAACTGGTAGCCCTTCCATATAAAAGTTTTATTGTTATCATTAATATCCATCACAATACTCATTTTTGGATTTTTATCAGTACTATAAACCCATCCCGAGACAATAACGGCTTTTGGCAACTTCTCGTTAATGTTTTCAAAGGTTTCTTTAAAAGCATAAGAATATTTATTCACGTTATCAATTGTGGTAACAAATTCCCCTGAGTGCGCTTTCAAACCCCCGGGCATTTTAAAAATGGTCTTTTCGTTCGACCATGAAGGAATACCAGCCAGTGCATTCTCAAGATCATTTTCAAAGATCGACTGTTTTTCACTGATTTCACCCTTAGAATCAGAAACTGCAGGGGTATTCGATGAGTTTGAGCAACCAAATGCTATTACTCCGATAAATGCTAAAAACAATAGTTTTTTCATAAGACTCTCTGTTACTTTTTGATTAGGCTGCAAAGGTATAACAATAAATACTGATGACAAAATCTTTAAAATTAATCCCCTAAATCTGCAAAACACAGAAATAAAGTTGATCAGGCAAAGTGATGAATAGATGAAAATGATGAAGGAAAAAGCCCTGATTAAAAATATTATCGTTGATAATATGATCCGCCTTGATTCCAATTGGCTTTTCAAAAATCAGAATGTCAAATAATATCTGTCTAATAATATCATAATTTACAGACTTTTAGCGACTTCCCTTAGAATAAACCTTCCTATCAGATTGAACCTATTCACCACATGAATTTTATCATTAAAGGAGAATTCTTGTCTAACTTCCTTACATTTGCTGCCTATTTTTACCTCTGGCATCATTTAATCCATTAACAATGGTATTCAGCAGCAGCCTGTTTCTTCTCTATTTTCTACCGATATTTTTCTTGCTTTATTATTTTGCCGATGCCAGGTATAAAAACTATGTAGCGCTTATTGGCAGCATTTTCTTTTATTCCTGGGGTGCACCTCGTTTTATTTTTGTAATACTGGGCACTACATTCCTCGACTTCCACCTTGTGAAATGGATGTCAAAGACCAAAAGCCAGTTAAACCGGCGCCTGATGCTTAGCCTTTCGGTAAGTGTTAACCTGGGATTGCTTTTCTATTTCAAGTATTCTAACTTCTTTGTTGAAAACATCAATGCTGTATTGTCGGTATTCGGAAACGAAAGCAGCATTCACTGGGTAAAACTGATTTTGCCTATTGGCATCTCGTTCTACACTTTTGAAACCATTACATACGTGGTTGACGTTTACCGGCGTATTCACAAACCGCTTACCAATTTCTGGGAATATCAGCTCTACATAATTCTTTTTCCTAAACTCATTGCCGGGCCTATTATCCGTTATCACGATCTGGCCGATCAGATTACCGACCGCTCCCAAAATGACAACATTGATAACCGGATTTCAGGATTTTTCAGGTTTGCGCTCGGCCTTGGCAAAAAGGTATTGATTGCCAATGTATTGGGCGAATATGCCGATTCGGTTTTCAGGATGGAACCTTCTGCAATGAACACTGCTACAGCCTGGATGGGGATTACAGCTTATGCATTCCAGATTTTCTACGATTTTGCCGGTTATTCGGATATGGCCATTGGTCTTGGTCGTATGATGGGTTTCGACTTTCTGGAGAACTTTAACAACCCTTACATATCACAGAATATCAGCGAATTCTGGAGGCGCTGGCACATGTCGCTTGGAAGATGGATGCGTGATTACCTGTATATTCCCCTGGGAGGAAACCGGGTATCGCAACGAAGAATGTATTTTAACCTGTGGCTGGTATTCCTCTTTTCTGGTTTGTGGCATGGCGCTGCCTGGAATTTTGTGGTTTGGGGCGCTTTCCATGGTACATTTCTGATCGCCGACAGGCTCTTCCTGCTGAAATTCTACAAGATAATTGGCAAGTATCCTTCAATACTGATAACTTTTGTAATAACACTTGTTGGCTGGGTTCTCTTCCGCTCCGAGTCACTTGGTTATGCAGTTGATTATATTGACAGTATGTTTCGCTTTGTCGGAGGCCCGGCCATTTATATAAGCCGGAAAGTATGGATAATACTCGCAATTGGTGCCTTCTTTGGTTTCTGGGGTGCATTTGGCAAAAACGAAAAATGGCAGGAGAAAGTTCTGGGCAAACAGCAGAAAGTATCTTCGCTTGTTATAATGACAGTCCTGTCGGCCATACTGTTTGTGGTGAGCGTTGCCTCCATCAATTCTTCGGGATTCAATCCATTCATCTACTTTAGATTCTGATAATCAGTTAACAGTACCCTGTAAATACCCATGGTGTTTAAATCCTATTCCGGACCGGTTATATCTGACCTGACATGAGCAAGAAGCAGCTGAAAAATATACTTTTCGGCATATTACTGCTGATGACCGGTCTGCCGATGATACAAAGGGCAGTTCCGGTATTCAGGGTCAATCCCCTGAAGGGTTCCTATGATAAACCGTCCAAACCGGAGGCAACCTTTAAATCATGGTTTAATGGCAGTTACCAGGAATCCTACAATGACTATTACCAAAACACAATCGGACTGCGTCCCCTGCTGGTAAGGCTGAACAACCAGATAGCCTACACGGTTTTTGATACCGCACTCGCCAGTGGAGTCATTATTGGCAAACACAATTATCTATTTGAGATCAACTATATTAAAGCATGGAAAGGCTTGGATTTTGTCGGGCAAAAGGCAATTGATGAGCAGGTTGACAAAGCTGTTTTCGTGAACAACAAGCTTCGCGAAGCCGGGAAAACCCTGCTTTTTGTTATGGCTCCCGGAAAGGCAAGCTTTTTCCCGGAATACATTCCTGAAAAATATACCCGGATTACATCAGGCAAAACAACTAACTACGAAGCTTATCTTAAAAGTTTCAGAGAAAACAACCTGTCCTTAATAGATTTTAACGATTGGTTCGTGAAGATGAAAGATACAGCCACTTATCCACTATACCCCCAGTGTGGCATTCACTGGAGTGCTTATGGTGTGGCACTTTCACTCGATTCGCTTATCCGCTTCATAGAAAAAGACAGAAACATCGATATGGTGGATTTCGGCTGGGATGGCTTCGACCTGCCCGACACCCTCCGAAGCCCCGACTATGATATAGCCGATGGGATGAACCTGCTCTTTAAAATTCCGCATTATCCAATGGCTTATCCCAAAATCAGGTTTGGCAGCGAAGAGGGGAAAGTTAAACCCAACGGCATTGTGGTTGCCGACAGCTATTACTGGAATATTTTTGGTACCGGCTTTTCAGCCAGGATATTCAACGACAATAATTTCTGGTATTATAACGAAGAAGCGCATAATCCCACCTGGCCGGCTCCGAAAAAAACCGCCGGTATCAACATTATTGATGCTGTCGGTAATGCCGATGTCATCATCATCATGGCCACCGAAGCCAACCTTTACCGCTTCCCTTATGGTTTTATCGACCGGCTTTACGAAGCACTTGTTTCAGCCGGAAATGTCAAAGCTTCGGAAGAACCGGTAATCAAAAATCCGTCAAAGGAAGCTGAAATACTGGAGATGATGAAGGCCATAGATAACACCCCTGACTGGAAAGAGAAGATAGAGAAAAAAGCTGCCGAACGGGGCATATCCTACAACGAAATGCTGAAACTTGATGCCACCTGGGTTTGGGGGGAGAAGCATAAGTAGGGATGGGGGGCAATTTCTAATTTCTAATTTCTAATTTCTAATTCCCAATTTCGGATTGCGGATTTCGGATTTTTTTTAATCCTATCTCAGACTTCAGCCATGTGACAATTAATTTCTGGCTTTGACCCCTAAGCCTGTCGAAGGGCGGACTTCTGACTTCTAACTTCTGACTTCTGACTTCCGACTTCTGACTTCCGACTTCCGACCTCCGACCTCCGACTTCCGACTTCCGACTTCCGACTTCCGACTTCTGACTTCCGACTTCTGACTTCCGACTTCTGACTTCTGACTTCCGACTTCTGACTTCTGACTTCCGACTTCCGACTTCCGACTTCTGACTTCTGACTTCTGACTTCCGACTTCTGACTTCCGACTTCCGACTTCCGACTTCCGACTTCTGACTTCTGACTTCTGACTTCGGACTTCCAACTTCCGAATTCGGTCCCTGAGCTCTCGGTTGGTGAGCTCTTGTCGAACCATGTCGAAGGGCTGACTTCTGACCGTACAAAGTACCTAAATTTTAAAAATTGCAATTTCATTTAGCCCCCTATTGGCGCGCATTTTATCCCACCCAAAGCGGAAGGTAGGTTGGTGGTGCGTACCTTTAATTTGTCTTTCGGAGATTTTGAAAATAGCCTTACAATTACCTGAAACAATTCCCAACATATTAAATATTCACTAAAAAAATTCTAAGAACGTTGAACTGTTAAGTAATAAATGTATTACTTTTGTATTTATGAAGTATAGCGAACTCTTCAGACTATTAACCGCTGATGGGTGGCAGGTTGTCAGGCACTCAGGCAGCCATATTATTATGAAGCATCCTCATAAACACGGACAACTGACTGTTCCTGATCACCATTCAAAAGAAGTAAAAAAGGGCTTACTTTCCGACTTACTCAAACAAGCTGATATCAAAACCAACAAAAGATGAAAAAACCTGCTATTATAATGACAGTAATCAAAGAGGATACCGGATACACAGCCAAAACTACAGTTGGTGACAGACATATATATACTGAGGGCGAAAACTTTAAAGAACTCAATGACAATATACTGGATGCTGTGAATTTAACTTTCATGGATATTGATTTCAAATATACTACTGACGAAATTAAACTAATCCTTGACCTGAAAAGTTTCTTTGACTTTTATAAAGTTATCAACGCCAAAGCTCTTTCAGACCGCATAGGAATGAATCAAAGTTTACTTGCACAATATATCAACGGAAGTAAAAAACCCTCAATCAAACAAACAAAACGAATCCTTATGGGTGTTCAGCAAATTGGCCGGGAGCTAGCCGACATTAGCTTCCTGATGTAAATTTCCTTTAAACCAAAATACTGCAATTCAACCTCAAACCCTCAAATAAGTGAATTTACATTTTAACTTCCGGTAAAAATCGCCAGACAGGTACAATTTCAATTATTCATGTTTTTACTGGGAAACGCTCCTATGAGAAGTGAACCAACCGAGCTTGTATTTCTTTTTGACAACACGATCAAAGATTTGGATATGTAATATATTGATATATTGGAACTACATGTAAATGAAGATCATTGTCCCGGAGTTCATCCTTCTGGTCACGGGTGAGTATATACCCTTCTTTCAGGCCAAAATATTTCATGGCTTCCAGCAACCCATCCACTTCCCGTTTCAGGTTATCTGAGTTTAATTCTTCGCAAACCTGTATGAGCATTTTACATTTTTGGTTATCAAATGCCACAAAATCACATTCATGGTTTTCACGAAAATAAAAACACCTGAAGTTTTGCTGTCGAAGAAAAAGGAAAACGGCATTTTCAAGTAACCTTCCTTTATCTTTGCTAAAACTCAGCGTATTCGCATTGATTAAGCCGTTGTCAACAACATAGACCTTACGCGGATTCAAAGCAATACTTTTTGCAGACCAACTGAATCGGGGAAGATAAAAGAACAGGTAACTGTCGCCTAGCCAGGTCAGATAATCTGAAACAGTATTTGCAGAGCCAAGTGAAAAGGTTTTTTTTAGATTATTGTACGAAAACTCTTTACCGATATTCGAAAGCAAGAAGAGCGTTATATCCATCAGGCTTCCTGTATTTCTTATCCCATACCTTATGGCGATATCTCTTAAAACTATGTCTTTCAACATGTTTTGCAGAATTTCAGGATTTTCCGAATCAAGAAACTCAGGAAAACCACCTAAGCGGTTAAAATGGTCAAACGAAGAAGGGTTGTTTTCCAGTTTTCTGTATCTGAGGAATTCGATGTAGGAAAACGGGAAAAGTTCATGGCGCAAGTGCCTGCCCGTGAGCCTGGTTCCCAGCTCTTTACTTAGTAAGGAAGCATTGGAACCAGTGATATACACCTTTTCCTTCCGGTCGTGCAATTGCCGGATAAAGAGCTCCCATGACGGCACATTTTGTATTTCGTCAAAGAAATAAGCATCTATACCCCTGCCAATCAATTCATCCATTTTTGGAAAATCACCGACTTCAAAACCATGTACACGGGCATCTTCAAAATTGAAGTAAGCTGTATTTTTATATCTACTATTGATGATTTGCTTCATCAGGGTGCTTTTTCCGCACCTCCTCACCCCCGAAATAACTTCGATGTGATTGCCTGTAGGTTGGAAAACTGAAAGAAAATCCCGGTTTATAGTATCGTCACTTAATGTAAGTTGTTCACATTGAGCATTCAGAGCTAGCTCAATATCCCTTTTGAGTATCATATCTTAGTCCTCCTATAGTTTGCATTGCAAATATAAGAAAGTTTATATTATTAATGTAAACATGAATTATTTTTATAAGAAATCTCATTCAAACAGATTGAGGTAGCATTTACTGAAAATGTTTAGCTCATTCCTCATCCGAAAGGGAAAAGTAATTGCTATATTCGCCTGAACAATTGTTTACCATACCAAAGTTCTCCTGATGAAAACCACGAGTGAATCAATTATTATCAGTTCACCCACTTTCCTTATCAACGAACAGGTTTGCCGCATCAATATCCGCCGCATGGCTGAAAAGGCCAGAATCAACGAATTGATTTTCAGGCCACATTTTAAAACCCACCAATCGGTTGAAGTTGGTGAATGGTTCTGCGATGAAGGTGTTGAAGCTATTACTGTTTCATCAGTCAGCATGGCCACAAAATTTGCCGGTGTTGGATGGAATGATATTACCATTGCCTTCCCCCTGAACATCAGGGAAATTGATGAAACCAACCTGCTGGCAGGCAAAATCAAGCTGAATGTGCTGTTTGATATGCCGGAACAGGCGGCTGCACTGGCTAAGGGACTTGAGAACTCTGCCGGATTTTTCATCAAGATTGATGTCGGCTATCACCGTTCGGGTGTTGATTCAACCGATTTTGAAGCGATAGATGGTATTCTGGAAGCAGCCAAAGCAGGTCCGCTGACCTTCAGGGGATTCCTGACACATCCGGGGCAAACCTATCAGGCCAAAAGCAGGCAGGAGATTCTTTCCATAATGAAAAACACTATAAAAATTTTAGCTGATCTGAAACTCAGATACAAGGCAGTTTATCCGGATATCCTCACCTCAACCGGCGATACACCATCATGCAGCCTGGCTAAGAACTTTTTCGGAATTGATGAAATCCGCCCAGGTAATTTTGTGTTTTACGATCTGATGCAATACCGGCTCAGCTCATGCAGTTTCGATGAAATCGGAGCTGCGGTTATTTGCCCGGTAATCTCGGTTTATCCGAAAAGGAATGAAGCGTTGATTTATGGCGGAGCCGTGCATTTGTCAAAAGAATCGCTTACGAATCAGGATGGTAGTAAGAGTTTCGGATTGATTGTGCCTTTTATCAATGGTAAATGGCAGCATCCTGAAGGTGATGATTACCTGGTGTCACTTTCGCAGGAACACGGTATTTTTAAAACCGAAAGCCTTTGGGCCAGATCCTTGAGCCCGGGTGATCCGGTGGCAGTAATTCCGGTGCATTCGTGCCTTGCGGCTGACCTTGTTAGAGGATAAACAAAACAGGGAAATTAGCAGTAAAGGTCGGACGTCGGAAGTAAGAGGTAAGAGGTAAGAAGAGAAAGTAAAAAGTAAAAAGTAAAAAGCTCAAAGTAAAAAGCGATGAGCTGAGCGTTGGTTGGTGAGCAGGTTGGTGAGCCTGTCTGCCAGTGAATACCCGGTTTACATTCAACTTGGCGGCAAACAGGCAGGCTCTTTGTCGAACCATTGTCGAACCAGGTCAAAGCTTAAAAAGTAAAAAGCCTGTCTGGAGAGTTCAGCGAAGCTAAATCTGTAATCCGAATTCCGAAATTATAAATTTGAAAATCGAAATTCCACTTTTGTATGCACAACTGGTCGAAATCTGAAATCTGAAATCTGAAATTGGATCAGAAGTCAGAGGTCAGAAGTCGGAGGTCGGAGGTAAGAAGTCGGAGGTCGGAAGTAGGAGGTAAGAGCTCAGATATAGGAAGTGAGAAGGATTAGAAATTAGACATTAGAAATTAATAAGCTCTTTCATTCCTGCCTTCAATATAATTGATAAACGAGCGGTTCACAACCTTATTACCGCCCGGGGTTGGATAATTACCTGTAAAATACCAGTCGCCGGTATGGTTGGGAATAGCTTCATGCAGATCTTCAATGGTCTGGAAAACAATTTGAACCTGTGCATTGCAGTCCGGAGGTGTAACTAGTCTGGAGATTTTTTCAGCTATCTGTGCAGCAGTGAATGGCCGGTAAATATCCTTCACATAATTGACTACCTGCTCTTTGGGAAGTTTCTCCTGTTCCTTGCATTTACGGTAAACATCGTTGATGACATGTGACTGCTTTGTCTCCTTCAACAATTCAATGGCGGCATTGAAAGCAATAAAATCGGTGAGTTTGGTCATGTCGATGCCATAACAGTCAGGATAGCGTATCTGGGGAGCCGATGAAGCAACTATTATTTTAGCAGGTCCTAAACGGTCAAGAATTCTGATGATACTCTTTCGAAGGGTAGTTCCCCTCACAATGGAGTCGTCGAGCACAACGAGGTTATCAACCCCGGGATTAACCACACCATAAGTAACATCGTAAACATGGGCAACAAGGTCTTCGCGGTCGTTGTCCTGGGTAATGAAAGTGCGTAGCTTAATGTCCTTCACAGCCACTTTCTCAACCCTGGGCTTCAGTTTCATAATTTCGTCTATCCGGGCCGCAGTGAGGATGGTAGCATCTTTAAGCAGCAGCTCTTTCTTGATGGTATCGCAGAAATTGCCCAATTCCTCAACCATTCCATAATAAGCTACTTCCGCCGTATTGGGGATGTAAGAGAATACGGTATGTCCGAGATCGTGGTTTACTGCCCTGAGAATAGCAGCCGTTAGCAGTTTGCCAAGCTTTTTACGCTCACGGTAAATATCAACATCGGTGCCACGGCTGAAATAAATACGCTCGAATGAACAGGCCTGACGTTTGGCAGATGGCAGAATTGGCTCCATGGTGACCTTTCCGTCACATTTAATAACCAATGCATGACCGGGTTCAACTTCCTTTACCTGATTATAAGTTACATTCAGTGCTGTTTGAATAGCCGGCCTTTCGGATGCAGCTACCACAACATCTTCGTCCTGGTAATAAAAGGCAGGCCGGATACCTGAAGGGTCGCGTAAAATAAATGCATCACCATGACCTAACATGCCGGCTATGGCATAACCGCCATCCCAGTTTGATGATGCCCGCCTCAGAATATCAGGTAAATCGAGCGAAGAGGCAATCATTCCGGTTATTTCTCGCTTGCCGTAGCCTTCATTTTTAAACAGGGCATACAGCCGCTCATTTTCTTCATCCAGAAAATGGCCTATCTTTTCGAGAATGGTTATGGTATCTGAAGTCTCAACCGGATATTGTCCGAGATCCAGCAGTTTTTCGAAAAGTTCGTCAACATTGGTCATATTGAAATTACCGGCCAGCACCAGGTTGCGGGTCATCCAGTTGTTGGCTCTGATGACCGGATGCAGGTTCTGAATATTATTCTTGCCAAAAGTACCGTAACGCAGGTGTCCCATAAAAAGCTCCCCGGCAAAACCGGCATTGTACTTGAGGAATTGAACATCATTTCTGCGCTCTGGATGGTCGCTGACAAGTTGTGATATTTCCGAATAAGCTGCCTTAAATACATCTGTAATCGGGGTATTTGAATTTGACCGGTGACGGTTAATGTACTTCATGCCTGGCCGCGGTTCAAATTTAATACTGGCAATACCCGCCCCATCCTGACCCCGGTTGTGTTGTTTTTCCATCAAAAGATGCAGCTTGTTCAAAGCCCATGTTGAGGTACCATAGCGACCCATGTAATATTCCATGGGCTTCAGCAGCCTGATCATGGCTATACCGCATTCATGTTTGATCTGATCGCTCATACTGTGTATTTTGTCGTTATTCTTTTATATTTGCCGCCAGTAAGCGGGAAAACGTGGTTTTGGCAGTGCAAAAATAAGCATTTATTGCCTCATGAAATGAAAGAACGGGAACCTGTTGAAGTGTACTACCAGTTCTCTATCTATTTGTAATACAATTAATTAAAAAATAATGAACCTTAACAAAGATATAGTGATCAGGCCGGCTGAAATGGATGATGCTGATTTTATTGCCACAAACCAGGTGAAAATGGCATGGGAAACCGAACAGTTTTCGCTCGAGTTTAACACCGTTCATCAGGGTGTCTTATCCGTTATTGAAAATCCAGCCAAAGGTTTTTACATTGTAGCTGTGAATGAGAATGAGAAATGCGGTTGCCTGCTGATTACGCCTGAATGGAGCGATTGGCGAAATGCCTGGATATGGTGGATTCAATCGGTTTATGTGCTTCCCGGACATCGGAAAGCTGGTGTTTTCGGTAAAATGTATCATCACATTAAACAATTAGTAATGCAGCAGCCTGATGTTTCAGGTATCCGGCTATATGTGGATAATACCAATGTTTCTGCACGTGAGGTATACACACGCATAGGCATGAATGGTGAACATTACCGGACTTTTGAATGGATAAAATAAAAGAAACAATAAAACCCCTGTTATGAAAACAAAATTCATTGCCCTGTTTCTGATTTTTTTTGTTTCTCAAATCTACGCGCAAGGTCCCCGTCGTTGCGATATTCCTATGCCTGATTATGTTTTCAGGCAAAAATATAAATCTGTCGTTTTGCAACAGACAGAAGACCGGAAACTGCAGGTAGCCGCCGCCATAGCTGTTAACAACTGCCTCTCGGTAGAACAGGTTAAAAGCCTTGCATCTCTTTTTATTGATGACTTTAACCGTCTCGACTTTGCAAAAGCTGCCTGGCGCAATACCGTTGATAAGGAGAATTTCTATTTTGTTTACGATGATTTTGCCTATTTCTCAACCGTATTTATGCTGCACGACTTTGTTAAGGGAATGGAAGCAAACCCTACCGACTACATTCCACCTTATCAGCCGCCCATTACTTTAAATTTTCCACCTTTCGACTATCCGGCGTTTGAAAACTATCGTGGTCCATCCAATTGCAATTATCCGATGCGTGAGGATGAATTTGTCAGAGCTGCCATTCAGGTCGCCGGAAATAATTCAGAAGCCAGTAAAATGCTTTTGCTCACCCAAATAACGCAGAATAGCTGCCTGAGTGTTGCCCAGACCATGAAATTTGCCTCCTTGCTGTCTTCTGAGCCAAACCGGCTGAGTTTTTTCAAAACTGCTTATATGTCAGTTTTCGATCTGAACAATCTGCCATTCGGGGCACAATTGTTCGCCCATATAACCAATAAGGCAGCTTATAACGAATTCATCAGCAGGCCGGGCCCCGTTGTGCCTCCACCCTGCGCAATTGCGCCCGACGAATTCAACCAGATCAGGGAATCTATTAAAAAAGAGAGTTTTAACAGCACAAAACTCACCATAGCCAAACAGGTTATTCGCAGCAAGCCGTGTTTTACCGCAAGACAAATAACTGATCTGGTAAAACTTTTCAGCTTTGATGATACCCGACTTGAACTGGCCAAATTTGCTTTTGACTACACCATAGACCAGGAAAATTACTACCAGGTAGCCGATGCATTCTCTTTCAGCAGCAGTAAAGAGGAATTGATGAAATTTCTGGAAGGGAAAAGGTAGTAGTTAGCTCGTCACAGGGTTACAGAGTTTAAGAGTTACAGAGTTTAAGAGTTTCATCAATAGTTACAGGGTTTCAGAGTTTCAGATTTAAAATGTTACATGTTATAATTATGGTGGCTGAATAGTTGCAGTAAAGGACTTCTCATTTAAGGCAAGTTTCACCGCAACGTATTGAAGCCCAGAGTTTCATTAAAAGTTACAGAGTTTGAGAGTTTCAATGTTACAATGTTAAAATTGTGGTGGCTGAGTAATTGCAGTACAGAACTTTTCTATAAGCCAAATTTCATCGCAACGTATCGAAGCCCAGAGTTTAGGTGGCTGAGTGTTTTGCGACATAATTATGTTTAATGACGAACTTTAAATTCGCAAAATGTATCGAAGCCCAGGGTTTGTGGCTGAGTATTTGCAGTATTGAATTTTTCAGGAAATAAGCAACAAATACCAACAATTCAAATGTCAGTAGTTGTCGCATTCTTTTAAAGAATTCTCAGATTACACGTCGCTTCAATGGTTTATTATAATTCTCTTATCAGAACAATCACACTATTTATCTGTTTACTTTTGACTTTAATCAAATCTATGAAAAACTACCAGTTTCTGATTTTCTTTTCAATTGTTTTGCTGGTCTACTCAGCCATAAACTTCTATATTTACCATCGTGGAATGCAGGCGCTACCAGTTGATTCAGGATTCAGAAGCTGGTTCAGATGGCTTTTTCTTTCACTTTCTGCATCTTATGTGGTTGGAAGAATCCTGGAGCGTTTTTATCTGTCGGATTTCAGCAATGTGCTGGTCTGGGTGGGCTCTTTCTGGCTTGCCATCATGTTTTATTTCCTGCTGGCCGTTATTCTTATTGATCTTGTCAGATTGTCAAATTACTTTATTGGATACCTGCCCTCATCATGGCTATCTCAGAGAGCGGCTGGCAGTGTTATGATTTCAACTATAATTATTGTTCTGGCAACTGTATTTGCAGGCTATATCAATGCCATCAGCCCCAGGATTAAAAGCATTACACTTGATGTTAATAAACAGGCAAACGGCCTCAAAGAACTTAACATCGCGTTGGCTTCCGATATACACATGGGAACCATTATCGGGCCAAGACGTATGGCCAAATTAGTCGCTTCGGTGAATGGATTAAAACCCGATATTATACTTTTAGCCGGCGATATAGTCGATGAAGACCTGGCACCGGTAGT
>JBBQBC010000102.1:0-13345 GCA_038317155.1 Bacteroidales bacterium
TATGCACTATCACTGGCTTTAGCCGAAAATGCACGTCTGACATTTCCGATAACCCAGGCACTTGATTATCAAAATGCGCTGGCGCGTGTTTTCCAACGTGTGCCCACATGCATTTCGGAGATTTGTCATCTCCACTTTAAGGCCCTTTTCCGGGGCTGGTGTCTCAGAAAGACAGTTTATTAGTCGGACAATAATATTATTGTAAGTGTTTTATTTGTGAAATTGGCCTGGCATTTATTTGATTCCTGGTCTAAACAGTGATGAATAAGGGTTGACAAAAAAATATCCGGGGACGGCAGTTGCAGAACCCGGATATTTCTGATCAGGAATTGTTGTTAAAAAGAATTCAGTACCTCAATAAAAGGTGTCATTTACTAATCGTTACTTAACAGGCGAGGCATTCACGGCCAATCCTTCAACCTTATAACCCAAATCGTTGATGACTGCCGATAGTTTTTCAACATTGGTCAGGGTAGTATCGTAACTGATAGTGGCAAGTTCTGCCGTGTAGGAAGCTTCAGTTGTGGAGACACCCTCTACTTTGTTAACCGCTTCCTTTACCGTATTTTCGCAACCTTCGCAGGTCATACCGGTTACGCGGAGTTCAATGGTTTTTAAAGCGGCTACATTTACCTCTTTACTGGTTTCACTGTTTGCTTTGTCGGAAATAGTGCTGTTGCAGGAGATGAATAGCGCTAATGGCAGCATGAATAAAATGATCTTTCTCATCGTTTTTTATTTTGTGTGTTAGAATAAGTCAGTAAAATTAATGGAATATTGGCTTTGACCAGTTAATTGGCTAAAATAATATCGCAGAAATATTTACTGCTGAAGAAAGGATAGCCATTGTCTGCATATTCAAACAGGCAACCTTAACCCTATCTGACTGGCTAACTAATCTTTTTTTGGAACTAATTTGTCAGTCAGGCAGGCATAACCTCAACCTCAACCTCCACCCCAAGCCCAATACCTATTATTCCTCAAGCGCCGAAATATCACCGGCATCCAGCCCTAATGCCCGCGCCTTAATAACTCTTCTCATAATTTTGCCACTTCTGGTTTTAGGAAGTGCGTCGGAGAATACGATGAAAGCAGGTCTTGCTATGGGTCCGATTTCATGCTCAACGTGATTCTTCAGTTCCTCAGCAAGTTTGTCATTTGCTTCAAAACCCTGCCTGAGAACCACGGTTCCGTGGATGACATTACCCCTTAATTCATCGGGTAGCCCAATGGCTGCCGCTTCGGTTACTGCAGGATGGCTTACCAGTGCACTTTCAATTTCGGCTGAGCCAAGGCGGTAACCGCTCACCTTGATTACATCATCGATACGGCCGATAATCCAATAATACCCATCTTCATCTTTCCGGGCGGAGTCGCCGGCCAGGTACCATTTCTGCTTACTGTATTTTTCCCAGTATTTCTCAACATACCGGTCTGGGTCTCCCAGGATAGTACGGGCCATACCGGGCCACGGGGTTTTTATCACCAATGTACCTTCCTCTCCAGTCTTCACCTCTTTGCCTGCATCATTCACAACACCCACTTCAATTCCAAAGAAAGGCTTTGCTGCTGAGCCCGGTTTTAAAGGCATTGATGGCAAAGGCGTTATCATGTGTCCGCCGGTTTCGGTTTGCCACCAGGTATCCATGATTGGGCAGCGTCCCTGGCCGATTACTTCATAATACCATTTCCAGGCTTCGGGATTAATGGGTTCACCAACTGACCCCAACAGCCGCAATGAACTCAGGTTATGCCGGTCGGCCCAGGAGGAACCGAACCGCATAAGCCCCCTGATCGCGGTTGGGGAGGTATATAGTATGTTTATCCCGTATTTCTCGATCATTTGCCACCAGCGATTTGGGTAAGGGTGGTTGGGAGCCCCTTCATACATCATAATGGTGGCTCCGTTGATCAGCGGACCATAAACCATGTAACTGTGTCCGGTAACCCAGCCCGGGTCGGCGGCACACCAGAAACGGTCTTCGGGTTTTATGTCAAAAACATATTTGAAAGTCGTGGCAGTAAATACGCTGTATCCTCCATGGGTATGCACTAAACCCTTGGGTTTGCCAGTGGTGCCTGAAGTGTAAAGGATAAACAACGGGTCTTCTGCATCGGTTTGTTCGGTTTGGCAGTTGTTGCAAGCCAGCGGCATCGACATCAGGTCGTGGTACCAGAAGTCGCGGTCGCTTTCCATGTAACATTCTTCACCAGTCCTTTTAACGGTAATGCAGACTTCAATCGTTGGAGAGCGCTTCATGGCCTCATTGGCTATGTTTTTAAGTGCCGTTGCCTTACCCCGCCTGAAACCTCCGTCGGCGGTTATCAGAATACGGCTGTTGGCATCTTCTATACGTTCGGCTAATGCCTCAACGCTAAATCCTCCGTAAACCACGCTGTGGATGGCACCGATTTTTGCACAGGCAAGCATAGCGATGATGGTTTCCGGAATCTGGGGCATGTAAATGGTAATCACTTCGCCGGGTTTGGCCCCCATTGATCGCAGGATATTTGCAAACCTGGAAACTTCACGGTTCAGTGCATGATAGGAAAAAGTCCTGACATCGCCCGGTTCCCCTTCCCAGATGATTGCGAGCTTATTCCGGGTTGCATTTTTCTGATGCCTGTCGAGGGCATTGTGAATGATGTTGATCTTTCCCCCTGAAAACCATTCGTAGAACGGATGATTTGAATCATCAAGTACCTTATCCCATTTCCGGTACCATTCAAGTTTTTTCGCTTCTGCAGCCCAGAATTTTTCCGGATTGCTAATGGAATCGGCATATACTTTCTCATAATCCTTCACGATGGCATTCTTTTTAACATCCATAGAAGGTTCGTAGATTTTTTTCAGCGTGTTGACAGGCTTTTCCATTTGATTATAATTTTAACTCTAAACAGTTGAAACGGCTGGCTTGTTCGCCGGACTTGCGAAAAGCTTCCCTGAAAAATACCGGAAAGAGAATCTTTTCGCCGGACTTGTCGTGTCTTACAATAGATTTTTCAAACAATTCTTAACAATAATCAGCCTAATTATAAGTTACTTTGCAGGTTAATTAACTTTTTGGCACCAATGAGAACTGACAAAGACAGTAAACTGCTCAATATTTATATACCGTTATTGCTATTGTTCATCGGGTTTTTCTGGAAACTTTTTTTTATCAACCAGCGCGATATATCTATTGATGAACCTTTTACCATTTTTTTTGCCCAGAGAGATGTTATTGACATCCTGAAGCTGCCTGCAGAGGGGGAACCCAATCCACCTTTATTCATGCTTTTTGTTCATTTCTGGATCAAGTTGTTCGGACTTGATAACAATCTGGTTCGGATTGTTCCGCTTCTCTTCAATGCCATTACCGTATTGTTTATATATTTTACCGGTAAGAGATTTTTCAGTTTCTGGACCGGGTTAGTTGCTTCAGGACTTTTTCTGTTCTCGACCTACCACTTTTTCCATGGTTTGCAGGTAAGAACCTATTCGCTTTTGTCAATGGCAACCGCTTCGGCTCTCTATTTCTACTTAAATTATCTTCAGGATGTAAAGAACCGCAAAGCATTGGCAGGTTTAATTCTATCAAATCTGTTTTTGGTATATTCTCACTATTTTGGCTGGTTTGTGGTTTTTGCTCAGTTCATCACCTGTTTTGTTTATGTGCGCAACTTCAGGATGTTCTTACGGTTTCAGATACCTTCAATTGCTACACTAGTCGGATTTCTACCAATGGTCCCCATTATACTGAAGCAATTTAATAAATCCAGCAAGGGAACCTGGCTGCATTCTCCCAATCCGGAAGATTTTTACTTTCAGATTTATTACTTGCTCAATCATAAGGAAGTGTTCAAGGTAGCTTTGTACATTGCTATGGCAGGTTTACTTTTCACGGTTTTTCTGATTGCAAAGAAAAAATGGAAGTATTTTAATCAGGGCGTTCCAGCCTTACTTATATGGTGGTTTGTGCCATATACGGTTATGTTCCTGATCAGTTCCAGGCTTCCTATATTCTGCGATAACTACGTATTGTATAATTCCATTGGACTTTTCCTCTTTATACCTGCACTTTTCAGCATGGTGTTTCAGAAACAGAGGGTTCTGGAGCCTCTGGCAGGAGCTGTATTGCTCGTATTTATGTTCGTCCACCTGCAGATACTTCCCGATAATTTTGGTCATAGGAAAGTGAAAGATGCCGTTGAATTCGTTAAGAAATATGATACAGCCCGCGATAAAAGGGTAATTATCATTTATCCTGTGTGGGCCGATCTTCCTTTTGCCTATTACTACGATAAGGCTATTTTTAACGATTGCTACAATTTCTATGAAACATGTCCTCAAAATGATATTTACCGTATATGGGGACTGTCACACGCAAAGAATGTGCTGAATGCGTTAAAGGGCAGGCGGATTATTATGTACATGGAGGGCTCTGTTACCAATCCTGAAGAGGAATTCTTCAAGTACCTGGATTCGACCTATGTGAGGGTTGATAAAGCGTTCTTTCCGCAGACATTCAATGTGGGAATCTATGACCCAAAGCCTGATCAAACGGATAAGAGCAGCAAGTTATAGTATAGATCTGCACTTACGGTCAATCTCAGTCGGGGTTCCCATTTCACTTATTTTGGTGCCATAAGTTCTGTGGTAACCGGGTTTAACAATACCTGCCCGAAGCATATTCAAATCAGGATCTATAATAATATAACCAAATCCGATCCTGGATAAGTCAGGAAGTGATCCAATGCTGTAAATGAGTTTATCTTCATGAAGTGGTGAGGCATTCCTCATCATTTTAACAAAGTCCGGATATTCATCACCCAGAATATTCATCAGAGCACTTTTTAATGGCTCTGTTTCCAGCAGCCTGACCTCAGAAGGCCTTTTTCCGAGATATTTCCTGATTACAGTAAATGGTTGTTTAGTGGTGCTTGAATCCTGATTCTGCTGATAATTTAGTCCCAGAGTATCGTCGTTAACCGTGTAGATTTCCCGTGTATCAAATGAATTACAGGATGTGGCAAGGAAGCAGACAATCAGAAAAACAGCCCAGGCGGCATGATTTTTCATAACAGTCTATATTTTACCCAAATATAAAACATATTTTTATCTTTTGTTCGGTTTAACAAATATTTACTAATAAATGAATTTTACATCCGTTTTTGAGCTTATTAACTGTGGTTATAATTGAAAATCATTGTTGTCCGGGAAAAGTTATGAAGATGATGTTAAATGATAGATTTCCCATCATTTTAAATACAGGACAACCCAACTCTTTAGAATCTTTTTATATTTCTATTTTCCCTTGTTTAAATAGGAAATATTAATACTTTTGCGACCGATATGAATATTAAATCTAAACGAATAAGCTAACCAGTTTAACCATGAAAAAATTAATTGTTCTTTGCGGACTCGCTTTGCTATCTGGCCTGTTCTTCATTAGTTGTACTAAAGAGGAAGATCAACCGGTACCTCCAACCGTAGCTTTTAATCAGCAAACCGGTTATATTACCGGAAATACTACCGCAGCTTTCGGTGACACCCTCAGGTTCGGAATTATCCTGCAGGGCAATGGAACGGACAATATTGTGAAATTTGAGATGAAAGCCAATGAACAGGTTTTACTTGATTCTACCATCAATACCCAGAGTTTTATTCTTAATTTCTACTCAATTAAGGGAATCGCAGATCAGGATGTCTGGACTTTTACTGCTACCGATATTGCAGGTAATAAGAAAGTAGAAACCATAACCATCACCGGAAATTTCGGACAAATCAACGCTTACACGACCATTCTGGTCGGAGCCCAGGATAATGCTGCAACCGAAAGCTTCCTGTCGTTCAGCAACAATCAGGCAACCAAATACTTCCAGGCTCAGGCTTTTCTGAATCAGGATAAGATTGATATCTTCTGCTTTTTTGAAAATACACCAACCCATCCGAATATGATGTCGCTGGGTTCCCCAGGATCCAACATTACGGGCATATTTACCGGTGCCACATCCCCGGATAACTATACTGCGATAAACCTCACCCGTTTCTATAAAACTACCATTACCGCAGCGCAATTTGATGCCATACAGAACGATGCTGCTATCCTAAATGCATACAATGCGACTGAAGCCCGCAAAAAAGCAAGTGTTCTGGCCGTTGGCGAAGTTTATGCCATAAAAATACAATCCGGACTTTACGGGCTTATCAAAGTAATTGCTGTCAGCGGAGAAGTAGCCGGCACCCTCGAGATCGCCGTGAAAATACAAAAGCAATAGATGAGCAGGTTCATTAACCTGGTAAGAATAAAGCTGCATGACCCGCTCCGGGTCTTGTGGCTTTGTTTGTTTTTGATGTTGACAGTTCATTTCACATCCTGTAAACCGGAAGAAAATATTCACATTGCTTCAGTAATTCTGAAAACCGGGGTAGCCTTTACTTCACAGGGCGAAATGGTCTCTCCCGGGGGAAAGATCAGCATTGGCGTGCTTGCTTCGGGTGCCGGTTCCGCACTGACATACCTGCGCATCGAAAAGATTATAGGACAAGACACTTCCGTTCAACTGGATCGTGGAATTTATGCCGGGGCAGAGGGATATAATGAGGATTTTACTTTTCCGAAAGGCACCGCAGAATCGGAGTTGTGGCGCGTACTGGTCATGAATGCCGACCGGGATACTGCAACTGCCAGGCTTACAGTCAGAAAAGGGGAGGGGGTGGATTATGGCCCGATCAATCATTGGGGTCCTCTCGCCATAGGAATGCAGAACAATGCATCTACAGCCAGTTACCTTTGCCTTGGTAATGGTGAGGTATATGATGCTGTTTCCGTTTCAGGAAACGAAGCCATCATCGATCTGGTGCCGTATTTCTATATTACATCCGGCCTTCCCTCTCCAACACTAACCTGCCCCGGATATACTTCCACCGTTGGTTATTATCCCATCATAAATAACTGGACAATTAAAAATACCACACTTTTTGATTATTACACTTCAGACAACGGCCTGGTCTCAGCCTTGCAATTTGACGCGGCCGCGAACGACAGCCTGCTTGTAACGGCATACAATCCTTCCAAAGTCAGTGGTAACTGTAAGTATGCCTATGCGGGAAGGGTCATTCCTTTTAAAACCTGGCAAGGTAAATATGGGATGATAAAAGTAATACAGGCCGACGAAAACGAAGAAGGCGCGATTTCAATGGAAATTAAGATTCAGCAGTGATTGATTACATTATGTCAGGTTGCAGAAAAAGTAAGCATTTATTGATAATCCTGTTGGTGATATTTTCATCAGCCGGGTTAAAAGCGCAGCATTGTATCGGTGGGCATGTATTGGATGCTGCCGGAGGTAATCCCTTGCCGGGGACGAGTGTGATTGTAAATTCCGGCAAGGGAGTAATAGCCGGTCGCGATGGTGAGTTTAATCTCTGTGGATTGACCGGAGATTCAATTGCTTTAACGTTCAGATATCTTGGTTACAAAACGATTAGCAGAAATTTTCTGGTCGGTTCATCCGATATCAGGGTTAGCTTAAATCCGGAAGCATCTGATATTGAAACCTTTGTGGTAACTGCCACACGCACCGACTCACGGATTATCAATACACCTGTCAGAATAAACCAGTTGGGGCCAAAACTGATAGCCGGTCTTCCGGTTCAAAGTGTAGACGAAATACTTAAAGTAGCTCCCGGAATTAACTACAGCCGGACTTTCGGAATATTCAGCACAAAGGCCACCGTTACCATGCGGGGTATGAGCAGCAAAGAACAGGGACGGGTACTGATCCTCGTGGATGGCATCCCCATGAATAAAAGCGATGGAGGCGGTTTCGACTGGAATATGTTGGATGCATCTATGGTTCAGAGAATCGAATTAACCAGGGGTGCCGGTTCAGCCATTTACGGTGGGAATGCCATGGGCGGTATTATCAACATCATCACCTGCAAACCCGAAGGCCCATTGCTTGTAAATGCCGGTCTGGAATACGGAAGTTTCAATACCATCGGTGGAAAAATTATTACCGGGGGTAAATTTAAAATCAAAAAGCCCGGTGATTCGTGGACCTGGATGTCCAATTCCTTTTATCGCCAGAGCGATGGTTATGTTACCCAGTCGGAAACCGATGTAAAAGCCAATCCCTATATTATCAAATCTGATTTGCGTGAAGTTGGCGCTGGTTTCAGGACAGAATATTCAATGGGTGGAAAGCATGTAATCGGTGCATCACTCAATTATTACAATGACAACCGCGGAACAGGAGAAAAGGTTTATCAGCCCCGTGGAAATTCCACAGATCATGATTCTTATGGTGTAAACCTAAATTACAAAGGACTGTTGGGTAAATATAGTTTACTTTCATCAGCCTATTTCCTGAATGAAGATTACAAAAAGGTAAATGAATACCTCAAGGATGATTATACCTGGTACGATGTGTTGAGCACCCGCCGCGATTATGGCTGGCTTACCTCAATTACCAAACCGTTGGGCGATCAACACAAGGTAACCGGTGGTTTCGATTTCAGGATTGGCAGCGTTGATGCCTGGGACAAGTATTTTACCTCCACCGATATTGTTTACAATGCCGGCAAAATGAGTACCTGGTCATTCTTTTTGCAGGATGAGATTGGTCTGCTGAACGATAAAGTGAGGATTCTTGCCGGATTACGTTACGATGCTGCGCGTTTTCACGACGGCTCCTTTTACATAGAAACACCTACCCAGGAAACAAGGTTTATGGATATTTATCAGGATAAAGCGATGCCCACCCACACCCGCAGTGCGCTGAGTCCGCGAATTTCCGCACACTATCGCTGGAATCCATACAGCCGGTTATATCTTGGATATTCGAGGGGGTTCAGACCGGCAGTACTTGACGATATGTGCCGCTCGGGAAGGATAAAAGGCGGATTTAAAATTGCCAGCCCTGAGCTTAAGCCTGAGTATCTTAATAATTTTGAAACCGGAGCCGATCTGAAACCCTTCAGGAAAGGCATTTTGCGCAACCTGATGGTTGAAGTCTCGGCATTTTATTCCAGGGGCAGCGATTTCCAATACTATGTGACCAACGGTAAGCGTATCGATATGGGTTTCGGCGAACGTCCGATTCTTATCAGGGCAAATATCAGTAAGGTAGAGATATATGGTACTGAATTATCGGTTAACTATGAAATGAACCCATCGGTTACCATCTTTGCCGGATATGCTTATGCCAGCGCTAAAATACTGGAATATACCAAAATAGCAGCAAACGACACCATTGACCTTTCGGGTAAAACAATGACCGATGTGCCTGCCAGCATTGTTACTGCCGGTGTTTCCTGGAAAAACCGCATTGTCAATGCCGGGCTTACCTTTCGTTACACAGGTTCCATGTTCATCAACGATCAGAACACCTGGGACGAACTACTGCTGTCAGATCAATATCCGGCATACTCCACCATAGATCTGAAATTCTGGAGGCCGGTCTTCAGGCACTACAATTTATCGCTGGGCATTCAAAACCTCTTCGATGTGAAGATATACGACAGCAAATATGCTGTAGGGCCTGGACGGTTTATAACCGCAGGGATTGAGGTGAAATTCTGAATAGTGCTTCATTAAATTAAAGCACGAATTTGTGATTTTAGGATATGGATCTTTCAAAAAAACAACCATGAAGAAGCTATTAGCAAATGTTGCAGTCATATTAATAGGTATAGCTGCAGTCCATGCCCAGACAAATGATTTTTACGATGATGCGCCTCAGAATGATTTAAAGATGTCAACCCTGAGCATTGGGGGGGAAGTTGAGAATCCGGGGGTTATTGATTTTTCATTGTTACCGTTGCGGCAGGTAATTGTTAAAGAAACTGTTTTCAATGGTGAAAACGGAAAGTTTACCGGTGCATACCAGTATGAAGGTTATTCGCTTTATGACATTCTCGACAGAATCGTCCTCCGTAAAAAGAATCAGGAGGAGTTTCCGCCGATCATCGACCTCTATGTCGAAATTGAGAATGCAGATGGCGAAAAAGTGGTACTGAGCTGGGGCGAAATTTACTACCCGATACACCGGCACGAAATCATCATCGCCTCAAAGGTGAGAAGAATTGTTCCTTCAAAAACCAAAGACCTGTGGCCCCTGCCGGTTGATTCAAAGCTTGTGGTAGCTTCCGATTTGTTTACTGAGCGGAATATCAGTAACCCGGTTAAGTTAACGATCAAATCAAGTACGGTAAAATACAAGATCGACCGCGACATCAAAGAAATGCATTCAAATGAAGTGAAATTCTATAAAGGCAATATGCTTGTGCATGCCTTGGACAGCAGTGCAGCTTTGAATGGAGTGATGGTTAACTACGGTTCGGTTTTTTATGGCCGGGGAAAGGGAATTCATGGCACAACCCCATTCAAAGGCGAAATGCTCAAAAATTATACAAATGGCTATTTTGGAATGACCCTGGAAAATCTGAAAACAGGTATATTTATTATGTCTGCCCCTGACGGATATCGTGCGGTATTTACTTACAGCGAAATATTCAACCGGAACGATCAGGCTGAAGTGTTGATTGTACCGGAATCTGGCGTTAAAGATAAGGGAGCGTATTTGCTCTATCCGGCAGCCGATTTTTTCTCTGACCGGTCCATTCGTTGCCTGAAAGAAGTTAAATTAGTGCAAGTATCAGATTTATAGGATTATAAAGATTTATTTTTAGATTGAAAATCTCCGTTGTTTATTCGGTTATTTTTTGTATATTTACGCTCTTGTATTGCTAAACCCTCTCCAAATTACCATGATGGGTAATTCTACCCATCATTTTACTGCCCCAGGTGTTATTAAAAGTAGTATTTAAACGAATTGCGCAGCCTTAACCGGCGATGTACTTTTGTCTCATAAGATTTACACCAAAAATCTGACTAACCGGTTTTGAAAATATCAGAATACCGGAAAGAAAAAGAAGACAAAAAAAGCAAGCCATGAAAAAAATAACTTTAATTATCGGAATGTTGCTGGCAGTTTTAATCGGCAACTCGCAATCACAGAAAGCGGTTGTTGTGAAAAGCCCCACTCTTATGATGGGTCTTGACAGTACGATGATAAAAATGGAGTATGCCCGTTTTAACAATTACAGCGACGTTGAGTGCTGGCAGCAGATCATAACCCCTGATTTCATTGTTTACTATTGCGTAAAATCAGATGATAAGAATATGGTGAACGTTGCCCGTATTTACGAATTCGATGAAAATGGAATCAGCGATAAATACACAACAGTTGCAGCACAGGAAAAAATGAAATATGCCTGCAATTACTTAAATACGATTGCTTTAAACTATAAATATATCTATGAATACAAGGGTCTTAATGAGAATAATCAAAATGTATGGGTTTCAAGTAAAAAAATCAGAGATTATAAAGATTGCGGTTGTGGTAATGTTGTGGTTACTGTTACAGCTAATATCCCTCAGGCAGAAGCAATGGGTATTTATGGAAATATCCCGGTTAAAGTTGGTAAGTCAGGGGAGTTACTTGCGATTGTTTACGTTCCTATAAATTAGATTCATTTATACTATCAATTATGGCCGGGGGGTCGTTTTTAACCTAGAGTTCATAGGCTTATTATATGTGATAGGATTTATAGGGAAAATGGGGCATTTAGCCCCATTTTTTATTGCTACAATTTAATAAATTTAATAAGGCACCTGGTTATTATCTGCAATCTTATGTAGAGCATTGATTAACAACCCATCAAAGAAGGCGCCCATCCAGAGGAGGAGCTTAACTGAGGGAGCATATTACTACTTATAGTTTTAGCGATCCTTTTTGATTTTCAATAACAGAAGCATTTTTTATTTTCGCTTTTTTCTTGAATGAAATTGCTAATCTTGCGGGAAAATTGAAAGCATTGAAAAAATACAGCAGTTATAAGGTAAATCCGATGTATGGATTTTTGGCAGTGCTTTGCATCGCGTCGGCATTGGGAAATCAGGGTTGGCAAACCTTATTCAATAATTTCGCGGTGGAAAAAGCCGGTGCCAATTCCGTGCAGGTCGGAGCTATTCAGTCTTTTCGCGAAATACCGGGCTTCTTAACTTTTTTTGCCGTTTATGTTTTGATGGTGATTGCCGAACATCGTTTTGCCGTTTATTCCATTATTTTGTGCGGTATTGGGGTGATGGTTACGGGCTTATTCCCAACATTTGAAGGCTTGATTTTTACAGGGATGCTGATGTCTGTTGGTTTTCATTTTTTCGAAACCGCCAATCAGTCCCTTACCTTACAGTATTTTTCTCCTGAACGTGTTCCATTGGTATTGTCTGAATTTAGAAGTTATACTGCAATGACTAATATTGCTACAGGTGTCTTCATCTGGTTAATGGCAGGATTTTTATCTTTCCAATGGATGTTTTTTATAATAGGAGCCCTGGTGTTTTTGGCCGGAGTCTATTCTTTACGCAAGAATCCAGTGGATGAATTGCTTCCTCCACAACACAAAAAACTAATTCTGAAATGGAAATACTGGCTGTATTATGTTCTTAATTTTTTGAGCGGCTCTCGTCGTCAAATTTTCATGGTGTTTGCCATTTTTATTTTGGTACAGAAATACCATTTTTCCATTACACATATTACCATTCTTTTTGTGATAAACAACATCATAACCTTTGTTTTGAGTCCTTATGTAGGGAGAGCCATCAACCGCTTTGGCGAACGGAGTATGCTCACTGTAGAATATGTGTTTTTGATTTTGGTATTTTTGGGTTACGGACTGATTGAGAATGAAATGGTAGTTTCCGGTTTATATATTGTGGATAACTTGTTTTTTAGTTTTGCCATTTCCATTAATTCCTTTTTCCGTAAGCAAGCCGAACCTGCAGATATCGCTCCTTCAATGGCTGTGGGCTTTACTATTAATCATCTCACGGCGGTGTTTTTGCCTGTAATTGGTGGACTTTTGTGGATTTACAATTGGCGAATTCCTTTTCTTGGAGGGGCTTTTCTTGCACTTCTGTCTCTTATTTTCGCTCGTTTTGTTCCGTCGAAAAAAGATTTGCTTGCTACGATCGATATAGTTAAATAACAATAATATAACATGAAACTGGCTTTACATAAATGGCCATAACGTTATTCAGAAGAACTAAAAGCAAAATTACCTTTAGATTGACTATCCATATAAACAGTTGCTCATATCGATTTTCTATAAATAAAAAAAACGCCATAAGATACTATCTTACAGCGTATTATAAATATTTATTGCGGAGAAGGGGGGATTCGAACCCCCGGATCCTTGCAGATCAACGGTTTTCAAGACCGCCGCGATCGACCACTCTGCCACCTCTCCTTTGGGATTGCAAAAGTATAAAAAAAAGCAATATTACAAAGTAGT
>JBBQBC010000103.1:0-13338 GCA_038317155.1 Bacteroidales bacterium
GCCTTGGAGCAATTTACTGGGCCAGGCCCGACCGGATTTTTTATGCAGCAGCAAAAGAAGATGCTGCCCTAGCTGGTTTTGATGATGATTTTATTTACCGTGAACTCGACCTTGAACCCGCCGTACGCTCTATCCCGGCCAGGCAGTTTATGCGCGACGATGCGATAAGTGTTTTTACTGAATGGATTATTGCTGAAAAAAAAATACCTTACTAACTCTAAAACCCAAATTATAATGGCATTTGAAATTATAGGAAAACTGGTTGAGAAATTTGACACCCAAAACGTTTCTGACAAGTTTAAAAAACGTGAATTTGTAATTGAATATCGCGACAACCCAAACATGAGTTTCTCTGAAATGCTCAAGTTTCAGCTTACACAGGATCGTTGCAACCTGATTGATGCTTATACGATCGGACAGGAAATCAAGGTCTTTTTCAATCTGAGAGGGCGCCGATGGGAAAAAGACGGTGCAGTCAGCTATTTTACAAATCTTGAAGGATGGAAAGTTGAGAAAATGTCAGAAGCCAACTCTGTTCCGGACGCTTCCCTGCCTGATGTCAGCTCGCTGCCAACACTTGAAGAGGATGCATCAAACGATCTTCCTTTTTAATCTGTAAGTGGGTTTTATAATTATCTCCGATCCGGCAATTGAGTTGCCGGATTAGGGTGTTTACATTCTTCCGAAAAAATAAAAGACAATTTTTCCGCCTTCCATCAGGCTGAATAATTGTCTTTTTGTAATTTGCTTTGACCCGGATCAGACTACATCGAGGCTGAAACTGAATACGCTCCCCTTTCCGGGGGTACTTTCGGCAATGATTTTTGATTTGTGTATATTCATAAATTCCTGACATAGGATCAGGCCAAGTCCGGTTCCGGTTTCATTATTGGTTCCAGGATTTTTAAGGTTGCCGTCAATTTTAAACAATCTGGATAATTCATCCTGATCCAGTCCGACACCGGTATCTGAAACGCTCAAAACAGCCCTTCCGTTTGAACTTTTACAGCTTACCGTAACTGAACCTTCACTGGGAGTGAATTTTATGGCATTACTGAGTAGGTTCCTCAGCACTGTTGAGAGCATATTTTTATCAGCTTTTACAACGACATCCTGGTTGAAGTCAGCAAAAACAGAAATATGTTTATTCTCAGAGGCAGTCCTTACAAGTTCAATTGAAGAATCAACCACTTCATGAAGATTAACCGATTCCGGATTAAAATCGATCCTGCCTGATTGAGCCCTTGACCAGGTAAGCAGGTTTTCGAGCAGTGAGTAGATATGCTGGCTGCTTTGCCGGATAATTCCGAGATATGATTTCTTTTCCTGATCTGTAATTTCGTCAAATTCAGTGTAGGCAAGGTCAGCAAATCCGAGCAGTGAAGTAAAAGGATTTTTAAGGTCGTGTGCTATAATTGACAGAAACCTGTCCTTGGTTTGAATCAACTGCTCGAGTTCGGCTTTCTGAACCTCAACCAACTGGTTGGTTTCTTTAAGTTCACCGACCGATCTGGCTTTAAAATAATATTTTTTGAAGAAAATAGCCATTAGAACAATGATCACAACAAAAGCCAATATCATAGCAATCCGTGAATTCTGATCGCGCTCAATCCTAAGCGATTGTTCCAGATTCTCACGAAGCAGTCTCTCACTTTCAAGTTCCTTGCGGCTAACCTCAAAACGGGTTTGTATTGAATTTATCTGACTGTTTATTTGCTCGTTATTTAAACTGTCTTTAATTTTAGCATAGATATCCAGAAAGTTATAGGCTAAAGCCGGCTGATTCAGGCTCATGGAAACTCTTGCAAGTTCAGCATAAGCATCCATGGTTAGTGCACGAAGTTTGAGCTTCCGGGCAAGTCCGATTCCATTTTCAATCGCCCTGTATGCTTCAGCCTTCCTTCCTGTTCTAAAATAAACAGATCCGAGAGAAATCTGTGCAATGGCCATTTGCTCCTGATTATTGAACTCACGGGCCATTAAAAAGGCTTTGTCGAGGTATTCCTCTGCCTTGACCATATCCTGCTTATTCAGAAACAAAACTCCCAGATTTGAATAAACAGCCACGAGAGAAGAGTTATTAATCTTGCGGGTTATAGACTGCGATTCTTCGAAATTCTTCCTTGCTTTATCCAGATCACCTGATTTATCGCTTAAAGCGCCCAGGTTCAGGTACGAAGCTTCCATCCCCTGCTGGGTCTTTTGATCTTCGAGAATAAACAACGCCCGCTGATAATTTTCAATAGCCTGATCAGGTTTTTTGAGTTCGTTAAATATGTACCCAAGATTGATACAACTGTTAGCAACCTGGGGAAACATCCTGTTATTCTCAAAAAACTCCCTGGCTATCAACCCATGCTTTAAAGCTTCATCAAAATTACGGACAACACTGTAAACCATACCCAGGCTATATTGGGCATTTGCCCAGGAAATTGAATCATTATTTCCTGGATGTATGTTTACTTCCTGATTAAGGTATTGAATAGCAGATACATAATCCCCGGTTTCGAATGAGGTCCTTGAAAGTTGTTTTAATACCGAAGCCCTGTCAGTTGCATTGGATGACTTCTCTAGCTGTAGCCTGAGGCTGTCAACCTTTTGCTGCAAATCCGGGCTGCCCGATGATAACGACACAGCCATAAGCCCCAGGATCAGGGTTATTCTGAGCATTCTCATTCCGGTGATTAAAAAGTCAATCAAGTCAACTATTTCGCAATATTATTTAACATTAATTCGAACGGATGTTTATTATTAAAATCAGGCAGGTAATTTGAGTTGCTTTCGGGTTCCTGCACCCATCCATAGTCAAGGCCAAGTTTTTGCATCTCATCTATTACCTCCTGGTACTCTTCTTTTTTTACAGTCCTTCCTAAAAAGGGATGCTCCTTAACAGCAGGCATCGGATGATACTGCGACATAAGGGAAATATGAACTTTTACAGAAAGCTCGTCAGCAATAAAACGAAGTACATTAAGGCTGTTTTCAACTTGCCCTGGAATAACCAGATGTCTGATAATCAAGCCACTTATTGCCTGACCATCTTTATCTGTAATAAAAGGAGTACCCTTTTGCCTGAGCATTTCTTTAAGCGCTCTTTTTGCAACTTCGGGATAATCCCGGGCATCCGACAGCCCCCCGGCAAGTTTCGGATCAGAATATTTGAAATCCGGAATATAAACGTCAATCAGCCCTTCAAGGTTTCTTAAAACCTCAACTTTCTCATAAGCATTTGTATTGTAAACAATTACAGGCCTTCTGCCGGTATTATGAATGGCTCTGATGATTTCAATCATCTGGGGAACCATGTGGGAAGGTGAAACAAATCCAAGTGATTTGCATCCCCCATCAAGAGTCAGGTTGATTTGATCAACAACTTCCTGTAAACTCCAATCCCTGAAGATTACCTGATCTGAATTTGTACTTATCTGGCAATTCTGACAATATACACACTGCAGATTGCAACGGCAAAAAAACACATTGCATATACCTGAAATACCGCTGATTGGTGGTTCTTCACCTTTGTGCACACAAATAGCTGAAATTTCAAACCCGGCACCGGCATTACAGTACCCGCGCCTGGCGGAATATCTGTTTGAACGACAATTGCGCGGACAAATCGTGCAATTGGTCAGTACGGTCGGTTCAGTGCTCTGAATGCCAGGTTCAGGTAGTTTCATCAAGTAGTGCAGTAACTTATCGAATTTCAGGCTAAAAGCCCGATTTTCGGATTTGTCAAATATTTATTTATATTAATTGTAAAAGTAATCCACATTGATATTTTTTTTTGCACAAAAGCCTTTCGCTCATTTTTGAGAATACTAGTCCATCCTCAGTTATTCAGTCAATTCAGTTTATTTACCATTAAGTCGGAAAAATATATTTACCACTTGTAAAATTTTTTTTATCCTACTGTCAAATTAATATACATATCCCTGATCTCAATCAAAAAAATTTGCACTCCCCTTAAGGCTTGATTAGATTGAAAGATGTATAAAACTTAAAGAACTAAAGGGCAATAAGCAAACTCATGGTATTCAGTTGATTAGAATAATAATTCAACTTTTTCATCTGGATATAGTATTACAAAAATAGGACAATTTTTTAACAACTTCCTTTAAAATTGCAAATTCATCAAATGATTTTTATAAAAAGCAGTCGAATTTATATATAGTATTGTTTTTCAGAGATTTAATCTCATATTATTTAAGCTTCTTTACCATAGCGACTATCTTGAATGATCTTTTCAACTCCTGATTGACTGACATCCTTTCGATTGTCAAAATCACAATATCTTTAGCTGAAAATTCTTGCTTGTATATGACTTTAAATTCATAATGAATTTGTCAATCCCTGAATATTATTGATCTTTGTATGTCCGATCCGGTGTTTCCGACAAAACCTGTCTTTTTCTTGGTTTAAAATCATCTGGTCTAAATGCAAATAAAACCATAACCTCATGAAAAGATTAATTTCACGTCTTTTGTTTCCATGTCTTTTAAGTTGTTCGGATGCCGGATACGCAATCGCCCAAACAATACAAATCCAGGGGGAACAGACAGGGATTCTGGAAGCTGATACAATAATGTTGGCCGGTAATGTGACCATTCCTGAGAACGGAATACTCACTTTTTTACCCGGAACCCGGATTATTGCAACAGGTTTTTTTGGTTTTGATGTCGCCGGGAGTATTTTGGCACAAGGAATTGATGGGAACCCGATTATATTCACGGTTTCTGATACTTCCGGATTCTATAACCCGGAAAATGGCCGCGGAGGTTGGGACGGATTCAATTATATAAATACTGGTTCAATATCAGATTCTTCAGTATTCAGCCATTGTATTTTCAGCTTTGGTAAGGCTACCGGCGATTCTTTAGAAAAAATGGGTGGTGTATTTAACATCAGGCAATTTAACCGGATAAGAATTTCAGATTGCGAATTTACCAACAATCAGGCTTATTACTGGGGTGGAGCTGTTTTCGCCGATTCGGGCAATATCCTGATCCGGGATTGCAACTTCACCGGCAACTCCTGTGGCTCGCCCGGGCCTCCTTACGGTTATGGCGGAGCTATCTGCATACGGTATTCAGTTGTTGACATACTCAGGTGCACTTTCGCTCAAAACAGCTCAACCGGAATTGGAGGTGCTGTGTCTTTGGAGTATGCTGATGTTCAACTGCAATCATGTATATTTAAGGATAATTCAAGCGGTCTCGGCGGAGCACTGGGTTACCTCAGGTCAACGCCCGTGCGTCCGGTTTCCGGCAATCTTTTTACCGGAAACAGCTCAGTATTTTTCGGTGGCGCAATTTCATTCAACAAAGCCAATCCCCGGTTCGTTAACAATACTATTACGGGAAACTACTCTGATTCATATGGTGGCGGGGTCTATTGCAACGACAGCGCAGTACCAGTGCTGATAAACAATATCATCTACGGCAACCATGCACTTTCCGGAGAGCAGGTCTACATCTGGGACGTAAACTCTGCCCCTGAGTTTTATTTTTGTGATGTTGAAGGAGGCCCGGTAGCATTCGGAGGGACCGGAGGAACCGGATTTATTTCGCCATATTTAAACAATATTGATACATTACCCGGATTTGGTGGGGTACAACCCCACCCCTATTCCCTGAATGATAATTCACCTTGCATTAACACCGGGAATCCTGATACAACCGGCCTGATGTTACCAGTCTATGACCTGGCCGGAAACCCCCGGCTAACCGGCAGCCGGATTGATATTGGAGCCTACGAAAGCCTGGTAGGGGTTGCAGGAGTTAACAGCCCTCCTCCTGATTTTTCTTTCAAGTGCTATCCTAATCCTTTTAATGAAGAGATAGAATTTACTTTTCCTAAAGAAATTAAGCATCCTTTCAACATATTGATTATTGATTCCCGGGGAAAGGAAGTGCTGTATGTTCATGGAATTGATTCTAATAAATATGTCTGGCGCATAGGGAGTAGTCTTAAACGGGGAATGTATCATGTGGTTATTACTTCGGGCAAGCGCAGCGCAGTCTCAAGCGTAGTCAGAATCAGGTAACTGATGATTCTGCCAGGGTCTGGATCAATAATTCAATTTCTGAAATACCAGGTATGTTTAAAAAGGACGTATTCGCCGGGAACTCCCGAAATTTTAAACCATTGGATATTTTTTATTTACCTTTAATTATTAATAAGATGATTTCCAAATATTTACATACATACTGATAATAAAATGCTACTAACAACACGATCTTAATAATAATTTTTCAAATATAGTAGCTTAATGTTGAATAATTTTTAATTTTACCTCTTAAACATTAAATCCTATTTATGTCGGGAACTGCTTATCTCTTCAAAGTGCGCAAAAATGAAGAACCGGTAAAAAACAATCTCCGCAGAAGAATTACTTTAAAACAAACCATCGTCAAAGAACTTTACTTTCACGGTGAGTTATCAATTTTCAAACTGAGCCAAACCATAAAAATGAGCACGCCCACCATTACCCGGGCTGTTGAAGAGTTGATCGAAGAACATCTGATCAGGGAGGTCGGTATTGGAGAATCAACAGGTGGGCGCCGTCCAAGTTTATTTGGGATTAATCCTTCATCGAGGTATGTCCTGGGTGTTGATCTGGAGCGGTCCTTCGTCAGAATGGGAATCTTTGATTTTGCCAATCAGCCGGTTTCTGAAATACATGAATTAAATGAAGGGCTTGACACACATCCTGATATTCTGCAGTTTATTGCGGAAAAGGTCAGTGAACTGATGATAGCCTACAACATTGATGAATATAAAATGCTTGGTATAGGAATATCACTACCTGGTCTTATTGATATTAAGACAGGGCTTTCCTATACTTACCTGAACACAGGCAGGCCTGCTGCCGAGATATTAAGCGAAAAAACAGGATTTGCGGTTTTTATTGAACATGATACACGCGCCATGGCATGGGGCGAGCAGGCATTCGGCCTTGCACGCGGTTTTCAGAACGTTTTATGCCTGAATGCCGGAAGTGGCATTGGCCTTAGTATGATCTTAAACGGAAAGCTTTATCTCGGCCATTCGGGTTACTCCGGAGAATTCGGACATATTCAGATTGAACCAAACGGTCAGTTATGCCATTGCGGCAAAATCGGTTGTATTGAAACACTTGCTTCAGGCAAATCATTGGTTTCCAGGGCCAGGCAAGAAATGGCCAATGGAGCTGTTACCCAGTTAAATACTATGATTGAAGGCGATCTTTCGAAACTCAATATCAAAACCATCCTGGGAGCTGCCCGCATAGGAGACCAGTTTGCCATTGACCTGCTTGCCAAAGCAGGAGAAGCCCTTGGTAAGGGAATGGCCGTCCTGATTCACCTTTTCAATCCTGAATTGATCATTATCGGGGGTGAAATGTCGAGAGTTGCCGACTATATGATTTCTCCCATTGAAAGCAACCTCAATGTTTACACCATTTCACGTATCCGCAGAGATGCCCGCATTGTAGCTTCCAATTTAGGTGATAATGCCAGACTAATGGGCACTGTTGCCCTGGTGATGAACCGCATCTTTGCATAATCCAAAATCCTAAATTTATTTCCAATTGGTATCTTATCCGATTTCAAAAGAGTTAACGGTTCCCTGCAATTAAATACAACAACTTATCAATCAATCACAAACAGCCTCAAAATGTCGAAAATAATGACCGGAAATTCCACCCGACAATCTTATTTAATCTCGATCAGCATTATTGGTGCGCTTTTTTTCATTTTCGGATTTGTAACCTGGCTAAACGGAATTCTGATTCCTTACCTGAAAATAGCCTGTGAGCTCTCGAATTATCAGGCATTATTTGTTGCTTTTGCCTTTTACATTTCCTATTTCCTGATGGCGCTGCCTTCGTCATGGGTACTTAAAAAGACCGGATTTAAAAAGGGAATGATGCTTGGCCTTTGGGTAATGGCAATCGGAACCCTCATTTTTATCCCGGCAGCAATGACCAGAATTTACGGCCTGTTTCTCACCGGATTGTTTGTTATGGGAACAGGGCTATCGATTTTGCAAACTGCTTCCAATCCTTATGCAACCATACTCGGACCGCGTGAGAGTGCTGCCAAAAGAATCAGTATTCTCGGTATCTGCAATAAACTGGCAGGTGCAATTGCACCGGTAATTTTAGCTTATTATATCCTAAACGATGGCGACGCTTTTGTTGAAAACCTGAAATCGCTGGGTGAAGCCGCCAGGGTTGCAGAACTTGACTCACTTGCCGGGAGGGTTATCGGACCTTACCTGGTAATGACCATTATCTTGTTCCTTCTTGGTATTGGGATAAGGTATTCCCCCCTGCCCGAAATCGAAGTAGAAAACGAGGATGAACGTAAAAACAATGAACTCTCAGGCAGAAAGAGCATATTCGCTTTCCCTCATTTACTGATGGGTGTAATCACTCTATTTTTTTATGTTGGCGCTGAAGTTATAGCAGGCGATACAATTATACGTTATGGTATTTCTATTGGAATTGAAATCGCCAAAGCCAAAGTATTTACTTCCTATACGCTTATTTCGATGGTAGCTGGTTATATTATCGGGATCATACTGATTCCGAAGTACATATCGCAGCGTAAGGCCTTGCTTTTCTCAGGTATACTCGGGATAATCTTTACATTCTGTGCCGTGTACACTTCCGGTTTGACCTCAGTATTTTTCATTGCGATTTTAGGATTAGCAAATGCACTGGTGTGGCCAGCAATCTGGCCATTGGCTATACATAACCTTGGCAGTTTTATCAAAACCGGTTCAGCCCTGCTGATAATGGCAATCGCAGGTGGAGCGCTACTCCCGCTGGTATGGGGCAGACTGGCTGATTCCTGGGGCTCACAACAGGCCTACCTCATACTCATCCCAAGCTATGTGATCATTATTTATTACGCAACCTGGGGCTATAAACTGAAAAATAAAACCTAACAATATGAAGCCTACATTAATGATTCTTGCTGCCGGCATGGGAAGCCGTTACGGCGGATTGAAACAGGTTGACCCCATTGGTCCTTCCGGCGAAACAATCCTTGATTACTCAGTTTACGACGCTATTCGAAACGGATTTGGAAAAGTTGTTTTCATTATCAGGAAAGATATTGAGCATGACTTCAGGGAAATTTTTATTAACCGCTTTCAGCAGCACATTGATATAGAATGGGTTTTTCAGGAGACCAATAACTTGCCGAATGGCTTCACTCCACCCGATGGCCGTGTTAAGCCCTGGGGAACAGGACATGCAATACTGATGGCTGCAGAAAAGGTTAAAGAACCCTTTGCCGTTATAAACGCAGATGATTTCTATGGATTTGACGCTTTCAGGGCCCTGAATGATTTTTTTACTGATCAACATGCTTCAGGCTCTAAGGATTACGCCATGGTATCCTATGAGTTGCAGAATACGCTTTCCGATTTCGGTTCGGTTTCGCGCGGCGAATGCACTACTGATGAGCATAACTGGCTGCAAAGTGTTACTGAAAGAACCCGGATTGAAAGAATTAACGGCAGAATAGTTTATCGCGAATCAGATGGACAGGAAACCTTCCTACCCGATAAAACACCGGTTTCAATGAATTTCTGGGGTTTCACACCAGGATTTTTCGGTCACCTTGAAAGTCAGTTTATTGACTTTTTGAAAGCAAACCAGGGTGATCTAAAGTCCGAATTTTACATTCCTTCGGTGGTTGACCAACTCATAAAAAATGGCCGTGAACGGGTGAAAGTCCTCAGCAATTCTGGGCAATGGTTCGGGATTACGTATAAAGAAGATAAACCTTTGGTTATAAGAAAATTAAATGAACTAATAGCCGATGGCCTCTATCCCTCTAATCTCTGGAAAATCTAACTGGTTGAAGTAATGGATTATGATGTTTCAAAGCTTTCCCAAACTTTCAGGATTGCTGATGGTAAGTACACTTCTGAACATATTCAACACGGCCATATCAACAACACTTTCAGGATTTTAAGAGATGGCAAACCGGTTTACATACTTCAGCAGATAAACACAGCTATCTTCACAGATCCGGATCAATTGATGGCCAACTACCGGTTGGTAACTGAAACTTTAGCTGCTTATACCTGGCCAGAATCAATAAGCTTGCAGGTTCCCGGGATTATTTGCACCAGTGAGGGTAATTTATTTTATACCGATCATCAGTCCAATTGCCTGAGATTAATCTCGTACATTGAAGGAACAGAATGCAATGAGGTTCCCCGCGATAATAATACTGCCTATGAAGGTGGCCTTGCCTTTGGCGCTTTCCTGAAGAGTGTATCAGGCATTGATCCCGCTTTACTGAATACAATTTTACCGGATTTTCATTCTTTTCAAAAGCGATATGCTGACTTTCTTACCGCATTGAAATCAGACCCTACCTGCAGGGGCGATAAAGTTCATGAAGAGATTGCTTTCGTGACAAACCGTTACCAGGCCATGATGAAAATCCCGGAAATGCTTGTCAGCGGCGCTATTCCAGTTAGAGTGGTTCACAATGATACCAAACTCTCCAATGTTGTCTTCTCAAAAAATGGCAAAGCAGTTGGTGTAATTGATCTGGATACGGTTATGCCAGGTTCGGCCCTGTTCGACTTTGGCGATGCTATCCGTTCGGCAGCTAACTCAGCAAAGGAAGATGAAGAGGATTTAACAAAAGTGATATTTGAGATCGGTTTTTTTAAAGCCTTCGCATTAGGTTATCTTAAATCGACGCATGGATTACTTACTAAAACAGAAATCGATTTTCTGCCCGAATCAGCCCTACTCCTGACGTGTATCATCGGCATCCGGTTTTTAACCGATTATCTGAATGGCGATGTCTATTACCACACACAATACATGGAACATAACCTGACCAGGGCACGGGTGCAGTTTAAACTGTTAAGTCAGATGGAATTACAACTTACTGAAATGCATACTTTTACACGTGAAATTGAGCAAACCATGGGAAATATGGGACACTGAAAAGGGACGGTACTTTCTTCTTAAAGTCCCGCTTCTAATCAGGGGACAAAGGGATAAGGGGCCTTAAAGACAAAGGGACATGTTATCGAGAGACGTTGCTAACCTGTGCTCTGTGCTCTCCCGACGAAGTGGTCGGGATTCCGCTTCGCTCCATGTGCTCTGCGCTCTCCCGACGAAGTGGTCGGGATTCCGCTTCGCTCCATGTGCTTTGAACCCTCCCGACAAAGAGGTCGGGATTCCGCTTCGCTTCATGTGCCCTGCGCTCTGAGCCTTCACCTGGGCAAAATAACAAGCTTCGTAGTCAGATTTGTAGAAAAACCAGCAACTCTTACCAGATATAAGCCGGGTTCAAGTATGGAAACGTCGGTTATAATCTTGTTTGCAGATGAATTAAATTGATTTGTCAGGACAGTGACACCTTCAGTATCAAAAATTTGAAGTTCAGAACCTACTGGCATTAAATCCGGCGATTCTATTACCAATAACCCACCGTTTGCAGGATTTGGATACAATTTAAGTTTTTCAGGAACAAGCGGATTTACACCTGTGGCATTTTCAAGAGAAAATCTTTTAACAAAATTCCATATCTCACTACTCGCGTTTATATCGCGGTTTGTAATGCCTATTCCTGTCACGCCAACCGAACCAGGCCAGGTGTGCCCGCCGTTGATCACTTTCAGCAACATAACTTCTGTTGATTCAGTGCAGGGAGCCCAGGTATAACGCTGCACGGTTGAGCCTTCGGCAACCAGGTCGGGCAGATTTTCAATAAACGGGAATGCAGGGCAGTTGTTATAATTGTTCCAGAATGCCAAAACCTGATCAACTGATTTATTACCAAAACCACCGTTGTAATTCACTACAATGTCATTAGTGCCATGAATATGTAAAACAGGCATAGGCCGCTGTGGCGTGCATGAACTGTAAGAACCATCGGTCATGGTGCCCGAAACAGGTGCAATGGCAGCAATCTGGTTACCCAATTCACAGGCAAGACGATAGCTCATAAAACCCCCATTTGAAAAACCGGTGGAATAAACCCTGTTCAGATCAATATTGTAACGCTGATGAAGCGTATCAATCAAAGCAGAAAGGAAACCGACATCATCTGCCGTAGAGCCGCCACTGAAACCGACATTCCATGCATTACCTACCCCATTTGGATAAACGACCACGAAATTACCGGTATCAGCAACGGAATTAAAGCCGGAGAACTGCATCATTCCCTGACCGGTTTGGGTTAAACCATGCAAAGCCAGCACTAATGGCAATGATTCGCCCTGGGTATAACCTGCCGGCAGGTAAACTATCCACGAACGGCTTAACCCATCAAAAAGAAAACTACCATTCACCTGTGTTTTGGCGTGACCAGATAAGAGCAGGCAAATTAAAAATAACAAAATTAATTTCTTCATTTCGAACTCTTTAACTGGAAATTAATAAATCACTTTTTCTTTATGAATACAACAACAAATATACTGAACCGAAGTTGTGAAATTAAAAAAAATAAAACCGGCCTGGAGATATCAAACCCTTTATTTTTGTATAGAAATCAATTTAGGGCTTTTTCTTCACAACAATTTCTCTCTTATGTAACTCAGGGTTAGATTTAGGTTGAGATTGAGGTTTAGGTTGATGTAAAAATTAATTTGAGGAATCATGCTTTGGAGCTTATTAACCTTAAAGCTTCAGCTGCGCCTGCCTGTATGCGCAGGCAGACAGGCTCAGCTCATCGCCTTAGCCTTAACCTTTTCAAGGCTTCGCAAAGAAAGTTATTTTAATTCGGGCTATAAAACTTTTATTGAGGGACTAATTTCACACCAAAAAATATGTTAGACAGTTATTTTAACAAATTTCTGCTTGTCATCTGTTTTCTGACACTTTCAGCAACACTTCAGTCGCAGAACAACATCCTTAAACCAGGTTTTGATAAATCGGAGTACACAGAAATGTTAAAAATTGCTGTTTGTGTAGCAGATACTCCCTGGGTGACCCCGAAACTCATTCCACAAAAATTTAAACTGGCTTACCGTTCACCGGTTACAGGCCTTGATAACCGCTGGGATTTGTGGACCAGCGAAGGGAAGATTGCCGTTATCAGCATCAGGGGAACCACACCGAATTCAGAGAGCTGGCTTGAAAATTTCTATGCTGCTATGGTGCCGGCTACTGGAAGTATGAAACTAAACAAAGAATATCAATTTGAGTATAAATTATCTGAAAATCCCCGTTCTGCGGTTCATACCGGATGGCTGATGGCAACCGGGTTTATGGCTAAAGGAGTCCTTGGCAAGATCGATTCCTGCTATCAGAAGGGTTACAGGGATGTTATTATTACAGGCCATAGTCAGGGTGGCGGTATATCCTACCTT
>JBBQBC010000104.1:0-13307 GCA_038317155.1 Bacteroidales bacterium
ATTTCGGCCCGGATGCTGGCAATGTCGTTGGTGACTTGCTGACCGTTGATGTAAAGGTTGATGCGCCTGTTGTAGGAGGTTGCCATGATTCAATTTTGAGTTATTGAATCAAATGTCGGGTGGGGAAGGAGGTTAGGAAAGGACAAGAAGATAGGTCCAACTAAATAAATTAAGCATTATCAAGATTGAAATGCAGTCACACATTAATGTTGATTACTTTTTTTGAGTAAATACAGGATAAAAACAATACTAATAGATTTCTAAGATTCATAAGAAGAGGGGATCCTTTTGAAAAAAACTACAAATAAAGTACTATCGCATACATCCGTCTGATTAATCTTTAATAACAATATGTAGTCTGAAAATTTGGGATTTCAACCAAATAATTTCCATTAAATATGACACTTTCGTGCTATTGCCTATTAGTTTTTATCACTTTAAATTTGATCGAATTAAACCAATTTATAAGTAAGTATTGTCCTCAAAGACTACATCTTAATCTTACTATTTGTCAATTGTTTAATCAGTTTTAGTTCATAAATTTTTGGATTGGCAACTTTAAATATTAAGGGAAATTTGAGCCCACAGGTAGCACTTAAGTTTAATCATAAGTAAAGCATTGTGATACACCTCCCGACACATACTTATCTGCTGTTTGCAGATATTAATGAAAAAAGAATAAATGATGAACGAACATAACGAAAATAAATCTTCATCTTCCCAATTTCTCAAAACAGATGGAGGAAAAACCAAATCCAACGCGATCGATGTTCCTTCCATTTCATTACCTAAGGGTGGTGGAGCAATAAAGGGAATTGATGAAAAATTTTCTGTAAATGCCGCCAATGGAACTGCAGGTTTTTCTATTCCCCTTCCTTTTTCGCCTTCACGGAATGCTTTTATACCATCAATGGCATTGAGTTATAATTCAGGAAGTGGTAACGGAGTTTTTGGCTTAGGATGGAATGCCGAGACCCTTTCCATATCAAGAAAAACGGAGAAAAAACTGCCGGAATATAACGATGCTGAAGAATCAGATACATTTCTTTTTTCAGGAGCTGAAAATTTGGTGCCTGAATTAAAACAAGACACTTCAGGTAATTGGATGAAAGATCCGGCACTTCCGGATAATGTTAAACGATACAGACCAAGAATAGAGGGTAGCTTTGCACGCATTGAAAAAATTAATGAAACCAACGGAAATGTTTACTGGAAGGTCACCACAAAAGAAAATGTCATTTCGATTTTTGGTAAAAGTAAATCAGCGCAGATTTTTAGTCCTAATGATGAAACAAAAATCTTTAAATGGCTGCTTGAATTCAGTTGTGATGATAAAGGCAATTGTTTTCAGTATGAATATAAAAAAGAGGACAAGGTCAATGTAACCAATATTCTGTTCGAAAAGAACAGGTTGAATGATTTTTCGAAATGCACCAACGCATATTTGAAAAGGATAAAGTATTGTAATAAAGATCATTTTAAAAGACCTCAGACTTTTGTTGAATGGGAGAATTTCGTAGCACCAAACGAATACCTGCTGGAGTTGGTTTTGGATTATGGGGAGCACGATTTAGACAATCCTCAAGCAAACGGCAATAATGACTGGAAATGTCGCACAGATGCATTTTCTGAATATCGGGCTGGTTTTGAAATCCGTACGTATCGTCTTTGCAGCCGTGTATTAATGTTTCATCGTTTCCCTGAATTGGGTGAACTGCCCTGCCTCGTGCGTTCAATGAATTTTAAATACAACACAGGTACTGCATTTACATTCCTGCAATCTATCTCACAAATCGGGTATATTAAAAAACCGGATGGAACTTATTCAAATAGATCATTACCACCTTTTGAATTTACATACGAACCATTAGGCTGGAATACGGATGTGAAATCTTTGCCCAAAGAAAGTTTGGAAAATTTACCGATAGGAATTGACGACAAATTATATCAGTGGACTGACTTATACAGTGAAGGCATTTCGGGCATATTAACCGAACAGGCAAATGGCTGGTTTTACAAAAGAAACATAGGCAGCGGATATTTTGATGCCCGGAAATTAGTTTCTCCAAAACCTTCATTAAATGGTTTATCAGTTGGCGCAGTGCATTTTCAGGATATTGAAGCAAACGGTCAAAAATCTTTAGTGAGCCATGACCTGCAAGGCTTTTTTGAGTTTACACAGGAAGAGGAATGGCAGCCGTTCAAAGCTTTTCGTGAAATGCCCAACATTGATGTGCGCGATCCCAATGTGAAGTTCCTTGACCTCGATGGTGATGGAAGATCGGACATGCTGATCTCGGAAGACAATGTTTTTGTGTGGTATGCTTCAAAGGGAAAATTAGGATTTGATGATTACCGCCTGGCAAGAAAATCCAAAGAGGAGGAAAAGGGACCTGCCATTATTTTTGCCGATATTACTCAATCCATCGTAATTGCCGATATGAGCGGAGATGGATTGATGGACATTGTGCGCATCCGCAACAAAGAAATCGTTTACTGGCCCAACCTCGGTTATGGCAAATTTGGCGCGAAAGTTACCATGAGCAATGCGCCTCTTTTTGATCACCCTGATCATTTTAATTCCAACTACGTAAAGCTTGCTGACCTCGATGGATCGGGTACTACCGGAATCGTTTATCTCGGTAAAGATTCTTTTAAAATTTACTTCAACCAAAGCGGTAATAGCTGGAGCGAAGAAAATATAATCAATGCAGACAATCCTATTCCTTTTCCAAAAATGGATGACCATGCAAATGTTACCATTGTTGACCTGCTTGGCAATGGTACCGGCTGTATCGTTTGGTCGTCACCGTTGCCAAAACATGCTGGAAATCCTTTGCGCTATATTGACCTGATGAGTGGCAAAAAGCCGCACATTATGACGAGCTACAAAAATAATATGGGCAAGGAAACATTCATCGAATACAAGCCCTCCACCTATTTTTACTTAAAGGATAAGCAGGACGGGAAACCCTGGATTACCAAATTGCCCTTCCCGGTACAGTGTGTTAGCAAAACCGTTTCTAAAGATAAATGGCGGCAAACCGAATTTTCCAACCAGTTCTCCTACCATCACGGTTATTATGATTTTGGCGAAAGGGAATTCAGGGGTTTTGGCAGGGTTGACCAATTAGATACAGAAACTTTTGGTGAATTTGCAGCCGGTAATGTTGACAGTCCATATATTACAGAAGACCACACTTTATACCAGCCGCCGGTTTTGACGAAAACATGGTTTCACACCGGTGCATTCCTGGATAAAGAAAAAATACTCTCTCAATTCTGGGGGGAATATTTTATTCCGTCTTCTGATGTTTTCCAGGAAAACAACCTTCCTGAACCCGACCTCGAAGCGCAAAATTTAACGATTCAGGAATGGAAGGAAGCATTACGTAGCTGTAAAGGAATGACCTTGCGCCAGGAGATTTTTGAGATGGACGTTGATCAATTGGAAGTGCAGAAAATTGTACCTGTAAAATTGTTTTCAGCTGCTTATAGTAATTGCCAAATAAAATTGCTGCAACCAAAAAAAGAAAACCTTCATGCTGTTTTTCTAACTACAGGTAGTGAGTCTATTACCTATAACTATGAATTAGACCTGCAAAATGAAAGCGTTGTGATCGATCCCCGAATCGCTCATACACTCAATCTGCAAACCGATGAATTTGGCAATGTATTGGAAGCAATGGCAATTGTTTATCCCCGCATTGGTCGCCATGAAGATGAAAGTTTACCGGAAGGCGCAGTAGAGCTGATTGCCGAAGTGCAAAAGCAGCAACATATTGTCTATTCGGTAAATGCTTTTACCAATGATGTTATTGCGGCTGCGGACTACCGTTTACGCCTGCCCTGCGGAGCAAAAACTTTTGATGTAACAGGATTATTTCCCACATCAGGATTTTATTTTTCACTGGAAGAATTGCGCACGGTGACTTCCGATGTCATCAACGAAATTCCGTATCACATTTTACCAACCACTACTTCCTTGCAAAAACGCATGGTACAATCTGTGCGGATGAAGTATTTCAAACCTGATTTAGAAACGTCGGAGGATTACGGCGTATTAAATAGACTCGCATTGCCTTATGAAACCTATACGCTGGCATTAACCACGGATTTACTCAATGCTGTTCTCGGAGAAAAACTGCCTGCTTTACAGGAAGGCGGTGAAAGCCATGATGCAATGCTTGACCGTGTTTTATTAAAAGGCGGTTATCATTTTGAAAATATCGCAGACGATCCCTTTGAAAGCAATACCTGGTGGATACGCTCCGGTATTGCCGGTTTTGCACCAGATGCTGGGGATCATTTTTATTTGCCCGAAAAATATACCGATCCTTTTGATAATGTTACCACCCTTCAGTTTGATGACTATGACCTCTATATAAAAGCAAGCGATGACCAGCTCGGCAATCACACCGAAGTGATGGAATTTGATTTCCGGGTGATGGCTCCCTCAAAAATGAAGGACCTCAATAACAATATTTCGGAAGTGCTATTTGACATCATCGGAATGCCTGCAGCTATGGCTGTAAAAGGCGAAGGAGACGAAGGTGATAACCTGGATAATGTAAGCGCACAAATTGAAGAAGAAGCACTCGTTCATTTTTTTACGGATGATGTGTATGATGAAGCGCAGGCGCAAACATTTTTGGGCAATGCCACTGCACGATATGTTTATTATTTAGGGGAAGAAACAGCAGGCGAAACGATTACTTATGTAAACCATCCCGCCTGTGCTGCCGGTATTACAAGGGAAAAACATTTAGCACAATTAGGCGATGGAGAAATAAGTCCCGTGCAGATTGCCTTTCAATATTCAGATGGTTCAGGAACGGTAATCGCCGTAAAAGTACCCGCAGAGCCGGAAACAGAGGGTGGTGCTATAAGATGGATCACCAATGGCAAAACAATACTCAATAATAAAGGCAAGCCGGTAAAACAATACGAGCCTTATTTTACAGATAATCACTTTTACGAGGAACCTGTAGAAAAAGGAGTGACGGCTGTTATTTATTATGATGCAGCAGGCAGTGTGGTGCGCACCGAAGCACCGGATAAATCTTACAGCCGGGTTGAATTTACGCCCTGGTTTAGTAAAGCTTATGACCAGAATGATACTTTGCTTGAATCAGGCAATGCCTGGTATGAAAGATTTATTCATTCAGAAGATGAAGCAGAAAGAAGTGCAGCACAAAAAGCTGCTATTTATGCAAACACACCCGCACAAATCTTTACCGATTCATTAGGCAGGGCAGTAATAAGTGTTGCGCATAATAAATGGAAACGTGGAAATGCAATCGAAGGTGAAACAACTTTTGACGAAAAGCAACTCACCTACACAAAGCTCGATGCGGAAGGAAAGCCGCTCTGGATAAAAGATGCCCGCGGTAACCGGGTGATGCAATATATTTTCCCTTACAAGCCTGATGACGTTGCCGAATCAGCATGGAATGAAAACTATTCACCTTGTTACGATATAGCGGGTAATCTGCTTTTTCAGCACAGTATGGATGCCGGTGACAGGTGGGTGATTACCGATGCCGCAGGCAAGCCGTTTTACAGTTGGGATGTCAACGAAAGGCAATTGGAAGACAATACTTTTGTCACTGAACAAAGAATGTATCAGGCACAATATGATGGGCTGCATCGTCCAACAGCTTTGTTGCTTACTATCAATAATTCTCCTGATTCGGCATTGATTGACAAAACGGAATATGGAGAGTCTGTGCCCAATGCACAATCTTTAAACCTGCGTGGGCAAGTTTACCAACATTATGATAGTGGCGGCATGATTACCAGTAATCATTTTGATTTTAAAGGAAATCTGTTGGAAGCGACAAAACGATTAGCTGCTGCAATCAAAGAACCTGTTATTGATTGGCAGGACGGTTCTCCAACCTACGTTTTGGAACCGGAAATTTTTACACAACAAACCGAATACGATGCGCTCAACCGCATGACAAGGCATTACAATTGGCATAAAAGTGATACCAATGTTTCTGTATATGAGCCACGGTATAGTAAACGTGGTTTATTAGATGCAGAAGACATCATCGTTAAAGCAAACAAAACAGTTGAGGGTTACGAAGGCGGAAAGCGAACCACTGCCATAAGCAGAACCATTTACGATGCAAAAGGACAATTACAACGAATCTATTATGGCAATGGAACCGCTACCCGTTACTATTACGATCCACAAACATTTCGCTTACTGCAATTGCGCACAACCCGAAGATATTTTGATGCTGATTTACCGTTTGCAAAGGGATTAAAAAATGCCCATGTATTGCAAAACCTATATTACACCTACGATGCCGTGGGTAACATTACAGAAATATATGATGATGCTTTTGAGCCAGCCTTTTTCAACAATCAAATGGTTGAACCGAGAAGCGCTTACAGGTATGATGCGTTGTATCAACTCATCGAAGCAAGCGGCAGGGAAAACAGCTCATTGAATAATACACCGGGACGAACAGATCCTACGGAGGATACAAATTTCCCTGTTACTGCTGCGAACGTTTTGCGCAATTATACCCAGAAATATTTTTATGATGCAGCAGGAAATATTCTGCGTATGACACACATGGCAGGCAATGGGAATCAAAGGGAGCGCTGGACACGTAATTATGCTTACGATACCAACACCAACCGCTTACTAAAAACATGGACAGGCACTGATGAAATAAATGCCATTGAATATAAATATGATACCCATGGCAGCATGCGAAACCTTGAAAATGTAAGCAATGACCAATACATGAGATGGAATTACAATGACATGATACATTCCTTGAATTGCATTGGTGGAGGACAAGCTTATTACCAATATGATGGCAGCAAAGAACGCAACCGCAAGCTGATAGAAAGACAAGAAGGTTCTACAGAAGAACGCCAGTACCTGGGCGGCATGGAATGTTACAGAAGAAAAAATGCTGAAGGGGATACGCTGGAAGAAATAGAAACCCACCATCTTTTTGCCGGCAGCCAACGTGTATTGATTGTAGAAGATGTGATAAGCACTGACAATACACTTTTAAGCGCAGAAACTTTATACCGTTACCAGTACAGCAATCATCTTGGCTCTGCTTCTTTAGAATTAGATAATAATGCCGCTATTATTTCATACGAAGAATACCACCCCTATGGAACAAGTTCTTACCAGGCTAGAGATAAAAATATTAACCCTATTGCAAAACGTTATCGGTATACAGGTATGGAAAGAGATGAAGAGACTGGATTAAATTATCATCATGCAAGGTATTATGCTGGTTGGATTGGAAGATGGCTATCTCCAGACCAAATTAAAGAAAATGATGGATTCAATTTATATCTGTACGTACACTCTAACCCGGTAAATCTGGTTGATCTAGAGGGAAAGAATTCCATGCCAGCTGAATTTAAAAATGCACCAACGGAAGATCAAATAAGGAAAAAAAGGCAGAAGTTAAATGATTCGGATTTTGGTGATTGGGTTTTGAAACATGACACTCAATTTGCTAAAACCGGACAGTATGATAAAGACCCAATATTACGCTGCTTCGTTTATAGTAAAAGTTTTCAAGGGAAGCTTGAGATAATAAGAGCAAAGCAATTTCAAGTGAAAACTCCAAGTGAAAACCCTGAAATAAACAATCCCAAACCACGTGAATTTTATTTAAGTGATGAAGATAGAAAGCGTCAATTTGAATTCAAAGAGCGAGAGGGAGAATTATATAGCGGCCTTATCTTTGGGGCGGCTTATGGTTTTGGCACTGGACATATAGAAGGAGGAGAAATGCTAAATGGATTTGCTACAGTAGCAGGAGGTTTGGCAGAAGGTAAGGCTCAGTTTCAGTCTGTGACTGCAGCCACAAAACCTTCCCCATCCCAGACCTGGGATATAATTGGCGATTTTGTTGCGCCTGAGCAAGGTGCAAATGGAGGTGGTCGTAATATTAGCACGAAAGGAGATGTTTCACCATCTAGTGGACAATACCCTTTTACTTTTGCGACATTACAGCAATTCGCAGAACTTGAAGGTCTTTCAGGACTTACGAATACAAAAAAAGGCGAAATAAGCACAATCACCGGTGCAACAAATCTTCAAAGCGGTGAAGTTACTGTAGGAGTTAAACGCAGAGGCTCAAATTATAACATGTGTTCGGAGAATATCGCAGAAGTTCAACTTGGCAACCCACCTAATTCTGTTTTTTCTGAAACAGTAAGGCCTAGAACTGGTGAAATCATACCGGTTTGTCTTACCTGTGGACAAAAGTACGATGTCTCACAATTTCCCATAGGAACTGTATTTAAGATTAATAACGGCTATTGGTCAGCTACACGCGGATTCATGAGTGAACAAACGTGGAATCAAATTAGGTCAACTTATTGATTGCTTATTCTAAACGGAGATTTTAAAAATATCTCAAATGCTGGTGCGAGATTAGTCGTTGAATTCTGCAATAGCATCTTGGCCTGGTTAAAAGAAGAGATATATGTAATGCAACAAAAAGCAAAACAAAGAACAAAGCGTACAAGAGTGAAAAGCTAAAAAGCTAAAATTTTGTGTGAAGTTAAGTTCAAAAAAATAAGATAAAACTCAGAGAGCCATGAATAATAACGTGTCATCAATTAATTTGTAAGAGAAAATGTAACTCATGAAAAAATTAATCTTAATCATCTTTTGTTTTGCGGTGATATCAATAGCTGCTGCCCAGCATGCTAAAACATATCATGAGAAGGGAATTGCAAAATACAAGGCTGGCAAATTAGAAGAAGCTGTTGAGCTTTTTGATAAGTCAATTGCACTTGATCCCACTGATTATGCAAGCTGGCACGACCGGGCTGTAACCAAGGTGATGCTGAAACGGTACAACGAATCTTTGCCGGATTTTGACCAGGCTGTTTAATTGAATTAATAATAAACTAAAAACTAAAAAATAATGGCAACTCTTACCTTCTCCGCCTTCAAAAGTAAACCGGGCAGCCTTAGCGCCGCCGATGCTAAAATGGTAAAAAATATGCTTATAGTAAACCTGAAAGCATACATAATCGGTAGAGCCTCGGAATCAGATAGAGCATACTTGGTAAAAAGACTGAAAGCTGTTTCCATTGATTTGAATAAGGTAAGGGACAATTCATTGTCAGTATTCATCGATAATGATTTGTTACCCCGGTTTTCAACTGATGCACGCACCAGCGCTATATTATCCGGCATATCAAAAAGTCTTAAAAGCAATACTGCAAGCGTTGCTGCTATAACTGGTATTGATCTGCCCTTAAAAGATAACCCTGCTTTAAAACCGGAATATTATAAAGCCAAAACTCAGGCATTTGCCGGGATAGTTAACCTGCCGGCAAGCGCAGTTGATAAACTTTCTGCGCAGTTTCGGGATATTGACGATGCGGGAGATGATTTCCTCGAAAAGTTGAAGAAAGACCGGGTAATTACTGCTGCTCAAAAATCAGGATTAAAATTTTCCATTGACCTCAGCAGGCTGAGCGGGGAAAATATAGACTTGGTTAAATCGCTTTATAATAATTCAGCCTCGATAGAAAATTTTATTGATTTTAATGTTGAAGATTGGAAAAAACTACTTGCTGATAAACATATCCCGGTTCCCGATGAAGAGAAATCAGTTGATACTTATGCGGCATCGCTTACAAAAAATATGGAGATCTCCTTTCCCCAAACATTCTTCCTGAACAGGATCATTACTAAAAAAGATTTCATTGCGGCCATGAAAACATTTGATGCCGTCGCTAAAACTGATGCATTAGGTGGCCTGGTGTATAAGGAGAATAAGATACTGGCAGATAATATTAACTGGGCTGGCGTTAGCGCAGAAGAGCAAAAAAATTTAGAAGCCGAAATAGCGCAGCTCAGAGAATTTTCTAACACATACAGGTATTTGGGAATTACTGAGACCTTGGCAAAACCAGAGATTGACATTACTGCAAAAAAGGAAATTGTAAACAAGAGGCTAAATCAATTAAAAACATTTTATGCAAGCAATGCTCAAATTGATTTTTCACAGTTGGATTTTTTTAATCCTGAAATAAAGCTGAATTATTCCGGAGTAGATGAAAATATTAAGCCTTTGATAAAAGCTCAGGCCATGGCTTATCAAAGAATGCTTATTTTGGGAGAGAACACAAAGACTGCACAGGCTCTTTTGGCAAAAGGGTTCTCATCATCAAAGGATATTATAGATGCCGGAGAGGAGCGTTTCGTACAAATTGCCGGCCTTGAATTAAACGAGGCAAAACAGGTATTCACCACTGCACTGGACAAAGTGACCGCCACTTCACATTTTTTTCAGGCTATCCGGGATGCACAAAAAGGCGGGTTTAATTCACTTAAAGTAAATAATCTTTTACCCGTAGTAAATGACCTGCGGCAGATTGATGGCTACAATGAATTATTCGGTGGCCAGGATTTTTGCGATTGTGAGCATTGCAGGTCAATATTTAGTCCTGCCGCTTATTTTACAGACCTCATGTTGTTTGTTGAAAAAAACGTAACACAAAAATTATTTACAGGAGTCAAAGCCGGTCATCCTTTAAATCTTAAAAATCGCAGACCCGATTTATGGAAATTGCCCTTGACATGCCATAACACAACAACCGAAATACCTTACCTGGATGTTGTAAATGATGTGTTGGAGGAATATATATTAACGAACATGGGTATTGATGATGTGTACAGGGAACTATCTGAATCGGAATTATCGTGTAATCTTCCATTCAACCTGCCATTAGAAGAATTGCGGACTTACCTTGGTCATTTTGAACTGTCCTTGTTCCAGATTTATGAATTGCTGAATATAGAACATGTTAAACTGGCACAGGAAAAATTACGGCTCTCCAATAAAGAACTTGAAATTATCGTAAGCCCTTCTCCGGAAAAAACTTTTATAAAATTTGGTAGCCCGCATGATTCAAATGGGGTGATGGATTTAAACCAGATAACGGTTTCTGAATTTATGCGCTTGGCGGATATATCCAGGGCTGAACTTGATGAGCTTTTGTCGGTTGCGTTTTTACCGGGCATATCAGTCATCAAAATAGAACCAAACGAAAAGGAAGATGATATACAACAATACCATGAGCATTTTAAGAAGGATTCACTTACTTTAAAAAGTCTTGACTATATCCAGCGATTCTTGAAATTATGGCACAAAACACCATGGCCCATTAGCGAATTTGGCATGCTCTTGCAAGCGATGAAGAATGCAGAATTATTTTCTCAGTTGGTAGATAAAGATAGCCATGGAAATTATAAGATGTTGGTAATTGCAGATGTAATAGAACTGCAAAAAAATCTCAAACTCACTGTTGAAGAGCTTTACGCAATTATTGATGAAATACCCGAGTTTTCCTTATTATCCGGAGGAATGGGATTGTATGAAAGACTTTTTAACCTACAGGAGATATTCGGGATCGACCCGGTCACTAATGATTACAAGTCAGAAGTGGAACTCACGGATAAGATAATACCTTACCTGCTTACCGGATTAAGCATAAGCGAAACTGAACTCAACCTGCTGCTTAGCCTTCTAGGAATGAATAATTTGCCGGTGTTACTGAATAAAGATGTTATTTCAAGATTATATCGTCAGTCCCGTTTAGCCTCAGGTTTGAAAATAAGTGTCGTGGAATACATTGCAGCGGTTAAGATTGTTCTTGGAAATACGGAAGCAAGGAATATTGGAGATGCCGTTAAATTAGCGGCCGGTAAAAAATGGATCAATTCTACTCCATTTAATTTTCAACAGCTTGACTTTATAATAAATGGGACTGAAAATGCAGTCAATAAATTCAAAAACAATCCGGAAAACGTACAACAATTTGTTATCGATATCAAGGCTGATTTATTAGTACCTGGAACCGTCGCAGTTGATATATTAAAAAATAAAATACAGAATATATTTAATATTAGCCGGGCTCAACTGGTAGAGGATTATTTAAAGCTCGCGACAATTGAGTTCACTAGGCCAGGAAGTACCACTGCTATAAATCCAACACTTGTAAATTTAAGTGATCTTGATCCACCGATAAGTTTCTTAAATGACCTTCAACGAAAAATATTCTGCCTTGATAAAATGAAATGGAGCGAAAAGGATATTTCTCTTTTTGCAAACCACTTTTCTGTATTCGCAGTAACCGATGCCAGGAATTGGACATTGGATGGACTGAAGGCAATGATTATTTATTCGAATTTATTTAAGAATGTAGCAGAAGATACCAAAGAGAATATAAGAACAATTGCAGGAAAGAATAATTCTGTAACCACGTTTACGGAAGAAGATATTAGTTTGTTTTCCACTTTATGGTCTTACTCACCTTCGGTGATTCATTCAGTGATTGATGCCATTGCCTTCAATGGACCCTTGATTACGGATATAAATAAATTGAAAGCACTCGCAGGTACTTGTACTGTGTTGGGCATACAAGCTGACAAATTACTTAAACTAAAAGAAACGGATTACGCTGGCCTTAAAGAGGCGAAAAATATCGTTTATGGATCATTTGCCTCGAAATATGCTGATGAGCAAACGAGAACGGATAAGCTCGCAACTTATCATGACAAGAGGAATACGCTGAAGCGTGATGCATTATGTGATTATATCATCTCGAAAAGTGACATATATAAGTTCAACGGCCGTTCAGATCTTTATTATTTCTTTTTACTTGATGTTGAAATGAGTGGCTGTTTCCGCACCTCGAATATTTTAGCCGCAATAAGCAGCCTGCAATTATACGTACATCGTTGTTTAATGAACCTGGAACAATCAGATACTGTGTTAAATCCTGCAATCGTCAATATATCCGTTGCACCGGGGCTGATATCCGCTGATGAATGGGAATGGCGAAAAAATTACAGAGTGTGGGAAGCGAACCGTAAAGTTTTTCTTTACCCTGAAAATTATATTGACCCAGCATTACGGTATAATGCAACACCTTTGTTTAAAGAATTGGCAGATGAACTATTGCAGCAAAATATAACTCCGAACACAGCAGAAGCTGCATATAAAAAATACCTGGCGCAATATCTCGAACTGGCTAATTTGAGATATGCCGGAGCATATTATCATTATGTAGAAAATAATCCCGTAACTCAGGTGGAGACACCTGTGACCGGTTCCATCAATTCTCCAATCAATACAATGAGGGTTGTGAATATGAGTGTAGGGCAAATGGCTGTTTTTGCTAATCCTTTTGTTGATAAGGATAAAACAGTTTATTACTTTTTCGCCCGGACTCATCTTCAACCTTATCAGTATTATTATAGAACTTTCAACGCATTTAAGAATCTATGG
>JBBQBC010000105.1:0-13255 GCA_038317155.1 Bacteroidales bacterium
TGTCAGGAACGGAATTCTGATAGTCGAATTCATCGATACACTTAAAGAGCGTGGAGGGCTGAGAACCCGTGAAGCCATTGTAAAGGCTGGTTTAACCCGTATTACACCGGTTATTCTCACTGCCACTGCAACCATTCTGGGTCTTGTACCTTTGGCTGTCGGATTTAACCTGAACTTTGTAACTATGTTTACCCAACTAAATCCGCAGATTCACATTGGCGGTGATAATGTAATGTTCTGGGGGCCATTGGCCTGGTCGATTATTTTCGGACTCAGTTTCGCGACTTTCCTTACATTGGTTCTTGTACCAGCTCTTTACCTGATGGTTTATGAAATAAAAATCAGGCTGAAGCGCAGAAAATCGAACAGACTGGCGCGCCTTGCAAGGTAAAAGCCAATTTGAATAATCCTGAGGGGTGATCGGAGTTTCCCTGATCACCCCTCTTTATTTTGTTAATACCCTTACAGGTTTACTTCCGCGCCCCCGGGGTTGATCTACTGCCAAAGCGGGGCGATTAGTGTGAATCAACACATCGCTTTTCATATACAAACAATGCTTTATTAAGTTACCCGAAACCGTAAGATATAATTTTCTTATAGTTTTCAACACAATGGCCGTTTATTTTGTTATAATTGCAATCAGAATTAAGTTACCTGATAATCATTAAGCAATGTTCAACACAACCCGCATGGGGCGGCGTAAATCTTATCTTGCCTGGCTACTGGTCATGTTTCAGTTTCTTTTTATCGGACTGATCCTTGTAACCAGCCCACTTGCACACTTAAAGCTATGGGTAATAATATTTATGCTGGTTGGATTAGCCCTGGGAATATATGCGATTCAGACCATTCGCTTAGGCAATTTCAATATTTCACCTCATGTGAAACCCAACGGAAAACTGGTTGCCAGCGGACCTTACCGGTTTGTGCGCCACCCGATGTATACAGCCATACTGATAACCTGCTGGCCATTGGTACTTGGGCATTTCAGTTATCTGAGACTGGCGTTTGTGATTGGTTTAACGATGGTGCTGGTAATAAAGCTTCATATTGAAGAGGAGTATCTTAAGAAAGCATTTCCGGCATATTTGGAGTACACTAGAAGTTCGAAAAAGTTGATACCTTTTCTGTGGTAGTATGATTTTTTTATACAGATTTATAAAGAAAGTGATCCCACTATTCTTCAGTTTTAAAATTGATTTTTTGCTGTTCGTTTCTTGAAAGGTGACGTACAATCTTATTGACTTGATAAGACTTTGTTATAAAAGTATTTACGCTTTCATCAAACTTTTGATTTATCTGCATCTCAACTTCTAATATGTCTCCTTTAGCAAATGCTTCACCGTTATCAATTAATTCATAAAATGAAGGATCAGCTATTTTAGCAGAAATCTTAATTCCTCTATAATAAAAATCCCATTTTAATGCTTCTTCAAAACAAACCCGGACTATATTAATACTGGCTGCTTCAACAATCTTTCTTTCACCTTCTTCAATTTCTTCTGACTTTTGAGATAAATCTTCAAACTCGGATTTTTCCACTCTAACAAGAGTTTCTTCCTCTCTATTCGTAATTTCAAATCCAGTTATCGCTGGGTCATTATTCAATACATCGAAATTTTGAGCTAACGCATCTTTTACAACTGGACTGTGCTCATAAATGTTAAAAGTAGCTGTTTCAATAATTATTATGTTACCGTCTTTATTAATAATTTTAGTTTTATCACCTTGTTGTTGGACTTCTTTGGCTTTTTTGCCTTTAAGAAATTTTTTTAACTCTATCAGACCAACAACAGTTCCAACAATAGCAGCACCGACTTCAATGTTCTCTTTTGTTAAAAGATTTCTTAAAGTTTCTAGCGTAGTTTCGACAAGTTCGATGTGACAAAGAAAGCTACCTTTTTCAAGTGCTTTAACTTTTATTTCAATCTTTTTCCCACTATTAAGGTATTTATTTACCTCTTGAACAATTGTTGTAGTATGAATTAAACTACTAATAAGGACGTTCGCATCAACCTGATGTTGTTGACCATCAAACTTTATTTTAAAATCGTTACCGATTATTTTCGCGTTGTTCATTAATGACAAATATACATAATATTCCTTAAAAAGAGACCCCTGTTATTGGGCGTCTCCCGGCGCATGTTAACACGACCAGGTAAGTATCTCCAAATACTTTATTCTGACTTTTTAATCCAGTAAAAGTCCAGATCGTAACGCCATACTTTAAATCTGCGTACTGAATCAGAAATCGCTTCCAGATCAATGCCCTGCCTGGACCAGGCGCTGTCGCTCTCGGCCTGGTTAAATTCTGTGATTACCAGTTGTGGCCGGTAAGTCCGGATGGGATCTTTATCGTTCAGGTAATTGCGGCGGATACCAATGGTAGGCGTCTTTGATTCTGACGCAAGTGTGTATGCCCAGATGCCCAGCACCGGTTTTTGTATGTCAATATCTGACTTTTCAAGGTACTCGTAAACAGCCTGAATATCGTAGGTTCGTCGTTGCCAGGTTTTGTAAATAAATGTCAGATTCCAGATGGCAATAATCAACAATACCGGGAGGATGATCTTTATTGAACCTGGTTTGATTTTAATCAGGTATCCGAGTGAGAGTGAAGCGACAATGCCGGTTGCGGCGATCAGGCTCAGAAAATAGCGTGTTGGCAGATAGATCATCGCAATTTTATGCTGTTCGGCCAAAAGCCAGACCAGGCCAAAAATCAACGCAAGCGGAATTTGCCGGTTCCGGGGCCTGGCTGCAACTGATGCGATTAAAGCAACCAAAGCGAACAGAGCTATTAATAATAATGGCCAAAGTTCTTTCACCCAGATGATATGCCGGAAATTAAACTGATAAATTTCAATTATTCCGGTAACAGTGCTTTTAAACCGTTCACTGGTTTCGTAATTCATGATGTAATCGTAGAATTCACGGTTGGGCAAGTACCAGGCTGCCAGGTAAATAAGGCCAAGTGCAGCAGTGAACAACACCGAAATACCGAAGGCCTTGTAGTATTCCTTCCGGATATTTATGAGTTTACCGGGAACAGACCAGGCCTTGAGCAGCACAGTGGCAGGCACCAATAGAGCAACATAGGCAAACTGGACCTTTATCCCGTAGGCGAGAAAACTGAAAAACACTGCCAGCAACAACCATCGCAGTTTTTTCGGATGACTGATGTACCCTTCAAACCGGGTAAGGGCGTAAAGTGTCAGTAAAATCATATTAATGGCAAAAATCTCACCCAGGCTGTAGTGGCAAAACTGAAAATAGTGAAATTGCATGGCAACCAGCAGGAGGTAAAACAGGGTAGGGATTCTTAAGTGATGGTTTGTAGATAAAACCAACAGGGTCCCAATGGTAAACAGCAGTGCCACAACCCTTCCAACAATCAGATCAGTTCCAAAAATGTAATAAAACGGAAACAGGATAAACTGTAAAACAGGCGTAATAATGAAGCCGTTGTTGTTGTAGAGATCAAAATTACCATGATTGATAAAATCGCGTAACTGGGCCGTATAAAGGCCTTCATCGGTCCAGGCACCGCGGGTATTGAGGCTAATGAGGGTGTCGGGATCGGCATTCAGAAAGGGGAAGTGGGCGAGAAAAAGCAGTACCATCAAAAGCCATAAAACCAGCCTGATCCTCTTCTCAGAAAGGTAATCGGATGATTTAAGAAAGGTGAATTTAAATCTCATTCCGGACATCAGGTCATTATAGTGTCGAAAGTAAGTATTTATCCCGTAAAATGAACCGGGAAGTATAGTTAATTCCCGGAAAGACCATAAGAAGCTCTTTGTCGCCGATTATAAAGAGAAATGGAAATAAGTAAACTGAAAGCTTATCAAAATGTGTTCTGATGCATTAAAAACGATAATCCAGACCTATAAAAGTGGTAATAACCACATCATCAAAGAACATAAAAAATTCTGAATATGAGCCAATCCCAATGCCAGAAAACAATCGGATATCTTTATTTAATTCAAAATTTATCCCTATAGAAACATTGTTCTTAGTCCTGATCTCTTTGTAATTATGAGTATAGGGATACCCGAGTCGGTGGGATGTATAGCGTATCTGATACACGGAATAATTAAATTGTCCGAACAGCCTTATGTTTCGGGTAGTTTCATTAAAGTAATGCCTGTATCCGAAATTAACGCCATATAAGTCAGGATTATATATATTACCATCGGATTTTGTTGGCTCATAAAAACGTATATATTCGGGGCCAAGGTAAAAGTTGTGATTTTTATAATCGATAGTCAATGCAGGGGTATATTGAAGAAGATTGTGTGGTGTATAACTATTAATTTCAAAATCGAAGCAGGTGCTGAACCTTGCCCCAAAAACCGGTTTGGATTTTGAAACTTCCTGGGCCATCGATTCAGGGATCAATGCCGGAAAGATAATGATAAGAAAAATTGCAATACATCGTGTTTTCATGGCCGGATGTTTATGTTTTAGAATTATCTGTGTATTGTGAATGTATTGATTAACGGAAATAATATTTACCAAAAGGCCCTTTCCCAGGAAATTGTTGGTCATGAATTATCCGGGTTGGACAACAGTGGAGCAAAGATACCGATGCAATACCGGATACTTAAAGTGTGAAATTATCAGATAAAATGCCTGCATTCAAAAGATTTTAGTTGACTTCAAAGGAGAAAATATAACACCATTATGCATGGTCAGTATAATAGACAATTATAAATCAGTTTACCCTTATTCAAATTGATAAAATAATTAGCATATTTATATATAATAGTTCCAATAATTGTATCCTGAAAGAAAAACGGGTCGTATCATTTCTTTTTTATATATCGGAAACGATAATCAACTATAAGAAATAGAGAAAGCATCAGTTCATTTAAAACACTGTAATGTGGTAAAGTATAACTCAATGAGGATCCTGCGTTTATATGAAACTTATTATTTAACTGATAATCAGCATCCCATCGAGAGGCCAAATGCCCAAAACAATTCCTTTCTCATAGTTTTATGTAAATGCGAATTGGTAATTATAAGTCCTATGTTGGTTACTGACCCATCTGCCTGATCCATCAGTCTAAGATTCTTTGTATGATTTTTATAAATAAGCCTGTAATAAATAAACCATTGAAACCGGGATGGTTTATCGCCAAGGTTCCAATGGAATATAGCAAATACTATATGAATTTATACGTAATCCGATTTATTGCCAGGCCGATTCAAACTGCTGCAAAAAGCGCACGTCATTTTCAGAGAACATACGCAGGTCTTTTACATTGAATGTGAGGTTGGTAATGCGTTCCACGCCCATTCCAAATGCAAATCCGGAATAAACATCCGGGTCAATGCCACAGTTCTTCAAGACATTGGGGTTCACCATACCGCAACCTAAAATCTCAACCCAGCCGGTATATTTGCAGAATCCGCAACCCTTGCCACCGCAAAGGTTACAGGAGATGTCCATCTCTGCCGAGGGCTCGGTAAAAGGAAAATAGGATGGCCTCAGCCTGATGCGGGTATCCGCGCTGAACATCTCTTTGGCAAAGTAAAGCATCGTTTGGCGCAGGTCGGCAAAGCTTACGTTTTTATCGACATACAAACCTTCAATCTGATGAAAAAAGCAATGCGCCCGTGCCGAAATGGCCTCGTTGCGGTAAACCCTTCCGGGGAAAATCATGCGGATGGGGGGTTTGGTTTTTTCCATTACCCTCACCTGCACGCTTGAGGTGTGGGTGCGCAGCACAATATCCGGGTCCTTTTCTATAAAGAAGGTGTCCTGCATATCGCGGGCAGGATGCTCTGCAGCAAAATTGAGTGCAGAGAAGTTATGCCAGTCGTCTTCTATCTCAGGGCCTTCGGCTACGGTAAAACCAACACGCGAAAAGATTTCGATCATGCGGTTGCGAATGATCATCAGCGGATGACGCGAGCCTGTATCCTGGAAATTAACCGGCAGCGTGAGATCCTGTGCCGATACCGGAGCGGTTTCCTGTCCTTCAAGGCCTTCGCGCAGTCCGTCGATCCTCTCCTGAACCTTGCCTTTCAGTTCGTTTAATAACACGCCCATCTCACGACGCTCTTCTGCAGCTACATTTTTGAAATCGGCAAACAGGTCGTTCAGGATTCCTTTTTTACCGGAATATTTAATGCGGAACTGCTCGAGTTCTTCTTTGGTTTTGGCTGTAAATAATTCAATTTCAGCCAGGTATTTATTGATCTGATCTTTCATTAAAATACTTCGTTAAAATTTTGCATTAGATTGAAAATCAAATAGTTATTAAACCAATTTGCTTTTCTCTAAATGCTTGAAAATCAAATCTTTGCGTCACTTCGACAAGCTCAGTGCATCGCTTTGCGTCTTTGCCTGCCTGATTGCTTGAGCAAACAAGCAGACAGGCGTGAAGTAAAAATATAATGGACTATTATCATTAAGCATTTATTATTGCCATTCGGGCACCAGGATTCACAAAAAATAATTTGCGAAAACTATATCAGGCATTATTTAATCACGGTAATTTTCATTTTTACGTCTTTCACCGGTTTATCACCGGCAGCAGTTTGCACAGCCGCGATTTTATCAATCACATCCAGTCCGGAAACGACCTCGCCAAAAACGGTGTACTGGTCATCGAGGTGAGGGGTTCCACCAATGGTTTTGTAGGAAGCGCGCCTTTCGGGGCTGATTACTTTATTGGTCTGTTTTTGGAACATATCCAGTTGCTGATCGTTCAGCACCGTACCCTGGACAATGTAAAACTGAGATCCGGAAGATGCCTTAGTGGGATTTACCTGATCGCCTTTGCGGGCTGCCGCAAGAGCGCCTTTTTTGTGGTAATATTTCGAAACGAACTCAGCAGGTACAGTATATCCCGGGTCGTTCATCTGGCTTCCCTGTCCACCGCCCTGAATCATAAAGTTTTTTATAACACGGTGAAAAATGGAGCCGTTGTACCAGCCCTGTTTCACAAGCTTCAGGAAATTGTCGCGGTGCTGGGGTGTTTCGTTGTAAAGCACAGCGGTCATGTTCCCGAAATCAGTTTCGATAAGGATTTTGGTCTGCTTTGGTGCGGCAGGTGTTTTTGCGGTTTGTGACCAGGCAAAGGAGGTTGCGAGCAAGAGCATCACAGCCAAAAGGTTCATTCTTTTCATGGGTTTGTTTTTTTACGGGTAACAATTTTTATCTTCATGGGGATATCGGTCAAAGGCCGGTCGTTCTTGTCGGTCTTTTCGCGGGCAATGGCATCAACAACTTCCATACCGGAAATTACTTCACCGAAAACAGTATATTTCCCATCGAGGTGCGGTGAGCCACCAACGGTGGTGTATGCTGCACGTTGTTCATCCGAAAGTTTGAACTCAGGGAGCAGCACATATTCTTTACCAATCATCTTATTCAGCGTATCAAGCAGAAATCTGAAGTGAACAGAGTCTTTTTTTGCATCGGGTGAAAAGAACTGATTCCTGAGTTTCAGATTTTCAGGTTTATCCATGATATTCACAAAAATGCGCTGTTTGGTCAGGGAATTCTGCTCTTTCTCCACCATGTCAAGGTCAGTTGAGGTAAAGACTTTCCCCTGTACAATATAAAACTGCGATCCGGAAGAAAGTCTTTTTGGATTTATTTTATCGTCCTCTCGTGCGGCAGCCAACGCGCCACGCTTATGGAAATGAGCAGGTGTAATTTCGGCGGGGATATCATAACCCGGGCCTCCGTTTCCCAGTTCAACACCGGCCGCTGCATGGCGTGAATCGGGATCACCCCCCTGAATCATAAATTCTTTGATGACCCGATGAAATAAAGTACTGTCGAAAAACCCCTCAGAAGCCAGTTTCAGGAAATTATCGCGGTGCTTAGGCGTGTCGTTATATAGCATCAGGGTGATGTCACCCTGTGGCGTGCTGATCACCACCATGTTTTCCTGTCCTGTTTCCTGCGAAAGCACTGTTGCCGGTATAGAAAGCAAGATCAGATAAATTGCAATTAATATAAAGTTGAACCTCGATAACATGTGAAATATGCTTTGTACAAAAGAATTGCAAATTTACGAAAAAGTGTAACCCAAATTGAGCGATTTGAACCCAAATTGAGCGTTATGAAAATGAATATCGCTCAATCGATCAGGAAATTGTAAGTAATTCAATAAAAAAATATACAGTTCTGGTGAATTACAACAATTTTCAAATCGGGGTTAACCTAAGTAAAGCGCTTTTTCGCTTTACTCAAATCGCTCAACTTAGGTATAAGAAGTTTTATAAAGCACATCACAGACCAGCCATGTATCTTAAACCGACTTCCATCCTGACTTAAGGAACATCTGAGAGAACCAACGCCGGCCGGTTATGCCCACGCCATTCTCTATACCTTGCAGCTGGGGACCGAAGCCAGAAATGCATTTCCCGATAGGGTTTTGGGGAATTTTAACCTATTGGTTAACTGCTCATTTTAATTCATCCGATTGCTTTGCACGTGCTTTTGTAAAGCACTCCCTGCACAAAGGTTCGTAACTATCCATTTCTCCCAGCATCACCAGTTTTTCATCCGCAGTTTTACGGTGTGAGTAGTGTGCCAGGTTGCCGCACTCCATACAAATCGCGTGAACCTTGGTTACATACTCGGCGGTGGACATCAGGGCCGGAATGGGGCCAAACGGTTTGCCAGAGAAATCCATGTCAAGTCCGGCAATAATGACACGGATGCCACTGTTGGCCAGTTTGTTGCATACGTTGATCAGTTCATCGTCGAAAAACTGTGCTTCATCAATACCTACCACATCCACGTTATTGGCATACAACAGAATCTGTGTGGAAGACTGAACCGGAGTCGAGTTGATGGAATTTTCGTTGTGTGATACCACGTTTACTTCGTCGTAACGGGTGTCGATGGCAGGTTTAAAAATCTCCACCCTTTGCTTTGCAATCCGGGCACGGGTTAAACGGCGGATCAGTTCTTCGGTTTTGCCCGAGAACATCGAACCACAGATAACTTCAATCCAGCCGCGGCGTTGAGAAGGGTTAATTGCGCTTTCGAGAAACATTTCTTAGTCTTGAACTGATTTCTTTACTAATTTTATCCACTGAAAACAATGAATCAGACCCGGATGCATTGTTTTGAATGTCTGATTTTTTGTGCCCGCAAAGTACAAAAATACCCGCATTCAACGTTCACAAGACTACTGTTTATAAATAAATTTATACAATGGAATCACTAAAATCTGAGGTTAAGCAGCTTATCGCGAAGCTGGCTGACCGTTATAACAACCTGCCGGAAGGTCCGTTGCATCCGCTCGATGCCGATCTTATGCTCGCGATGCTGAGGCAGTTATACGAAAAGACGGAAGCATTGCGTAACCAGCCAACCCTTGAGGTTGTGGTGGAAGCTGAACCTGAGCAATATAGTCAACCATCTGATAAACAAGATGTTTCACCAGTTGAATTGCATGAGAAGTTGGCGGATCCCGAACCATCGTTTGTGCCACCCATAATAGCATTTCCTGAACCACCTTTTGTATCGCCCGTAATAGCGTCTCCCGAATCATCGTTTGTACCGCCTGCATCCACTCCCCCACCACCACCTGTTGAGCCGGAGATTATCCCTGCCGAACCACATTTTTTTAGTATGAATCAGCCTTTCGGGACCCATCCGCCGGTACCCACTGAATTTAAGGCAGAAAATGAATTCTCCAGGGATTCAGGCACCATACCAAGCCAGCCTCACCATGGCCCTTTCGATTTATTCGGAGCACCGACCATCGCCGATAAACTTAAGAGCGAAGTGCCTTCGCTTAAGGATAAAATTACGTTCGGAAAACACGATCAAACCCTGGCCGATCGAATGCAGCTTAAGCCAATCAGTGATTTGAAAACAGCCATTGGGTTAAATGATAAGTTCCAGTTTATCAACGATTTATTTGAAGGATCGGCCGATCGGTATAACGAGGCAATGAGCCTTTTGAACACCTGTTCATCGGGCAGTGAAGCCGATCAGTTGTTTGCAGACCTTCATTCGCGCTATAACTGGGACAATCAGAATATAGTATTCATGAAACTGAAGGAATTTATCACCAGACGATATTTATAGATCTGAATAGGAAAGGGTTGGAAATGGGTATAAAAAGGAATCCAAAAACAGGCTTGCAGATAAAGGGAATTATAATGGCGCTGGCTTCTTTCCTGGTTTTTGCCAATGGCTTAACAGCGATTGCACAGGATAAAATCTATGCGTGTGGCCTGATAGACACCCTCGCATCACCCTCTATGTATGGCCGGGGCTATGTGAACGATGCCAACCGGATAGCCTCAGATTTTATAGCCTCTGAAATGCAAAAACACGGCCTGAAGAGTTTTCCGGAAGGCTATTTTCAGTCATTCAATTTGCCCATCAACACTTTTCCCGGCAAGGTTGAATTATCGCTAAATGACAAAAGATTAGTACCAGGCATTGATTTCATCGTTTCGGCGACCAGCCCATCGGTTTCGGGTGACTTTAAAATAAAGGTGCTTCCTGCGAAAGTATTCGAAAAACCCGGAGATATGAGCCGGCTCAAGCGTAAGGATTTTTCCAAAACCCTTATATTGATTGATAAATCCGGCTTGACGAAAGAAAAAACCGGGTTTGTTGATTCGCTGGTACGGACAAATTTCCTGAAATCGGCCGGATTTATCCTGATCACGGATAAAGAAAGGTTACTCTGGAGTATTTCGCAGGGGTACAAACAGAAATCGTATCCGGTATTTGAAGTATTGAAACCGGCAATGCCTTCGAAACCCAGCAAGGCAGCCATCGCCATTGAAGCGGTGTTTAAGCCTGAAATGCAGGTTAGAAATGTGATAGGCTATCTACCCGGTACCGCGGTATCTGACTCATTTTTAGTGATTACCGCCCACTACGACCACCTCGGGATGATGGGAAGCGATGCGCTTTTCCCCGGTGCCAACGACAATGCCAGCGGGGTTGCCATGATGCTTGATATGGCACGGTACTTTTCAAAGCCCGAAAACAAGCCCCGTTACAGCATAGCTTTTATCGCGCTGGCCGCGGAAGAAACCGGTCTTAACGGATCGGAATTCTATGTTGAGCACCCCTTTTTCCCGCTTTCGCAGATTGCTTTCCTGATCAACCTTGATATGGTAGGAACCGGGAGCGAAGGCATCACCGTTGTGAATGGCAAGTTTTTTACAAAACAATTCGCGAACCTGGTCCGGATAAATGCCGACAATGAATATGTGTTGACTGTTACCGAGCGCGGGGAGAGTTGCAACAGCGATCATTGCCCTTTTTATAAGAAGGGGGTTCCGGCTGTTTTTATTTACTCAAAGGGTAAAGAGCATCGGGAGTACCACAATGTTTACGATAGCCGCGATCGTATCCCACTTACTGAATATGAAGATATTTTCAGGTTGCTGCATGATTTTATTACCACATACAATTCCGGCTTGTAGGGTGACGACTTATTGTATCACAACAAACCCAACCCGTTTAACAGCATTAAAATCATTGAATTAACTTTTTATGCCGAAACTGTACCTGGTACCCACTCCTATTGGCAATCTTGAGGATATAACCCTCAGGGCGATCAGGGTGTTGAAAGAAGTGAATGTGATACTTGCTGAAGATACGCGCAAAACCGGCATATTGCTGAAACACTTTGGTATCTCCAACAAACTTATGGCCCATCACATGCACAATGAGCACCGCACAGCCGAAACCATTGCTGCACGCATTGCTGCGGGCGAGTCGGTTGCCCTGGTTACCGATGCAGGAACACCCGGAATTTCCGATCCCGGTTTTTTGTTGGTCCGCACGTGTGTCGCCCTGGGCCTGGAGGTGGAGAGCCTGCCCGGCCCCACCGCGTTTGTACCTGCACTTGTAAATTCCGGATTACCCTGCGACCGTTTTTATTTTGAAGGATTCCTGCCACACAAAAAGGGCCGGCAAACCCGCCTTGCGTTTCTTGCTACCCTGCCCTGTACTTTTGTGCTCTACGAATCACCTTTCCGCCTGGTAAAAACGCTTGAACAACTGGCTGAAGTGATGGGACCTGACCGGAAAGCCTGTGTTTCGCGCGAGCTGACCAAAATGTTCGAAGAAAACCGCCGGGGCACCCTTACAGAATTAGCGAGGCATTACAGTGCAACAGCACCTAAAGGTGAAATCGTTATTTCAGTTGCCGGGCCCGGGCAACATGAAGAACCGGTAAGGGAAGAGGAAGAAGAATAATAGAAAGGAAAAGCCTTTGAATTGCCATAAAATCCGCGATTGATTCACTGAATGCCGCGTTATGTTATGATAGCTTGGAGCAGCCATATTTTGGCGGGGCTTTTGACATGCGCGGCGTAATTGGCAAGTGCATAAGGATTGGGTGTGGGGAGCGATTTCTGGACTTATTATTTTATTTGCTTCAGGTTGACGGGGTCTCTACTGGTATGGAAAACATTGAGGATAATAACAGTATCAGAAGTGATTTCATAAACGATCTTGTAACTCCAGATGACTTTAACCCAAATTGAGCGATTTGAAAAGGAAAATAGCTCAATCGATCAGGAATTTGTAAGCAATTCACAATAAAACAGTTTCATGGTTGTGGTGAATTACAACAATTTCCAAATCGGGGTAAACCTAAGTAAAGCGCTTTTTCGCTGCGCTCCAATCGCTCAACTTAGGTTAAAATCGGATATCTCCCAGGTCGTCTTTTAAAAATGGTTCTTCGACGTATTTGCGGGGTATAAAACCCAGACTTTTTGCCAAATCCCGGATTTCATTGCTTACTTTTCTGGCCTGGTCAGCAGATTCTCTCTTTTTTATATAATTGTATATCCTGCGTAATGAAGATTTAGCCTGGTCTTCCCAAATTACTTTGTAATTCCTTTTTACCATTGCTCCATCTCTCTTTCCAGGTCTTCCTGTGTTGTATAGTACCCGGCTTTTACACGTTCTTGTGCTTTTCTGATCCTGGTTCTATAGCTATCAACATCCATTGGAGTGCCCGGAAGAGTAAAATCTTCATCGCTTTCGTAATTTGTCGCTATCGCATGGACTATCCTTAAAAAACGATCGTCGCATTTGTCGATGTATTGATGAAGCTCTTTCCTGATCTTTGTTGTGTCCATAATTTCTAAAATCATAGTTTCTACAAATTTAACAATTAATAACCACTTACAGTTTAACTTATTAGATGATATTTTTCTATTTTCTTTTTCAGTGTCAATTGGCATTAACTTTGGTGCCTGAGCGACGGTTGGTGAGCGAAGTCGAACCAAGTCG
>JBBQBC010000106.1:0-13067 GCA_038317155.1 Bacteroidales bacterium
CATGCCCCATGCCCTGAGTTAGTCGAAAAATATCGGGATATAAAAAAATCAGGACTTCCCCTGAGGGTAGTCCTGATTCCAGATCAGCAATCTAAACTAAACCAAACTTAATTGACAACCTGTATTTTGGAAGAGATTCTGGAGTTCCCGGCATTTAAAGTTACGAAATATACTCCTGCAGGAAGATCAGAAACATTAATGCTTATTTGCTGATTTTTATCAGCCATAATTCCCCGATTGCCGCTTCTGACTTTTTTTCCGAATGAGTTGAATAAGTTGTACGAGACGTCAGAAGCAGATTTCAGGGTAAATTGTATGTTCAGAATGTCTGAAACCGGATTTGGGTAAGTGATAAAATCGGCTTTATTGAAGAGATTTTCATCAATACCTGTTGTTGCTCCAAGTGAGATAAAGGGGCCTCCTGATGGCAATACGGCGAATAATCCAAAGGCTGCTCCATTACTGTTATTGGCAGGGTCGAGGAATCCTGAAGCTACCAATGTCAGAGCCTTACCTTGCAATCCCAAATCTGCCAATGGAGCATTAAATGTGGCAACGGTAGTATTCCCGGTTTCATTCCTGATATCCAATTGGTAATTTGAGGTCGGTAATTCGAGGTAACCGGCAAACTGGCCGTAGGAAAGATCGTTCACAATAGTTCCTGCGCCTGCAAAAACCTCCACAACATCAATAGTTGGTGCATCTGTAGAACCGTGAAAAACAAGTACGTCTGTATTGGCTGTGTTGGTTGATTCTTCGCGGGCCATATCGTAAACATAGATATCGAAAGGCTGAACCGGCGTATAACCTGTGCCGCTGACAATTCCATTGGCCACAAGGATGTATTTGCCATTGTCTTCAAGGTTGTAAATAAACCTTGCAAGTGCATTGGTAGTATCGGTTGAATTTGAGGGCTGGATAACTACGTCGAAATCTATACCTGCAGGAGCATCAATAAATGGTGAAGCGGTGCGGAAAGCAAAATTATCAAGCAAAAGCTGATCATTTAGCCACACGTCCACCTGAGCAGCTGCGGCATCGGCTGAATTGTGAATTACCTGAACACGTGCTGTCGGAATATAAGCCGGAAGCTCAACAAGCGCTCCTCCGGCCGGCAGTGCAACAAAGAGGCCAAAAGCGGCGCCATTGCTGTTTGCTGCAGGATTAAGGAAGCCGGAAGCAACTACCGCCATTGCTGCACCATTAAGGCCGAGAGTGGCCAGTGGTGCATGGTACATTGCTACAGTTACTGTTCCTGTCTCATCGCGCACGGACAAAACATAATCATCTGTCGGAAGTTCAAGATAGCCTGCAAAATTGCCGTAGGACAGGTTATCAACAAGGGTTCCTGCCCCTATGCCTGTCTCAACAACATCAACTGTAGGAGCATCGGTTGAACCATGGAATACAAGTACGTCTGAATTAGCCGGATTTGAGGCAAACTCGCGCCCCATGTCATACACATAAAGGTTAAACGGTGTGCTGGGACTGTAACCTGATGGAGAAACAATGCCATTGGCTACCAGCGTATATTTACTCCCGCCGTTTAAGTTGTAAGTAAACCTTGCAAGCGCATTGGTAGTATCGGTTGAATTTGCGGGTTGGATAACCACATCGAAATCAACTCCTGCCGGAGCATCTATAAAGGGCGAAGCGGTGCGGAAAGCAAAATTATCAATTAATAGCTGATCGTTCAACCAAACATCAACCTGTGCGGCTGCCGCATCGGCAGAATTGTGAATTACCTGTAAACGAGCAGTTGAAATGGGCACTGATGGAAGAGCTACCAGATCGCCTCCCGATGGCAACGCAACATAAAGGCCAAAAGCGGAACCATTGTTATTGGCAGTTGGGTCGAGGAATCCTGAAGCAACGACAACTGCCGCTGCACCATTAAGGCCGAGTGTGGCAAGCGGTGCTGCATACTGTGCAACAGTGGTGGTGCCGGTTTGATCACGGATCTGAATGCTGAAATCAAGCGTAGGCAATTCAAGGTATCCGGCAAATGCTGAATATCCGAGATTGTTAACAATAGTACCGGCTCCAACACCAACTTCAACAACATCTACAGTCGGAGCATCAGTGGAACCATGGAAAACAAGCAGATCGGTGTTTGCCGGATTGGAGGCATTTTCGCGACCCATTGCATAAACGTAAATGTTGAATGGGGTAGGAGGGGTGTATCCCGTTGGAACTACAATTCCATTGGCAACCAAAACATAAGTCTCCCCATCAACCAGATTGTAAGTAAAACGGGCCAGCGCGTTTGTGGTATCTGTGGAATTTGAAGGTTGAATGACCACGTCGAAATCTACGCCAGCAGGAGCATCAATAAATGGTGAAGCGGTGCGGAAAGCAAAGTTATCAAGCAAAAGCTGATCGTTCAACCATACATCAACCTGAGCGGCAGCGACATCGGCGGAATTGTGTATTACCTGCACACGTGCAGTTGGTGTGTAAGCAGGAAGTTCAACAAGCGCACCTCCTGCAGGCAGTGCAACAAAGAGGCCAAAAGCGGCGCCATTGCTGTTTACGGATGGATTCAGGAAGCCGGAAGCAACAACAGCCATTGCAGCACCATCAAGGCCAAGGGTGGCCAGCGGAGCCTGGTACATTGCCACAGTTGCTGTTCCGGTCTCATCGCGGACAGCCACAATATAGTCGTCGGTCGGGAGCTCAAGATAGCCGGCAAAATTACCATAGGAAAGGTTGTCTACGATGGTTCCTGCCCTGGAACCTGTCTCAACAATATCCACTGTGGGAGCGTCGGTTGAACCATGGAATACAAGTACGTCTGAATTTGCCGGATTTGAGGCAAACTCGCGACTCATATCATACACATATATATTAAAAGGTGTGCTGGGAGTGTAACCTGATGGAGAAACAATGCCATTGGCTACGAGCGTATATTTACTCCCGCCGTTTAAGTTGTAGGTAAACCTTGCAAGTGCATTGGTAGTATCGGTTGAATTTGAAGGTTGGATAACCACATCGAAATCAACTCCTGCCGGAGCGTCTATAAAGGGCGAAGCGGTACGGAAAGCAAAATTATCAATCAAAAGCTGGTCGTTCAACCATACATCGACCTGAGCGGCTGCGGCATCGGCTGAATTGTGGATTGCCTGTATACGAGCAGTTGAAATGGGAACTGAAGGTAGAGCCACAAGATCGCCTCCCGATGGCAACGCAACATAAAGACCAAAAGCGGCACCATTGTTATTGACAGACGGGTCGAGGAATCCTGAAGCGACTACAACTGCCGCTGCACCGTTAAGTCCAAGCGTGGCAAGCGGCGCTGCAAACTGCGCAACAGTGGTGGTTCCGGTTTGATCACGAATCTGAATGCTGAAATCAAGCGCAGGCAATTCAAGATATCCGGCAAATGCTGAATATCCGAGATTGTTAACAATAGTGCCGGCTCCAACACCAACTTCAACAACATCTACAGTGGGAGCATCAGTGGAACCATGGAAAACAAGCAGATCGGTGTTTGCCGGATTGGAGGCATTTTCGCGCCCCATTGCGTAAACGTAAATGTTAAATGGGGTAGGAGGGGTGTATCCCGTTGGAACTACAATTCCATTGGCAACCAAAACATAAGTCTCCCCATCAACCAAATTGTAAGTAAAACGGGCCAGCGCGTTTGTTGTATCTGTGGAATTTGAAGATTGAATGACCACGTCGAAATCTACGCCAGCAGGAGCATCAATAAATGGTGAAGCAGTGCGGAAAGCAAAATTATCAAGCAAAAGCTGATCATTTAGCCACACATCCACCTGGGCGGCAGCCGCATCGGCTGAATTGTGTATTACCTGAAGTCTGGCCTGGCCAAACAACATAACAGGCAACAATAGCAGTAGGAAAATACTGGAACGGAGCGTAAAACTATCGGTTTTCATGATTTTAAGATTTAAAGTTATTGATTGAATTAATTGTAACTAAACAACGGTAGTTTAATAAAAATGTTTAACAAAAAATAAAAAACAATAAACAAAATATCATTTGCTGATAAGATTTCGAATTTAAATAGCTAATATACAGTATGATAGAATTATTAATCAAAAATGTTAAAAAAATGTTAAATTATATTGTTTATTAAAATTAGGAGATAATTAAACAACAACTCATTTTAATTGTTAATATTTGATCAAATGAAATTATGGAAAATTCAAGTAGTCGTTTTGTTAAAATTGACTTTAAGATAACAACCTGGATGGCCGGGCACGGAATTCTCTTCCTTAGATTGAGTGTCGGATTAATTTTTGTGTGGTTCGGTGTGTTGAAGTTTTTCCCTGATTTGAGTTCTGCTGAAAATATTGCAACGATAACTATTACTGAATTGTCGTTTGGTTTGATAAGTGGCAGGAGTGCTATGCTGATACTTGCATTATGGGAAACACTGATAGGTTTGGGTCTTATTTCGGGGATTTTTCTTCGGGAAACCTTGCTACTGCTTTTCATGCAAATGCTTGGCACGCTCACGCCCTTATTTCTTTTTCCTGACGTTACTTTTACCCATTTCCCATTCGTCCCTACTTTAGAGGGACAATACATTATTAAAAATATTGTTCTGATTTCCTCCGGGATAGCCATTGGGGCAACTGTCAGAGGAGGCAGACTGGTTGCTGATCCTAAAAATGTTTTAAAAACTTAAAATATGCCTGTATTTCAGACTACCCAAATTGTAAATGCATCTCTTGAGGAATGTTGGGACTTTTTTTCTAATCCCGCAAATTTATCGGTGATAACTCCTCCGGAAATGAATTTTATCATCAAATTTCCAGACCCTATGCCCCGGATGTATCAGGGGCTCATCATCAGATATACAGTTAGTCCGCTTTTAGGAATCCCCCTCGGGTGGATAACCGAAATAACCCATGTTAAAGAGTATGAATACTTTGTGGATAATCAGTTGAAAGGTCCCTTTAAATTGTGGCACCATCAGCATTTTTTCAGGGAAACTCCGGAAGGAGTCGAAATGCGTGATATAGTGAATTACGAGCTTCCCCTGGGTAAATTGGGTGAATTATTTGCCGGTAACATTGTTAACAAAAGGGTTAAGGGGATTTTTGATTTTCGCAGCCAGGTTATCGAAAAAAAGTTTGGCCCGGCATAAATTGATACTATCGCCGCTTTTTGTGCTAAAGCCGGGGGTATCTGATACGCTTCTTTTAAAAATCGTCTAAAGTCAGATGGCACTGAACCGGTTTTTTCTTCGCCGGATCAATTCCGTTTCTCCAGGCTTCAGCCCGGTGCATGATGCTATTTTATGCTCTATTCCAGGCTTTAGCCGACAATGTACGGCTGAGGTTTCCGATAAACCAGGGAAATAAAATGATTGATAGCGCCAACACAGGAATTGTAATTTCCTGATTCCAGCCATACTTCTAATCGCTTTTTTACAATTCCTTTTCAGGAACATATATTTCATAGATTTGCACTTCCATTTTTGAATGTATTTATCCGGGAAATGACCGCGAAAAAAACTTCTGTTATCATTGGTGCGATTGCCATCTGTTTTTCAGCAATGCTCTGGGGGCTCGACGGAATTGTACTGACCCCTCAGTTATACAACCTTGATATTGGCCTGGTTGTATTCATTTTACATGCACTTCCTTTCGCAATCATGAACGTGTTTCTTTACAAAGAATACAGGTTGATGAAAGACTTTTCCCGTAAGGACTTAATCTATATTTTCTTGGTGGCATTAATGGGAGGCGCGATAGGCACAATGTCTATTGTCAGGGCCCTTTTTCTTGTCGAATTCCGCGACCTCACCATTGTGGTATTGTTGCAGAAGTTGCAGCCTGTATTTGCTATAACCCTTGCAGCCTTGTTATTGCGTGAAAAACTTAAAAAGAATTTTTTACTATGGGCGTCGCTTGCTATAATCGCCGGCTATTTTTTAACATTTGGCCTGCAGTGGCCTGATTTTAATGCAGGATCGAAAACTCCCCTGGCTGCAGCCTATTCGCTTCTTGCAGCCTTCTCCTTTGGCTCTGCCACTGTTCTCGGAAAAGGGATGTTGCGCAGTGTTTCTTTTCAGGCTGCAACTTTCTTCCGATACGGCTTCACCACATTAATTATGCTTGTTTTTGTCCTGATTACCGGATCTTTGGGCGGTTTCGCTTCGGTTACGCCAAACAATTGGATGATTTTTCTCATCATCACCTTCACCACCGGATCTGGCGCAATTTTCCTTTACTATTATGGTCTCCGGAAAGTCAGAGCGATGGTTGCGACAATATGTGAATTGTGCTTTCCACTATCGGCGATTATGTTTGATTATCTCTTTCACGGCAAGGTACTGACACCGGTTCAATGGATCAGCTCGGCAGTAATGCTGATTGCTATTGTCAGGCTGACTATTGGCGGAAAATCAGAGTCATCTCTCTAATGTTGCTAGAAATATGGACCACCTCCGAAACATCACCTAACTTAATCATTACCCGATTCTTTTTCTGCCTTTACCTGGCATTTTCTGCATCTCTTTTTCTCAATACCACAAATGCATACCCGCTGAATATCAGTGTGGTGAGAACCTGAACCCAGATGGGGGTTGCGAATAAGCCAGGCCCTGTAATCATCATCGAAATTAACAGTGCTTTCAACAGATAATAGACCACTTTACTAATAACGATGCCCGAAAGCATAGCGGTAAAACTGTTTCTGAAAACTTTCAGGAATATGAAGTAAAGCCAAACATTTAAAGTAAGTTCTGCCGATATCAGGAGCATTTTATAAAAAACAGGGTGTCCTGAAACAGCGAATGAGAACAAAGGCAGTGAAATCGCAAGCAGAAAAGCGTTCTGCCTGTTGCTGTGCACCATGGCTATAATCAGCATTAACCGCATAGGTTCAATCAGATAGAGCGGGAAATTCATCAGGTGCGAAATGGCCGGCGTAAAATAGATTAGTAAAAGCGCGGCAGAATTAATAGCAATGCTGCTTGTTAAAGTTGGTTTCTTTAAAATTGCTTCATTCATATCCATGGAATATTAATTAAAATGCTCATTTGTTGAGTTGTGAAGACAATACAAAGATAAAATTTTGTTTTATTATTATACATTTCGCCAAAATAATCATTCATATTGCGCAAAATAATTATTTTTACCTGAAATAATCATTTGTTAAAGGTTGCGAATAAGCAAACGTAATCAAATGCCAATAAAATAGCTTATGAAACGACGTGAGTTTATTGTAAAAAGTTCTACTGCAGGTATCGTTGCAGGAACTGTCGGAAGTTTTGCAGGTTTTGAAAAGCTTTCGGCAGCTATGCCGGGTTTTATGCTTTATGACCTTGTTGCCGTGCGCGATGGTGAACCGGATGTTATGTTCGATCGGGCTATTGCTTCTCTTGGCGGAATGACAAAATTCGTAAAAAAAGGCCAGAAAGTCGTTGTAAAACCCAATATTGGCTGGGACGTTTCTCCCGAAAGGGCAGGCAATACCAATCCAAAACTGGTAGCCCGTATTGTAAAACACTGCCTCGATGCCGGTGCATCCGAAGTTTATGTGTTCGACAATACCTGCGATGCCTGGAACCTGTGCTACAAAAACAGCGGTATTGAGAAGGCGGTTAAAGATGCAGGTGGCAAAGTTGTTCCGGGCAACACCGAAAGCTATTATCAGACTGTTAATATTCCCAATGGCAAGAGCCTGAAGCAGGCTAAGGTCCATGAATTGATGCTTTCTTCCGATGTGTTTATTAATGTTCCAGTACTCAAACATCATAGTTCTGCCAGCCTTTCCCTTTCAATGAAAAATCTTATGGGGGTTGTCTGGGATCGCCGTTACTGGCATCGCAACGATTTGCAACAGTGTATTGCTGATTTCGTATCGTGGCGCAAACCAACCCTGAATGTTATTGATGGATACAGGGTGATGATGCGCAACGGACCTCGCGGGGTTTCTGAAGCAGATATCGTTACGATGAAGCAATTGATTATTTCCACCGATATCGTTGCTGCTGATGCTGCTGCAACGAAAATTTTTGGGAAAAAGCCTGAAGATATTCCACACATTCGCATAGCAAATGAAATGAAGCTTGGCACTATGGCCCTCGATAAACTTTCCATAAACAGGATTAAGATTTAATATGCATAGGCTTTCCTGGCTCAAGACAATCAGAGTTACCGTTTCCCTCATTTTTTTGCTTCTGACCACGCTTATCTTTCTCGATCCGGCTCAGTGGATTCCGGCATGGCTGATCAATGCTATTACCTGGCCGCAGTTTATTCCCTCTTTTGTAAAATTTATCGGATATGCAAGCCTTTCTGCTTTTGGATTTGTCCTGTTTATAATAATTGCGCTGTTTTTTGGAAGGGTATATTGCTCAAGTGTTTGCCCGCTGGGAACAGTTCAGGATGCTATTTCCCGGATCAGGCGACGGTTTTTTAAACTGAAGCCACTCAGATACGCCAAAGCAAGCAATGTTATCAGGTATTCGGTTCTCTTTTTAGTTGTAGTTTCATTTATTTTGGGAACTTCACTCATGCTGAACCTGTTTGATCCATACAGTAATTTTGGCCGGATTATGGCCAATCTGATCAGGCCGGGTATCCTGCTGGGAGGCAACGGAATGGCCGGATTACTGGAAAAACAGGATCTTTTCTGGTTGCCCAAAACGGAATTTAAAGGATTGCAAACTGCTTCGATTGCTTTCGCATCCGGATTTTTCCTGCTTATTGGCTGGATGTCTGCATTTCACGGCAGGTTATACTGCAATACCCTATGCCCCGTTGGTACTTTCCTCGGACTGATTTCCCGGTTTTCTCTCTTCAAAATTAAGCTTGATAAACTTGCTTGCAACAGTTGTGGCTCTTGCAGTCAGGTTTGTAAATCACAATGTATTGATGTCAAAACTAAAACCGTTGATTATTCGAGATGTGTCAGTTGCTTTAATTGCCTCAAGGTATGTCCTTCTGATGGGGTTCTTTTTACCTATCCTGTCAGGATCGATACTTCGTTCAGTGACAACCGCCCTGAAGGCAATTCAAACAAGCGAAGAACGCTGATTAAAGCATTTTTTATATCTACCGCTTTTCTCTCAATAAAGGCTTATGCCACCAGAGTGACCGGAGGCGAAAAGCCTACTGAGATTCCGGAAGCCAGAACGCTTGTTTCAACACCCCCCGGTTCTGAAAACCACCTCCATTTCAATCTTAATTGCACAGCCTGCCATCTGTGTGTAAGTGTTTGTCCTACACAGGTTCTGCAGCCATCTCTGCTTCAGTATGGACTTCAGGGTTTTATGCAGCCTTACATGGATTATCATGCAGGTTTTTGCAACTTCGATTGTAACCTCTGTGGAAAAGTATGTCCGACAGATGCCATTAAACTGCTGGTGCCGGAGCAGAAAAAACTAATGCAGATCGGTAAAGCCAAATTTGTTAAGGAGAATTGTGTAGTTTATACAGATAACACTGATTGTGGTGCATGCTCCGAGCACTGTCCGACCAAAGCGGTTAATATGGTGCCTTACAAAGACCGCCTGACAATTCCTGAAGTAAATGACAAAATTTGTATTGGATGTGGTGCCTGTGAATATGCGTGTCCGACAAAACCCTACCGTGCAATTTTTGTGGAAGGAAATGCAACACATAAGCTGGCAGACAAGCCGGTTCAGGAAAAATTAAAAGTAAAGGAAACGCTTGAGGATTTTCCTTTCTGAGATAAAAAAAAGAGGGCAAAGCCCCCTTTTGCATTAATCCGGAATAAAGAAAACCTTTTATTTGTCTTTTTTCCCAAGCCATTTGTAGGCAAAACCTGCCAACAAGGCTCCCATAATTGGCATAACCCAGAAGAACCAGAGTTGCTGCAGCGCAATTCCACCCTCCAGGAGAGCGGGGCCAGTGCTTCTGGCAGGGTTAACCGAAGTATTGGTCACAGGAATGGTGACAAGGTGGATCAGGGTGAGGCCAAGTCCAATGGCGATCGGGGCAAGCCCTTTCGGTGCGCGTTCATCAGTTGACCCCAGGATAATAAAAAAAAGCCGGATAACTCCGGCTTTTAATTGTATTTGAAACATCTTTCAAATCATTGGATATTTCTTCAAAATTTTATCTGAATGTAACAAAAGGTCTATGTATTGGGCTCTCTTGTAGATGTATGGATCTTTCACCATTGCTTTCGAAAGCTTACCCCTGAATGCGTTCAGGTCTTCAAATCCATGTTTATCCATAAACTTTTCAATGTCTGCCAAAATACTGCCAATCAATTCAGGCTTGTGTTTGTAAAGGGCACTCACAATCTGAACAGCATCAGCTCCGGCAAGAACCGATTTAACTACATCATTACCAGTGTATATGCCAGTTGTTGTGCAGATAGAAGCATGGGTGTTATTATACAAAACCCCTGCATACCTGAGCGCAAGGCGATAGTCACCTTCGTTGCTTAGGTTGAAGGGCGTGCTATGCTCAAGTGTATCCAGGTTGATATCCGGCTCAAACATACGGTTGAAAAGCACAAAACCTTTGGCTCCGGCTTTAGCCATGCGGGAAATCAACTGAAGCGGGTTGGTATAAAAAGGACTTAATTTTACACTGACAGGAATTTTAACTTTTTTACAAACTGATTCGACCACCGAAACCTGCTCGTCCTCTATAGACTTTGCTTCGGTTTCAAAATCACGCGGAACTGAGTAAAAATTTAGTTCAATCCCGTCAACCCCGGTCTTTTCCATCAGTCCGGCATATTCAACCCAGGTTTCTGTAAAAACGCAGTTAAGACTGGCAATCAATGGAATGTCAAGCAAGGCTTTGGCTTCGCGAAGTTTTACAAGATGTTCTTCAGGCCCGGCGTGTTCCATGCCCGGAAATAAACTGATCATCTCTGCATTGCGCTCATTGTATAACTCCATTTCGTCTTGAAACTGAATGCTTTCAAGCTGAATCTGTTCTTCAAACAGTGACTTGTAAACAATGGCAGCAGCACCCGCATCCTGCAGTTTCTTCAGCATTTCAAGATTGTTAACAAGATTACTTGATCCGACAATGATGGGATTCTTGAGTGATATTCCCATGTAATTTACCGCGAGTTTTGACATATTTAAGATCTCCTTGTATGGTTTATGTTTCCCTGTATCTTGCAAAATTAACAAAAATATAACACTATTTTAACGGTTTTTGTTCTGCCTGAGCTTTTGATGGCTAAAAAACTTCGTAAATGTATGAATTAGTAATGAAAGTAAAAACTCTGCCCGGAATCCGGGGTTATTTTATACAGCCTGATTGCTTGACGAGGCGGGTTAGGAATCCCGACCCCATACGCACAGGATCGGGATGGTGAATGGGTAGCAAGGATTTCTTCTTTTGGACTGGATATGAGTGATTTTTAAATTATAAAGTCAGATAAATAGTCAGAATATTTAAAATCTATCTATATTAGCAGAGGAAATACGATAATATTTGAAGAATTAGTTTATTAAGATATCTGATTTAACAATAAGATTGATTTTTTAACTGTACAGGCTAATATAAAAGATGGGAGTTGCTCATAAATCGGGATGCTGAAAAACGGGATTAAACTTTTTGAGATGGAACAACCTGCTTGAAATGAAAGTGAAATTATTCCTGTTCTCAATTAGGTTACTCAGAATGAATTCCTTTTGCCAATCATTTGAGTTGAAGTTTACGGCAGATAATAATCATTCTTATATTCAACTTGACAGCATTAAAGTATATAACCTGAAAGGTTAGCATAACTTTCGGTTCAATGAATAGAATAAATATAAAAGACTGTATCTTTGGATGATGAAATTAAATAAATGTTTGGATTAAACAGGATTTGTGCAGGAATAATAAGAAAGGAGGCTACCATGAATTACGATATTACAATAACAGGCAATACAAAGGACAGGGGCCAGATAGAATTTGACCGCCTGAGTTTATTGGCAAAAAGCACCAAAGAGATTGCCGAAAAAGCACTAATGCTAAAAGTATTTGGCTATAGTGATATTGAAATGTCTCCCCAATTCAGGAAGGCGAGTGAAATAAGGCTTGAAAAATTAGTCTCTGATGAGGTTAATGGAACTGCGATGCTCCTCGATTGTAATTATTTTTCCGACTCCGTAAAGGCACTACAAATGGATGCTTTCAAACCTGAACTTTGGGGCGATTTAAACCAATTAACGCCGATGGCTCTGGTTATTGAATCTTTTCGGGCGGCATTAATAGATAGTGAAGACAAGGGTAATCTCGACAAATCATTGCTTAAATCATTGATAAATTTTAAAAAGAATTTTACGGACAAAAAGCAAGTTTTCCACTTGTCAAACAGACAAACGGTTCCTGAAATAGAAATTAGAATTGACGATTTTAAAAAAATTGAGTTGTTAACGGAGAGTATTCCTGCACCCGCTAAAGTTACCGTTTTGGGTACTTTTGACGAACTAAAATATTCCAAACATAAAGTTGTGTTGGTTACCCTTGATGGCGCCATAAACGCAACAGTAGGGGATGATGCATTGTTTCAACAAATGCTGGAATACGTTGGCAAGGAGCTTACCATTACAGGGATGGCAAATTATAAACCCAATGGAAAATTATCCTTTATAGAAATTCATAGTTTTTCGGAACCAGGAAAATCAGATAAGTATTTTGCAAAAATTCCGCTGGCATTAACCGTACATCAACAAATTGAATTTCAGCTAAAAGTACGACGGTCATTCAATCCATTTGCCTCACTAATCGGTAAGTGGCCGGGAGATGAATCCTGGGAAGAAATCATTAACGAGTTAGACTAAAGTTATATGAGACGATTTGTGCTTGATTCGTGTATTTTAGTTCATTACCTCACCCAAAATTCAATAGCGAAAAAAATAGAAGCCGAACTGCAAATCACCGCTTCCGACTGTGTTCCGATTATTTCTTCGGTTACCAAATGCGAATTGATATCGTTTGCAAAACAACGTAATTGGGGAAAGAACAGACTTAAAACCTTGAATATGTTGCTTTCAAATTCCATTATGGTTGATATTGCTGCAAAAGATGAAGATTTAATGGCTGCCTACTCGTTTATAGATGCTTTTAGCAAAAGAAAAATAGAAGATACCAATGGTCAGATGC
>JBBQBC010000107.1:0-12997 GCA_038317155.1 Bacteroidales bacterium
TTTCACGGGCGATAGATATAGAAGTCATCATAGCCGAAACAAGCATAAGTAAAATTGTGATAATTCCCGGCACAAACATATATACCCCTTTCATGGCAGGGTTATACATCATCCTGACTTCCGGTATGATAACGGGGCCATTGGAACCGATTCTCAAAGATTGGTTGTAGGCGGCAATGATACCGTTGGCGTAGCTGACCAGCAGGTTGGCAGTGTTGGGGTCCGAAGCGTCGGCAATTAGCTGGATAGACGGCTTTTCGCCACGCCCGAGCTTTTGTGCGAAGTTATCTTCAAACACGATAACCATTTTATTCCTGCCCTTACGGAAACTTTCCTCGATTTCACCCTGTGATAAGAGAATTTCTCCAGGAAGAAAATAGCCGGAAGCAAACAGTTTTTGCTGAATGGCCGTGGTAACCTGATCGTGCGATGGGTCAACCACTGAGACTTTTACATCTTTGACTTCATTCGTAATGGCAAATCCGAACAGCAACACCTGAACCAATGGCATCCCGAAAAGGATAACCATAGAGCGGACATCGCGGAAAATATGCAGGAATTCTTTAATTACAAATCTCCTCATGATAAGGTTTAGTCAATCAACGTAAATTCCGTAATTCATTCATTTCATGTTATTCGCCGTTAACTGATTTCCGGGCCAGTTTCAGAAACACATCATTCATATTGACTGAGTTGTAAATCTCTTTAAGCCTGGCGGGGGTGTCAAGTGCTTCAATTCTTCCGTCCACCATAATCGAAACGCGGTTGCAGTATTCCGCTTCGTCCATGTAATGTGTGGTTACAAATACAGTAATACCCGAAGCCGCCGTTTCGTAAATCAGCTCCCAGAATTGCCTTCGGGTAATCGGATCAACACCGCCGGTGGGTTCATCCAGAAAAACAATTTCAGGGGTATGCATAATGGCGACCGAGAAAGCCAGTTTTTGCCTGGTGCCCAAAGGGAGAGCGGCGATAATGGTTTTTTCGAGATGGGAAATTTCAAGCCGGCCAAGCATTTCAGCGGTTTTGTTTTTAATGTCAATGCGGCTCATCCCATAAATACCACCATAGAAACGGAAGTTTTCACCTACAGTAAGGTCCTCGTATAGCGAAAAACGCTGGCTCATATAACCAATGCGTTGTTTGATCTTTTCTGTCTGCGTGAATACATCGTATCCGGCTACTCTGATCTTCCCGGAAGTGGGTTTTGACAATCCGCACAGTATCCTGATGGCGGTGGTTTTGCCGGCGCCATTAGCTCCCAGAAAACCGAAAATCTCGCCTTTGAAAACCGAAAATGTCAGGTGGTCGTTGGCTACAAAACTACCGAACCGCTTAACCATGTCTTCTGCTTCAATGGCATATTCATTTACTTTCATTGCCGGTCTTCCTGCTTGATTATCATTCATTTCCGGAACGCATCAGGTCAATAAAGCAATCTTCAATACCTGCGGTAGTTTCGCTGACTTCCGGTTCTTTAAACCCCTGCTGTATAAGGAAAGCCTTAATTTGTTCAGCGCTGAGACCGCCCGGTTTAGCTGTAGCATGAACATAATCGCCAAACATATCCGCGCTGTTGATTTCAGGTAAACTTTTCAGTGTCCTGATGAGGCTGAGGGTATTGCCATTCCTGATGCGGAAAAGCTGCCAGCGGAAGGCTTTGGTAATGGCTTCGGGTGTATCGGTTGCGAGAATTTTGCCATGCTGAATCAAAGCAACCCTGTCGCAAAGCACCGCTTCATCCATGTAGGGAGTTGCCACTACGATGGTAATGCCTTCTTTCCTGAGCCTGATAAGCATTTCCCAGAATTCGCGGCGCGAAACAGCATCCACACCGGTGGTTGGCTCGTCAAGCACCAGTACAACGGGTTTGTGTATCAATGCACATGAAAGTGCAAGCTTTTGCTTCATACCGCCCGAAAGTTTCCCTGCCCGGCGTTTGGCAAAGGGCGCAATCTGGTCGTAAATATCGCGGATCAGATAGTAATTCTCTTTAATGTCGGCTTTAAAAATTCCGGCAAAAAAGGCCAGATTTTCCTCCACTGTCAGATCCTGATAAAGCGAGAATTTGCCGGGCATGTATCCCAGAATTTTTCTTAGCTTTTTGTAATCCTTTACTACGTCAAGATTTTCAACAACAGCAGTTCCAACGTCTGGCAGCAGCAAGGTAGTCAGAATGCGGAAAAGGGTTGTTTTTCCCGCTCCGTCGGGTCCAATAAAGCCGAAAATCTCACCCCTTTTAATCGAAAAGCTTATGTTGTCAAGGGCTTGCGTCTTTCCGTAACCCCTGCTAATGCCTTCACAACTTATCGCATATTCTGACATCAAATTATCTATTTTCTTAACGCATCCTCTTTGGTCCAAACGGCAGTTTTACCCAGGCCCATCCATACTTTGCCTATATAACCCCTGATTTTGAGTGATTTGCCATTTTCAAATTTCATATAGCAGTTGTAGGTTTTACCGCTGCTGGGATTATAAATGGTACCCTCACTCCACTCGTCATTTCCGCCATCATAAGTAAAATCCTTCAGAATCTGAAGTCCCATAATTTTGCGTGACTGTAGTTTAGATTCGGGATTATTCTTGTCAAGTTTTTCTTTTCCATTGGTTTCTTTAGGGTCTTTCAGCCAGACAATTTCACCAACATATTTTCCATTCGAAGCTTTGTGAATCTTTACCTGCGATTTTTCCTTATTGGTTTCGTCATCATAGGTCAGGTAAAAGCCTGCAATACGGTCTGCTTTTGTGTTTTGCGCTTTGGCAATTGAAGGGAAAATAAGGGCCAGGCCCAGAATTGCAAGAATTAGTGTCTGTTTCATCTTTACATAGATTAATTGGTGAATACGTGCCGAAGGTAATCTATTTCTTAAAAATAACCTCGGCAGGCATTGCAATTTTCAACCTTCCGTCGTTTACAACACTTAGTTTTACGGCATAAACGAGGTTCACTCTTTCTTCACGGGTCTGAATAATTTTTGGTGTAAATTCAGCAGAGGGCGATACCCAGGTAACAGTTCCTTCGAGTTCTTCCATTTCTTTCGGTGAATCGATAAATACTTTTGCTTTCTGACCGGTTTTTACACCTGCAAGCATATCGCCGCTTATGTAAACCCTCAGGTCCATGGTTTTAAGGTTGGCAATTTTATACAGTGGCTTCCCAAATGCAGTCACTTCGCCGGTTTGGGCGAAGCGGGCCAAAACGGTACCTTCTACCGTGTTGACCAGGTAACAGCGTTTCAGGGCTTCATTTACCTGTGAAATCTGCGCATCCAGGGCCTTCATTTCATCGCCCACCGCAGTCAATTGTGTTTTAACACCTGATATTTGCTGGTCAATTACCCGGATAGCGCCGGTTATATCATCGAGTTGTTTGGGCGTGGCAGCCTGCTCTTTGAGCAGGTTTTCGACCCGGCTCAGATCGGTTTTCAGGTTGGCTTTTTGCTGATAATATACCGCCGTCTGCGCATTGATACTGGCTGATTTGCTGGCTACAGCCGATTTCTGAGCCTGCAATTGAAGCTTTTTATAATGCAGGTCAGTCGTATCAATCAGTCCAACCGTATCGCCTGTTTTCAGGATCTGCCCCTCGGTAATGTTCAGCCAGATAATCCTTCCATTAGCTTCACTGGAAATAGTTGTTTCAACAGCTTCAAAATTTCCGTATGCATCTGAAACTTCCTTTTTCTGGTTGCACGAAACCAAAAGACCAGTAATCATAGTAAGTAATATTAATGTTCGTTGTGTTTCCATTTTGAGCCGTGTATTTATTTCGTTGTTACCATTATTATTTCAGTAATCCAATGGCTGAGATGTAGTTAAGTCTTGCATACTGCAACTGTATAAAGTGCAGGCTCATGTTGAGGTTGGCCTGAGTTCGGGCATTCTGTTCTGTAAGGAACTCCGAGGAGGTTATAATCCCCTGATCGAGCTGCGCTCCGGCCGATTTGGCGATGGCTTCGCGAAGTTTTACAATGCGGTGGTCCGCTGCAATCAGATTTTCGGTTTTTAAAATCTCCTGATTCAGGTTGTTCAACAGGATGCGTTGGTTTCTTTCGTGGTTTTCCTTCTGGGTTTCAATCACATCTTTCTGAATACCAATAATCTGATATTCCTTTTTCTGCTGGTTCCAGTTCCAGAGGGTCCATGAAAATCGTGCTCCGGCTATGGCCCAGGCATCGAACTGGTCCGACAACATATTTAATCCCGGCTTTCCATAACCCAGAGTCCCAAAGGCTGAAACGCGCGGCATTACTTTTAGTCCGGTCATATTTTGCTGCACAGCAAGTTTATCCTGTTGAAGTTCAAGCAAATGGAATTCCGGTCTTAATCGGGTATTTGCCAGTGGAAGAGTGTCGAAAACAGGCAAAACCAGTTCTATTCCGGGGTTAAAAGTTTGCCCGGTTATTTCTCCAAGCCGAAAAACAGCCGCAGCCCTGTTATGTGCCAGTTCCGTGAGTGATTGTTCTATTCTGATTATTTCTGCATCGAGCACATCGGCATTCGACGGAAGAACCGTGCCATTGAAAACTCCGGCCCTCACGCGGCCCAGCCTCGACTGTATTTCTGACATACTCAGTTTAAGCAGTTTTTCGTTTTCACGGATAAGCAGGATGTTAAAAAAAACCTGGTTGACTATCTCACGCAGGCGATAATTTTCTGCCTCAACCGACTGAAGGTTGACAAGAAGCCCTGCCCTTTCAAGCTCCTTCTGCTTTTTGGTAGCCCCCCCATCCCAGATCATTTGGTTAATATCCAGGTTCAGTCTATAGCTGTCTTTGTCGGGCGAAGGAATTACAATATTTGGAATTGAGATTGGCAAAGATGTTACAGCTGATTGCCAGCTAACCTGACCACCGACAGAAACCTGTGGAAGATAATTATCACTCAGAACAGATTCCTGCAATTTGTTGGCATCGCGGTATAGCGGGTCCTGTCGTGTAAGTGGATTGTGTGCAACAGCCAGTTTATAGCAGGAATCAAGTGTCAGTATTCCCGATGGTTGCGCCATGAGGTTACCGGAAAATAATAATAGGCCAATAAAGCCTCGGATTGTGGTTTTCATTTCCTCAGTGTTAATGCGGTGATAATTGTTTGAGGGATGATTTGTTTTCTTTCTTCAAGGAACCGGAGCCAGGCATCCTTATCCATACCGGTCATTCCCATTAAAACCGGTTTGGCCATAAAAGGAAACACACACATACTGATGAGATTGGCTATCAGTTGTTCAGCTTTTATGGAGATTATATTACCGGCGGCAACCTCCTCAGCAATCTGCTTGCTAATGATTTCAAAGTCGGCGCCTACATTTTTAAAATTTCCGACCAGTCGTTGCGGATTTCTGCTTATTTCGTGGAAAACGAAAATTGCTATATCCGGATTTTGTTTCAACATCTCTATGTAATTGAAACTCACCTTTTCAATTTTTTCGAAAAGGGGAACCGGCGACATCAGCAAAGAGATAATTTTCGTGAAAACAGTGTTTAACACATCTTTGAAAATGGCTTCAAACAGTTTATCCTTACTCCGGAAATAATAATGTAAGAGTGCCTTGTTTATACCAGCTTCGTCGGCAATTTCCTGCATCCTTGCGCCATCAAACCCTTTGTGTGTGAAAACTTTTCGGGCTGCTTCCAGAATCGATTGCTCGGTATTTAAATCTAAACCAGTCATTTAACACTTATCTGGCTTGTTTAATTGAATGGTTTAACCAGATAGTCAAAAGTATAATAAAAAACAATTCAATGCAAGTTTTTCAGACATTATTGTCCGGTTAAATCTTCTTTCGGGAATGAGATTCTTCACTTCACTTCGTTCCGCCTGCCTGCCTGACGGCAATCAGGCAGGTTACCAATGACATCTTTTGTATGTTCCTGATTATCAAAATTTTCTTGTGAATGGTTCCCAATGCGAGCCTTTATAAATTTAGTGGTTTTGTCATCTCCACTTTAAGCCCCTATAGAAAGGTTGTCGAATTCATCTCATCCAGGATACTAACGCCGCTTTTTGGGCTAAAGCCCCTGTTATTATTAGTTTTCATTATCCCCCGGCTGAACCCGGGGGTATTGATACGATCCTTTTTAATATCGACTAAATTGATAGGACAATGAACCGGTTTTTTCTTAGCCAAATCGATTCAATTTCTCCGGGCTTCAGCCCGGAGCAGAATGCCGATTTATGCATTATCCCTGGCTTTAGCCGAAAATGCACATCTAACATTTCCGATAAACCATACACATGATTATCTATATGCGCTGGCGCGTGTTTCCCAACGTGTGCCCAAATAAATTTTGGAGTTTTGTCACCTTAACTTTAAGGCCCTTTTTCCGGGGCTGGTATCTCAGAATAACAGGCTTTTAGCATTTTAATCTCCAAAGTTCTCGTAAGTGCGTGACATTCTGAGCACCCTGATTGCCGTCAGGCAGGCAGGCGAAGCGAAGAATCTCATGATTTTGAGCGGACAACAATATTTTTCAGATAAAAATTCAGCACATTTCCTGAATATTATTTTTCAATGAATTCGTAAGAAAGTAAAATGGCCTGCACCTGCTTGAGCATGTCACGTTTTTCTTGATTAGGGGCATAAACATAACCATCGAGGGTCACCACCATGTTGTTTTTCTTATCCACAAAAGTATAGCTTATGAAAGGCCCGCCCATAAAGTCCTTATGTACTTCCCACAAACCCCGCATTTCAACGGCAAGCTCATTTTTAAGTCTGAGCGTTCTGTGGACCGGTTGGATAAATTCATTGGCGATTACCATGTACGAACTATCACTTGGGCCAGGAACATAAAGGCTTGTAAACTGATTCCGAACCGATTCAATTTTAAGAGGATTAAAAGCAACGGTATCTGTGTATGGATAGGTGTAGATGATCAGACCCTGGCTTAACTTGTTTGCCTCGCGCCTCAGCCAGATAAAGTTTTGCTCATTTTTGGCAACATAGTAATCGGCGGGTATCTGTATTTTGAGGTTGAATTTTTTCTTTATTATTTCAATAGCCTTAAAATTTAAAGTCCTGGCATAAAGCTTCTGAAGTCTTTCAATTTCTGCATTATCATACAGATTAAGTATTTCTATTTGTTTTTCTGCAAAACTGCTTTTTATTGCTTCGATGGAAGACGCTGTTATTTTTACCACTCTCTGAGGGGCAGCCCAGATATCGCGACGTAATTCGACCAATGGTTTATCAAAGCTGCTATCGATTACCATGATAAAAATGTTCCGGTGCGACTGCAATATACGGTTAAACTCATCTTCCTCAACCTGTGCAAGCTTATAAAGTGGCTCCGGCTGAGGTAAACCGACAGCAGCCTGGGCAAAGAACGCGCGTACTGAATCACCGGCTGAGCTTTTCCACAATGCCTTTTCGGAAACAATCAGGATTTCAGAAGGTTTCCCTGTTGACGATGGTTTTAGCGGTTTTTCATCATTGTTACAGGAAATTGTCATCATCATAACAGTTCCAAGCATCAAGCTTAACCCGGTTTTCCAACTTGAAAGTTTCATCGCATATTATGTGTTAAATATGAATAACAAATATACCGGATCTTTAGTATATGATTGAATAAAAACAAAGAGGCCGGGAACATTTTTCAACGTTGCCCGGCTCAATAACTTAAATCTGATCTTCCAGGGAATAGAATAAAAACAGCAGACGATCAGGAAACAACAGCAACCTTGATTTTCTGGCCCGGCTTGAGTGATTTTTCGTTGGAGATATTATTGAGCTTTTTTATTTGCTCAACAGTAGTTCCATCATGGCTCTGTGCGATTTTCCAAAGAGTATCACCCTGACGTACAGTATAATATACAAAGTCAAGGTTATTGCTTTGTTTTTGGGGTTTTGCTGTGGGTTCGACTTTATTCTCAGCAATCTGCTCAATAATTTCAGTTTTCCCAACTATGAGTTTATCGCCGGGATGAATAGTTGACCCTTTAATATTATTCCAGGTTTTCATTTTCGTCAGAGAGACATTGTATTTGTCTGCAATTTTTCCCATCGACTCACCTGATTTTACTTTATGATACTTATTTACAATTTTTGTTGCAGGAACTCTGTTTCCTGTGTCTTTAGGAACTATTTCCGTATTTGTAGCCAGTGCAATCTTTGAATTGTCGGAAACGGATTTATTGTTTTCAATTACACCTTGTTTTGTTGACTGAGTTTTTGAACTGGCTGAGGCCATTTCATTGGGAATTATATTTTCGGGTCGTACAATAAGGCGCTGTCCAACTTTTAAGTGGGTTGATTTAAGGCGATTCCACTGTTTTACCTCACTGCTTGTACAGCGGTATTTTTTCGCGACCGACGCCAGTGTTTCACCTTTTTTAACTTTGTGATATTCAGCCTGAGTAACGGTTTTCATCATATTCATCATCTGCTCTTTCTCAAGTTCAGATTGTGCACGGTAAGCATACAACTGGGCCTCGTTGTTCACGAAGTCAGGGATGTTTTTCTTCTGAAGCCTGAGGGTGTAAACGTTTCCTTTGGTTGCAGGAATAATTCCATTTTTAAAGGAAGGATTCAGAAATTGGATTTCTTCTGCCGGCAAATTCAGCATTTTTGAGATTTGTGAAAATGACAACACATCTTTAATCACTACGGTGTCAATTTCATAATGATAGAAGCGGGGTTGTACCGGCCTGAGGTTGTGTTCGGCTGCGTAACTCATTACATAGTTAACCGCAATAAAGGCAGGTACATAGCCACGTGTTTCGAGAGGCAGAAAGGGTCGTATTTGCCAGAAGTCCATTTTACCACCAGAGCGCCTGATGGCTTTATTCACATTCCCGGCTCCCGAGTTATAAGCGGCTAAAACCAACAACCAGTCATGATACATTTTATACAAATCGCTCATGTGCTGGCAGGCTGCAATAGTTGATTTTATGGGATCACGCCGATCATCCACCAACGAAGTAACATTCAGGTTGTACATTTTGCCTGTTCCGTACATAAACTGCCACAAACCGGAAGCACCAACAGGAGATTTGGCTACCGGATTTAAAGCCGATTCAACAATGGCCAGATATTTCAATTCAAGTGGCATATTAAAACGGTCGAGGTGTTCTTCAAACAATGGGAAATAAATCTGAGCCAGTCCCATCACTCTTTCAGTCAGTGCCCGTTTCCTTACTGCGTAGAGCTCAATATAATCCCTGACATACTGATTGTAGGTAAGATTAACTGTAGTTGCCGCATTAAGTTTTTTTATTCTGTTATAGTAAACAGAATCGGCATAAACAGGGACAAATCCGGAAGTAAATCCGAATATGTTTTCAATCTCTTTTGCTGATGCACAATCATAGCCTTCAAAAAACTTAAGGTTGGCCAGACTGTCGAGTGATGCGGCGATAAAATCATCTTTAACGAATTCCAGCATGCCTGAAATCGAGTCGCTCAGCGTATTGATTTCTTTTGTTTGCCCTTTAACTCCTGAAAATGGCAAAACCACGCCGAAGGTGATAAAAATGACAAGAAAGCGTTTAATTTTCATGCTTTATATTTTCAGTTATTTTCTATGTTTACAAGTCAAAACAAAATTTCCTGCCCACAAGGGTAGAACAACAAAAATTCTATTACTTAAAACTTAAAAGCTGCATGACAATATGCAAATCGTTATCCCGGAATGTGTCACCGACAAAAATATACTTATTATTTTTATCAGGAACATTTTTCAATTTTTTTAAGCAACTATCCTGCCAGTGAAAATTTAACTGGCAGATTGAACTGAACCCTGACCGGCTTTCCCCTTTGTTTTCCGGGAATCCATTTGGGCATGAGTTTAAGCACCCGCACGGCTTCTTCATCACAGCCACCGCCAATTCCTCTCAAAACCCTTATATCTGTGATGGTTCCGTCCTTTTCAATGACTAAGGTTAAAAAAACAATTCCCTGTATGGATGACTCACGGGCTAAAGCCGGATATGTGAGATTTTCTTTCAGAAATTTTATTCGTGCATCCTCTCCACCGGGAAAGTGTGGAGTTTCTTCCACAACTGTAAATATCTCTGCTTCTGCCATTTCTTCTTTATCAGCTTCCCTGGATAATCTGATTGCTTTATTGGCTTTGCTGGTAGTTGTTACTCCTTCAATATATTGAATATCCGGTAATTCAGCTACTTTTGATGACTCTATTTCGGGGGCATTCCCAGTTGTTTCGGAGTTGGATAGGGTATTTTCAATTATTGATTGATCGGATATTTCAACATCATCTGCAACTATCAGGTCTTTATTCACTGATTCTGTTAGTTTACTTTCTCCGGCAATACTGTGTTGGGGCCCTGGTTTATTTTCAGCCTGATTGTCTTTTTTTTCGCTGGATGCCGGTTTTAAATCTGATTCAACCACAACTTTTTCCACCGAATCGGTTTTCACAGCCAGTGCAGTCTGATTTTCGCTGCTTCTCGGATTCTTTAGCCCAAGATAGACCTGTCGGCCACCGATGGCAATCAGTAACAGCAATGTGGCTGCTATCAGTTCAATCCGGTACCTCATTAAAAATGATTTCCGTCCTTTGCCTACGGGTGTTTTATCTCCCACCTTTACCCCGGCGTCAGCCGCACGAAAAGGAATTCCGGAAATCTGATTGTTTTCAGCAAATTTTTGATTTAACCAGTTCATGTCTTCCGAAAACGAATCAGGAGTCGTTAAAGCGTATCCTTCCAGAGCCAGGGCACACAATTCGCAGGTCTGAATGTGGTTATCTGCATGCTGCAATTCTGCTGCCTGCAATAGCCCCCTGCTATGCCTGAAGAGGGCTTCTTCCGTCAGGCATCCCGAAGGTGTGAACAGTTTATGGGATTCTCCTTTTTCCATGTTCTTTTCAGTCAAAATACTTTTCCAGGCTGTTTTTAAGGTTGCGTTTACCGTTTTGAATGTAACTCTTTACTTCATGCTGGCTGAGTCCGGTGGTTTCAGAAATCTGCCGGTACGATTTATCGTCAAAATAAAACAGCAGGATGCATTGCTGCTGGCCCGGCGATAAATCACTGACAGCCTGCTGAAGTTTTCTTATTCTCTCTTCTGTTTCATCTTCTATGTTAAGATGCGCGAAGTGGTTATTTTCCATAACTTCCCCTAACAGATTTTCTTCCCATCGGATGGTTCCTGCCTCCTTTTTCTGTTCACGCAGCGCCAATGCACAATGGCTTTTTGTGACGGTGATCAACCATGATTTGAAATTGTGTACCTCATATTTTTGAAGAGAAGTAAATAAACTTTCAAAAACGCCCATTGCGGTATCGCGCGCTGATTCGCGTTCAAGAAGATATTTGGTGCAAACACCGAGTACCAGGTGGGAATATCGCCTGAACAGTATGCCGATCACTTCCTGCCCACCTGATTTGCGGAAAAACTGAACCAGTTCTTCGTCGGTCAGGTGATCATTCGGGTTACCTTCCAAAAAGGAGTCGGGCATCTGGTAGTATTTACTTTCAGACAAAAATATGAATTGTAGGTTTGTTTACAGTAATAATAGTCCGTTATATTTTCCCCACGCCTGTCTGCTTGATTGCTCAAGCAATCAGGCAGGCAAAGACGCAACGACCCCGCCGAAATGGCGGGGCAGGCAGCAATGAATTGATTACCAATGATTTAAAAAATTGATTAGAATTTTACAACAATCTGTAAATCAACAACATAAAATTTATTACCGGAGTATTGTAATAAATTGTCACCCCTTTAATTAACGAAAACGGTTTTCAGAAAGTATGTTTACACAATAATTGAATCCGGCCTCTTCTAAGGATTTATATAACTGCAATATTGATCATTCAATAAGCGTTTGTATTATATAGGGTTCCGGAGAATTCCACTTTTTAAAGAGGGACTATTTAATTGAAATGGGTGATTGAAAGAGATTTTTTCAAAGGTTTATGGAAAATTGATGCTTTTTGCATCTTCATCATAAAACCAGTACTCACTTTTAAAATCCAAAGCCATGGAATCACGAAAAACCGCCAGTGCCGACCTTGAGCGCAAACGTCCTGTTTTTTTTCAAATAGGACTTATTGTTGCTATCAGTGCTGCCCTGTTAGCATTTGAGTGGAAAACCCCTGATAAAGGTATTGTCCTGCCTCCCCGGACGCTTGCCGAACCAACTCAGGAAATCATTGATGTTGTTATAAAAAACAGGCCTGAGCCTCCCAAACCTTTGATAACTACTACAATGAATGAGGTTGAGAACAACATCAAAGATCTTCCGGATATTGCGGTTAATACCGAGATTGATCCGGAAGGTAAAGTAGAACCCTGGACAATGCCCGAACTACAGCCCGAAAATCCGGATGCGGGTGAACCTGAAATATTTATTGTGGCAGAGACCATGCCTGAATTTCCGGGAGGTGATGCAGCCCTGATGAGATACCTTTCAGAAAACATTAAATACCCATTAATTGCGAAGGAAACCGGAATAACCGGGATCGTGTATATTACTTTTATAATTGAGCCGGATGGAAAAGTTTCATCAATTGCAGTTTTGCGCGGAGTAGCAGGCGGCTGCACCGAAGAAGCCGTAAGGGTAGTAAGCGAAATGCCTGACTGGACGCCAGGCAAACAGCGCAGTAAACCCGTTAGGGTGAGAATGAACCTGCCGGTTAAGTTTGTGCTGAGAAACTAAGCTTCAGCCTAAAAGCCGGATAAAGCCGGCTTGGGCTTTTATTACTGGCATAATGAAATAATCTGATTTCTTCCCAATCGCCCTAAGGGGAAAAGTATCCTTAATCCCAAAGGCTGGTTCCAACAAAACTTTTTAAATCTTAGATAACTGCGTATTTCGCAACGTTGCCGAAGGCTTGCTTAAAAAACCCGACTTAATTATTTTAACCAATAACCCAAACAACAATGAAACTGATAAAAACCATGAGGTCAGCAAACCTCAAACAGGCTGGCATTATAGCCTTGTTATCCATTGGGTTCATAAACTTTGCCACAGGTCAGGAAATAATACCTGACCGGCCGGGTGTACCCTATTTCGAAATTGTAAACGGGGAT